>JBFWWQ010000060.1:0-13201 GCA_050246095.1 Pseudorhodoplanes sp.
TCGAACGTAAGAGAACAGACCTTCCGACTGATCGCCTCGTCCGCGCATGGCAAAGCATCCCGTGGCTTCAATTCCACGGAATCACATGCCATCCTCGCCGTCGAGACTTTTTCAGCAGCCTGCTAGCGTCCGCGCGGTGCGTTCAGCAGACGCACGACGATCCAGATCGGGATCACCAGCACCGCGCCGAGCAGGAAATACCGCCACAGCCATTCGACGGCGTCGAAGCCCATTTCCCAGATGCGGATGATGAGCCGCTGCACGCTCTGGATGATGTTGTAGGGGTCGAGCCCGAAGGCGGAGAGGATCACGCCGATCAGGATCGAGAGCAGGATGAGGCGCGCGGCCACCGCCAGCGGCGATCCGCCGATGAAGCGCGTCAGGGTGTCGCCGCCCGTGGACGGCGCCCGCGTGCCGGCGGCTGCGGAATCCCGGGTCTCGTTCGGAGGAAGCACGGTCATGATTCGCCTCATGCGCGTCGGTGCGCAGCGCCATTAAGTAGGCGATTGCCGGGGGCGTGCAAGGGCTCCGGCGCCAATTATTGCGCCCCGTCGCCGGCCGCGCCTGCGGTTTCGCTCTGCGTCAGCAGCGCTTCCAGCGCCTCGATCCGGTCCGCTTCGCGCGGCGGTTTGTCCCAGCGCAGGCGGTTGATGCGCGGAAAGCGCATGGCGACGCCGGATTTGTGCCGCGCCGAGCGCTGCAGGCCCTCGAAGGCCACCTCCAGCACCAGTCCGTTTTCCGGCGTATGTGCAACCTCCCGAACCGGGCCGAAACGCTCGACCGTGTTGTTGCGCACGAAGCGGTCGATCCTCTGCAACTCCTCGTCGGTGAATCCGAAATAGGTCTTGCCGACCGGCACCAGCGCGTCGCCGTCCGGGCCCTGTTTCCAGACCCCGAACGTATAATCGGAATAGAACGAGGAGCGTTTTCCGCTGCCGCGCTGCGCGTACATCAGCACGGCATCGACCGTGAACGGGTCACGCTTCCACTTCCACCACAGGCCCTTGGGCCGGCCGGGCACGTAAGGAGAATCGCGCCGCTTGATCATCACCCCTTCCACCGCGTCGGCATCGGCGCCCGCGCCGGCGGAAGCGGGATCGGCACGCGCCGCGCGCAGCGCCTCCCAGGTCGCGAACGGAACCAGCGGGGAAATGTCGATGCGCGGATCGTTCAGGCGGGCGACGAACGCTTCCAGGCGCCGGCGGCGTTCGGCGAAAGGCCGCTCGCGCAAATCCTCGTCGTTCTCCTGCAGCAGGTCGTAGGCGCGCAGATGCGCCGGGAATTGCTGCAGCAGTCTTGGCGTCACCGCCTTGCGGTTCAGCCGCTGCTGCAGGACGTTGAACGATTGCACGCGCCCCTCGCGCAGGATCAGAAGTTCGCCGTCGATCGAGGCATCGCAAACGAGCGCATTCAGAAGATCGGGAAAGCTGCGCGAAATATCCTCGCCGGTGCGCGAATACAGGCGCATGACGCGGTCGCCCTGCGCATTGCGGCCGACGGAGGCCTGCACGCGAATGCCGTCCCATTTCCATTCCGCCATGAACTCGGCCTCGTCGAGCCTGTCGAAATCCGGGTCCGCGATGGCATGCGCGAGCATGGCCGGCCGGAACGGAGCCGGATCGGCATTGACCGGTTTGTCCGCGCGGCCTTCGAGCCATGCGAACAGCGCCGCATAGGGTGGCGCGAGTCCGGCCCAGATCAGCTCGATCTCGGTGACGTCCCTGTCGCCGAGCGCCGCCGCCGCGGTTTTCGCCAGCCGCGCCGACACGCCGATGCGCAGCGCGCCCGTCACCAGCTTGAGCAGCGCCCAGCGGCCGGTTTCGTCGAGCGAATCGAGCCAGCGCGCGATCTGCGCCGGCAACTCCGCCTTGCCGAGAATTGATAGTGTTTCAACAATCTCGGAAAGCTGCGGAGCTCTCGGCTCACCGCTGGGGAGAGGCGAAGAGGGCCACATCAGCGCGATCGTCTCCGACGTGTCCCCGACATAATCGCGCGAAAGCGCGAACAGCACCGGATCGGTGCGTTCGGCAATCAGGCTGCGCAGCATGTTCGGCTTGGCGTATTGGAACGACAGCGCGCCGGTCAGCGCGGCGAGCGCATGGCCGCGGTCGGGATCGGGCGTGCGGCGGAAATAGTCCGTCATCAGGCGCAGCTTGTTGTTGCGCCCGGGCTCATAGGAGAGTCGGTCGAGGAGCTCCGCGAAGCGCTTCATGATGCGTCGCCGCTGCTCTCTGTCTTGTTGCCTCCCCCCTTGTGGGGGAGGTCGCCGTGCGCAGCGCGGCGGGAGGGGAGTGGTTGCGAGGACGATTGTTCGAACAACAACGACCCCCCACCCGGCTCGGCGCTTTGCGCCTCGCCATCCTCCCCCACAAGGGGGGAGGGAAAGGGAGTGACACCATCCGTCTCGTCCTCGTCGCCGTAACCGACGATCGCGAGCGGGCGCGCCGTCAGGCCCTTGCTCGTGCACCAATGCACCAGCGCGTCTTCCTGTCCGTGCGTCACCCAGATTTCCGACGCGCCGGTCGCGGCGATGGTCGCGCGCAAACCGTCCCAGTCGGCATGGTCGGAAATCACCAGCGGCAATTCGACGAGGCTCTGCCGCGCGCGCGCCCGCGTGCGCATCCAGCCCGAGGCATAGGCGGTCACCGGCTCGGGAAAGCGGCGCGACCACACTTCCTTCAGCGCGGAAGGCGGGCAAAGCGCGATGGCGCCGGCCAGCGAATCTTTCGGCGCGTCGCGGGCGGGGCGCAATTCCCCGAGATCGACGCCCCGGCTCATGTAATAATCGCACAAGGCCTGCATCGCGCCGTGCAGCCAGATCGGCTTGTCGCAGCCGGCCTTGCGAATCAGCGCGATCAGGCGCTGCGCCTTGCCGAGCGTATAGGCGCCGACGAGATGTGCGCGCTCGGGAAACAATTCGGTGGAGCGGATCAGCCTGGCGATTTCCGCGTCCGGATCGCTGTGCCGGAACACCGGCAACCCGAATGTCGCCTCTGTGATGAACACGTCGCAGGCAACGAGTTCAAATGGCACGCAGGTCGGGTCGGGCACGTCCTTGTAGTCGCCGGAGGCGACGATACGCAGACTGCCGCATTGCACGGCGATCTGCGCGGAGCCGAGCACGTGGCCGGCGGGATGGAAGGTTGCGGTCACGTCGCCGAACCGCACGCTGTCGCCGTAGGCGATTGCCTGCGTCGTGCCGGCGAAATCCGGTCCGTAGCGCAGCCGCATGATGTCCAGCGTCTCCCGCGTCGCCAGCACGGCGCCGTGGCCGGGCCGGGCATGGTCGGCATGCGCATGCGTGATCAGCGCGCGCTCAACCGGCCGGGTCGGGTCGATGTGAAAGCCGCCGCGCTCGCAGCACACGCCGGAGGGGGTGGGAAGCAGAAGCCGTTCGGGACGCATGGATGCTACATATGCCATAAGCGCGAATTGACGAGGGTAACCAGGGTTCCCGTGCCGGCTCTTTACCTGTCTTCCGGAGACCTGATCGCGGATCGCCGCTACGAATGGGCGCGCGAGAGCGCGGCCGCGGGCGACACCGAGGCGGCCGCGGACATGCTCGTGCAAGTGCTGGAGCTCGCCCCGCGCTTCGCCGCCGCCTGGTTCCTGCTCGGCGAGATGCGCACGACGCTCGGCGAGCGGGCGGGAGCGGCGGCGGCCTTTCGCGAAGCGCTGGCCGCCGATCCGGCCGACCGGCACGGCGCGGCCCTGCATCTCGCGCGGCTCGGCGCGGCGGAGGCGGCGGAAATGCCGTCGGCCTATACCCGCGCGCTGTTCGACGGCTACGCGCCGCGTTTCGACGCGGCGCTGGTGGACGCGCTCAACTATCGCGCGCCGGCGCTCCTGCGCGAGGCCGTGCTGGCGGCGTGCCGCGCGGGCGGCCGCGCGCCGCACTTCGGCTCCATGCTCGATCTCGGCTGCGGAACCGGCCTCGCCGGCGAAGCTTTTCGCGCGCAGGTCGACTGGCTCGAAGGCGTCGATCTGTCCGAGGGCATGCTGGCGCAGGCACGCAAGAAGGGAATCTACGACCGCCTGCGTCTCGCCGACCTCGCTGCGCATCTCGCGGACGCGCAGGCGTGCAACGCGCGCCATCGCCTCGTCGTGGCGGCCGATGTCTTCGTCTATTGCCGCGATCTCGCGCCGCTCTTCGCGGCGATCGCGCGCGTGCTGGCGCCGGACGGCCTGTTCGCCTTCACGCTGGAGACGCATGAGGGGGAGGGGATCGCGCTCGGGGAGAAGCTGCGCTTCGCGCATGCCGAAAGCTATGTGCGGGACATGCTGCACGCGGCGGGCCTGGCGATGGCGCGGCTCGATCGCACGTCCTCGCGCGACGAGGGGCGCCAGCCGGTTCCCGGACTGCTGGCGGTCGCCGCACCCGCCACGAGCGCGACACCATCGCCTGCAAGGACGCCGCGTGACCCTGCTCGAACACCCTGACGCCGCTTCGCTCCCGGACCGGTTCCGGCGCTGGTTCGCGCAGCGCGGCTGGACGCCGCGCGCCCACCAGCTCGCATTGCTCGACCGCGCGCGCGCGGGACGCTCGACGCTGCTGATCGCGCCGACGGGGGGCGGAAAGAGGCTGGGGGTATTTCTGCCTCCGCTGGTGGAATTGTCATTGTTGCCTCCCCCCTTGTGGTGGTGGTCGCCCGCCGCTGGGGGGCGGGAGGGGGGTCGTCGTGAGGTTTTCCGCCTTGTCGACAACGACCCCCCACCCGGCTCGGCGCATCGCGCCTCGCCACCCTCCCCCACAGGGGGGGAGGGATTGCACCGAGCAAGCCGCGAAGGCCTCCACACCCTCTACATCTCGCCGCTGAAGGCGCTCGCCGTCGACATCGCGCGCAACCTGGAGACGCCGGTCGCGGAGATGAGGCTGCCGATCCGCATCGAGACGCGCACCGGCGACACGCCGGTCTCCCGGCGCACGC
Source organism: Pseudorhodoplanes sp. (assembly GCA_050246095.1). Classification (GTDB taxonomy): domain Bacteria; phylum Pseudomonadota; class Alphaproteobacteria; order Rhizobiales; family Xanthobacteraceae; genus Pseudorhodoplanes. The sequence goes on from JBFWWQ010000060.1 coordinate 4,929, forward strand.
GCCAGCGCCGCGACCCGCCCGATATTCTGCTCACCACGCCCGAGCAGCTTGCGCTGCTGCTCGCCTCCGCCGACGCGCCGTTCCTGTTCGGCTCGCTGCAGCGTGTGATCCTCGACGAACTGCATTCGCTGGTGCTGTCTAAGCGCGGCGATCTCCTCTCGCTCGATCTCGCGCGGCTGTTCGCGCTGGCGCCCGGCCTTCAGACCATCGGCCTGTCCGCGACGGTCGCGGAGCCCGACGACCTGCGCCGCTTCCTGGTGCCCCAGCGCGGTGTCGTCCCCGCGCGCGCCGACCTGGTGGTGGCGGAAGCGGGCGCCGCGCCGCATGTCACCATGCTGCCGCCGGGCGAATACCTGCCCTGGGCCGGCCATACCGCGCGCCACGCCTATGCCGCGATCTACGACCTGATCGGAAAGCACAGGACCACGCTCGTCTTCGTCAATACCCGCAGCCAGGCGGAGATGATCTTCCGCGAATTGTGGGATCTCAACGAGGACGGGCTCGCGATCGCGCTGCATCACGGCTCGCTCGAGGTCGGACAGCGGCGCAAGGTCGAGGATGCGATGGCGAAGGGGAAGCTGCGCGCGGTGGTCTGCACTTCCTCGCTCGACCTCGGCATCGACTGGGGCGATGTCGATCTCGTGGTCAATGTCGGCGCGCCGAAAGGCTCCTCGCGCCTGCTCCAGCGCATCGGCCGCGCCAACCACCGGCTCGACGAGCCGTCGCGCGGCATCCTCGTGCCCGCCAACCGCTTCGAGGTGCTGGAATGTTCGGCGGCCATCGAGGCGGTCGCGCAGAACGCGCAGGACACCCCGCCCTTGCGCACCGGCGCGCTCGACGTGCTGGCGCAGCACGTGCTGGGCACCGCCTGCGCTGCGCCGTTCGATGCGAACGAACTATACGACGAGGTCCGCAGCGCCGCGCCCTATGCCGGTCTCGCGCGCGCGGACTTCGATGCCGTTCTCGATTTTGTCGCGACCGGCGGCTACGCGCTGAAGGCCTACGAGCGCTACGCGAAGATACGCAAGGATGCGCAAGGGCAATGGCGCGTCACGCATCCGCGCTTCGCCCAGCAATACCGCATGAATGTCGGCACCATCGTGGAAGAGGTGATGCTGAAGGTGAAGCTCGTGCGCTCGCGCCACCGCGGGGACGGGCATACGGGGGCGATCGCACGCGGCGGCCGCCTGCTCGGACAGGTCGAGGAATATTTCATCGAGACCATGTCGCCCGGCGACACTTTCGTGTTCGCGGGCGAAATCCTGAAATACGAGGCGCTGGTCGAGGACGAGGTGTATGTCTCGCGCACGCATGCGGCCGAACCGAAAGTGCCGGTCTATGCCGGCGGCAAGTTTCCGCTCTCGACCTATCTCGCCGCGCGCGTGCGCGACCTGCTGGCGCAGCCGGGGCAATGGAAGGCGTTGCCGCAGCCGGTGCGCGAATGGCTCGGCATCCAGCAATGGCGCTCGCGCCTTCCGCGGCCGGACGAACTCCTGGTCGAGACCTTCCCGCGCGCCTCGAAATACTACCTGGTCTGCTACCCTTTCGAGGGCCGGCTCGCGCATCAGACGCTGGGCATGCTGCTGACGCGCCGGCTCGAACGCGCGCGGCTGCGCCCGCTCGGTTTCGTCGCCAACGAATACGCGCTGGCGGTCTGGGGGCTCGGCGATGTCGCGCTGCGCATCGCGCGCGGCGGGCTTTCGCTCGATGCCCTGTTCGACGAGGACATGCTGGGCGACGATCTGGAATCCTGGCTCGCGGAGACGGCGCTGATGAAGCGCACCTTCCGCGCCAATGCGGTGATCGCCGGGCTGATCGAGCGGCGGCATCCCGGCAAGGAGAAGTCGCGTCGGCAGGTGACGGTTTCCACCGACCTGATCTACGACGTGCTGCGCCGGCACCAGCCCGACCATATCCTGCTGCGCGCCGCGCGCGCCGATGCCGCGACGGGCCTGCTTGACATCAGGCGGCTCGGCGAGATGCTCTCGCGCATCAGGGGCCGAATCGTGCACAAGCCGCTGCAGCACGTCTCTCCGCTCGCGGTTCCCGTGATGCTGGAGATCGGCCGCGAACCGGTCTATGGCGAGGCGGCGGACGCGCTTCTGGCCGAGACGGAAGCGGAACTGGTCAGGGAGGCGATGGGTGGGTCCGAGTGACTTTCCCTCCCCTGAAAGGGGAGGGTCGGCGCGAAGCGCCGGGGAGGGGTCATCCTTCGCATCGCCCCCCACCCGGCGTGCTGCGCACGCCGATCTCCCCCTTTCAGGGGGAGGTATCGATTGCGAGATTTATCTATCCAACCACACCTTCCTCGCCGACCGTTCGGGCGCGCTGTACTGGCCGGCGCAGCGCATGCTGATCGTCGCCGACCTGCATCTGGAAAAGGGATCGAGCGCGGCGCGGCGCGGATACCTGCTGCCGCCCTACGACACCGCTTCCACGCTCGCCAGTCTCGGCGCCGTCGTCGCGCATTACGACCCGCGCATCGTCGTCGCGCTCGGCGACAGCTTTCACGACGGCGACGGGCCGGGCCGGCTCGTTACGGACGATCGGAAAACGCTGCGCGCTCTGCAGCGCGGCCGCGACTGGCTGTGGATGTCCGGCAATCACGATCCCGATCCGGCCGCCGGCATCGGCGGCAGCTTCGTGCAGGCGCTGTCGGTCGGCGGCATCGTGCTGCGGCACGAGCCTTCGGAGCGGCCGGGCTGCAGCGAGATTGCCGGGCACCTGCATCCCGTGGCGCGGGTCGCGACGCGCGCGCGCCGCGTCAGCCGCAAATGTTTCGTCAGCGACGGCCGCCGCATGGTGATGCCGGCCTTCGGCGCCTTTACCGGCGGGCTCAATATCCGCGACCGCGCCTTCGCGGCCCTGTTCGAGCACCTGGCTTTCACCGCGCATCTGCTCGGGACCGCACGGCTTTATGCCATCGCGGGCGCCCGCTGCCAGCCGGATTGATCTCACAGTCGTTCCGGAACGCGAGCGAAGCTCGCGCCTTTGGCGCGTCCCGGAATGACGGCGATAGTCGCTGTTTGACAAACGGCATCCGCCTGTCTGCAATGCGAACGACAATCGGGCAGGATTGCGGAGGGCCACGATGAGCGAAACCCGGATGAGCGGACGCCTGATCGCGGCGGCGCGCGTACTGACCGGCATCACGCAGAAGGTCCTGGCCGCCGAGGCGAAGGTCGCGCCGGACGCGCTGAAGCTGATGGAAGCCGACGACGCCGCGCTGCTGCCGGCAAGCCGCGACGTCGCCGCCGTGCGCCGCGCGCTCGAGCATTTCGGCGCGGTGTTCATCGCGGACGGTGGGGGGATGGGCGCCGGCGTGCGGCTGAAATTCTCGCGCCTCGACGTCAAGCAGATCGGCCGGCTGGAGAACGAGGGCGGCCCGGCGGCGGACGACGACGTGCCGTGAGGCGCGAGGCGGGCCAAAGAAAAATGGCCGGGCATCGGCCCGGCCATTTCATTCGCGAACGAAGTGCGGTTACGCCGCCGGCAGAGCGGCCGGCGCCTTCGGGGTTTCCAGCGCCGCCACGCGGTTCTTCACCGCCTTCTGCACCTTCTCGAAGGCGCGCACCTCGATCTGGCGCACGCGCTCGCGCGAGACGCCGAATTCGGCCGCGAGCTCTTCCAGCGTCACCGGATCGTCGGCGAGGCGGCGCGCCTCGAAGATGCGCCGTTCGCGATCGTTGAGCACGGAGAGGGCGGAGGTCAGCGCCTTGTGGCGGTTCTCCATCTCCTCGCTCTGCGCCAGCACGTCCTCCTGGCCGGCGGAATCGTCGGCGAGCCAGTCCTGCCATTCGCCGGAATCGCCGTCGTCGCGGATCGGCGCGTTGAGCGAGGCGTCGCCGGACAGGCGGCGGTTCATCTCGACGACGTCCTTTTCGGTGACGCCGAGCCGCTTGGCGATGATCTTGACCTGGTCGGGCCGCAGATCGCCGTCGTTCAACGCGGAAATCTTGCTCTTGGCCTTGCGCAGGTTGAAGAACAGCTTCTTCTGGTTCGCGGTGGTGCCCATTTTCACGAGCGACCACGAACGCAGGATGTATTCCTGGATGGCGGCCTTGATCCACCACATCGCATAGGTCGCGAGCCGGAAGCCCTTCTCGGGCTCGAAGCGCTTGACCGCCTGCATCAGGCCGACATTGCCTTCCGAGACGATCTCGGAAATCGGCAGGCCGTAGCCGCGATAGCCCATGGCGATCTTGGCGACCAGGCGCAGATGGCTGGTGACGAGCTTGTGCGCGGCATCACGGTCGCCGTGTTCGCGCCAGCTCTTGGCCAGCATGTATTCTTCCTGCGGCTCCAACATCGGGAACCGCCGGATTTCATCGAGATAACGGGACAGACCGCCTTCGGCGGTGATCAACGGCAGAGCCGCAGCACGGGCCATTTCGCGCCCTCCTATCAAGTGCCCCCGGTAACCCGGCTGGCGTCGGCCACCGCTTCTCCCCTCGAGCCAGCGGCGCCTTCTCGCGATCGCGAAAAACCGACCGCACATGCAGCATATCGGCCGGGGGGGTCGAAAGGAAGTTAACTTCCTGTCACCTCCCCGTGACCGACAACCCGGCCGGGCGTCCGCTCGTTCCCTCTCCAAGCGGGAGATAAACGACGGACTTATTTGCGCTTTTTCCGGTCCGGCGCGGGCGTGGGCGCCTGCAGCGCCCGGCGTAATCGGGCCAGTTCGGGGGGAAGCTCCGAACAGAAGTTCATTTCTTCATCGGTGACGGGGTGCTGGAAACCGAGAATGTGGGCATGCAAGGCCTGCCGGCCAAGACCCTCCAGCGCAGCCCGCGCCTTGGGGGCGAGCAGCACGGACTTGGTCTTGAAGCCGGAGGCATAGGTCTCGTCCCCCAGCAGCGGGTGGCCGGCATGGGCCATATGCACCCGGATCTGGTGGGTGCGGCCGGTTTCCAGTTCGCAGGCGAGAAGGCTCGCCACCGGCTTGCCGTCCGCGCCCGCATAGCGTTCCACGATCTCCCAATGGGTCACCGCCTCGCGGCCGTTCGGGCGCACCGCCATGCGGTCGCGGGCATGCGGGTGACGGTCGATCGGCGCGGCGATGCTGCCGCGCGGCCGCTCCGGCACGCCCCAGACGAAGGCCAGGTATTGCCGCTGCAGCGGCCCGCTGCGGCCGTGATCGGCGAATTGCGCGGCGAGCTTGCGGTGCGCCCGGTCGTTCTTGGCGGCAACCAGCAGGCCGGACGTGTCCTTGTCCAGCCGGTGCACGATGCCGGGCCGCTTCACCCCGCCGATGCCGGACAGGCTGTCGCCGCAATGGGCGATCAGCGCATTGACCAGCGTGCCGGAAGGGTGGCCTGCGGCGGGATGCACGACGAGGCCGGCCGGCTTGTCGACCACCACCAGGTCGGCATCCTCGTGGACGATAGCGAGCGGAATCGCCTCCGGCAGCGGCTCCGCCGGCTCGGCCGGCGGCACGTTCACCGTGATGGCGTCGCCCGCATTGACCCGCTGCCCCGGATCGCGGATCGTGCGCCCGCCGATCGCCACCTTGCCGTCGAGAATGAGCGCCTTGAGGCGCGTGCGCGAGAGGCCCTCGATGCGCGCGGCCAGCACGCGGTCGAGGCGCGCGCCGGTATCCTCGCCGGACGCGACGATCTCCTCGCTGCGCTCTTCCTCGTGATCGATCTCATTCATGGCGGCTCCATCCGGCGACGACGAAAAGCCCCTCAGCCCCGAACAGGAAGCGCTGGTCGCGCGCGTGCGCCGGATGTCGATGCTGTCGGGCGTGGCGACCCTGCTCGGGATTGCCGTCGTGATCGGCGTCGTCGGGTACCGCATCTTCCGCAGCGATGGAAGCGTGCCGCCGGGCGAGGTGGTGGCGATGCTGCCCAAGGGCGCCAAGGTGATCTCCACCGCGACCTCCGAGGACCGCATCGTGGTGACGCTGGACGTGGCCGGATCGACCGAAATCCGCACCTTCGACCTGCGTTCCCTGAAAGCCCTGGGCCGGCTGCGGTTCGCCAGCGAACCCTGAGCCATGATCCGATCAGGTTGAATCGGATCATGGTCCGGCTTTTAGCTTATCGCGCAATCTTGCGGCGAACCGGTGCCCACTTCGCCGGATTGCACTCCGAAAGCGGCCGGCGGGATGCGGGTCCCGGCGGACGGCGCCGTGCTTGCGCCCCCCGCCGTTCGGCTCTATGTCAGATTTCACGCTCCCTTCGTCTAGCGGTTAGGACGCGGCCCTCTCAAGGCTGAAACAGGGGTTCGATTCCCCTAGGGAGCGCCAATGTTTTCAGGCACTTTCAGCACCTCTCCCGTCTCCCGGCCGATTTTGACCAAGGATCGGACCAAGGATCGACCGGGTATTTAATTACCTCCGTTTTAATGGCCATAGGCACATGTGCCCTGGTCGGCTGATCCCGACCTAGGGTCGGCTTCGATTAGCGCGGGAAAACACTGTTTCCGGTGGCCCGTCTGTCGGCCGAAAAGTCGCCGACCGGAGCGAAGCGGCTTCCGGTTCCCCGAAAACAGACTTGCCGAAGCCATCGCTATTGGGGACGATTGGACAGACGGGGGAAAGGCAATGAGAGTAGACTTTTCCGCTTGGCACGTCCGGCACGGTTTCGCGGCCCGGCGCTTTTCGTACTCAAAGCTTAGCGGCAATGCTCGCGACTTCGATCTTGAAGTGCATTTTGACATTCAAGCTGGGCTCTCAGTCGTAACCACGGTCAGTTTTCTTTTTAGCGATCTTGAGCTCACCTCCCAGCAGGCCTTGACAGCGGTGCTGCGCCCTCTGAACGGCGTCGGAAAACATTATCAGGTGGATATGATTGGTGGGCCTGCCGCTCGCGGCGTAGCTATGACTGCAATTGGAAGCGAAAGTAATCTCAACGCTCTTAGCGCCTTTCGTGAAGGAAAAGATTTAGAGTTGGAATTGCGAGCTAGTGACGGCGAACTCCTAGCCAAGCTCCCACTTCCGAACAACTTGGAATTCAGATCGGTCTATAGCGAGGCTTCGCAAGGGATCGAACCGGTCGACATATTCTCACTCATCGAACAGAGGCCACAAGGCCTCCTCAGCAGAGTGAAGAATTTCTTCCGCTAGCTGTCTACCATTGTTCCCAAACCACTGCTACGCTTGGTTGTGGTGGGGGATAATTCACATGCGTGCTTTCTTCGGCGGACTTATCGCCTTCGGTAGCAGCGCCGTTGGCATGATACTTTACGTCCTCATGTTTATCGGTTGGGCCTACTGGATGTGGATGGGCATCCAGCTCGGAAGCTTCGGAATGTTCATCCTCGGACTTCTCGGACCAGTTGCAGTTATCTGCGCTTTTCTTGGCGCATGGTCTTTCTTGTTCGGCATACCGAAATGGTTGCTCGCCATTTTCACGTAGCTTCGATGGAGTGAACTATGGGCTTTTTTGGTTCGCTATTCGGCATCAGCAAAATGAACGCCGATCCAGATCAGCAAAAGCTTGCCCGCCTCCTTATTGAGGCATCAGAAGATGGTAGGAAGCATTCTGATCTCGTCAGGTTTCTTATCGCTCAGCCATGGAGCCCGTCAGATACGAGAAATCGCATTACACATGCGCTCTCGATTGTGAAGGTTTCGTCAGTGCCTGACACTTACGCGAAGGCCAAGTCCATTGGCATGGACCTATATCAGGCTTCCTACAAGCTTTAGGAGTTCTCATCGAGCGGCAGCCAAGGCGGCCTAAGCCGCCTCGACCATCCTTCCGATCTAACTCAAGCCCGGCTTCGGCCGGGCTTTTCTTTTTGTCAGGGCTGCTTAGCTCCGGGAATGCGCTTCCGGATCGTTATCCACGGATTAGACTTGGACGATTTTCCCCCGATCTTCACAGACCGTGAAGCGGCGATTCACTACGCAATCGGGTTGCTTGCTCGTGTCGAATCATACGACGCTGACATCCTAATCGAAATTGTGAATTCAGGCGGACAGGTGGAACGCTCGATCCATCTCGCACAATGGCGCTTCGCCTGCGCTGTCGATGCGGACGCAGCATATAGAACCTGGCTATGAAGAAGTATCGCCAAATGGCGCGTGAATCTCTCCAACGCGCAAAGAATGAACTCGCTGCCGAAGATCCACTTCGGTATCGGTACGCGGCGCTTGAAATGCGGGAAGCAATTGAAGCTCTGATTTATGAGCGCGCAAATGTTTTCAAGGACGACGTGAAGCCTGACCAGTTGAAGGTCTGGCAACCAAAGAAGCTGATGCAGCTTCTTGTATCAATTGATCCGGCCGCGAACATGGGTTGCACGCTTAAGATAGGCCCGCACGGTCC
>JBFWWQ010000061.1:0-13078 GCA_050246095.1 Pseudorhodoplanes sp.
GCTCGGCCAGTCCGGGTTGTCTGCCTTGGCGTCGGCTGCCTTGATCACCGCGATGCGCCGCACGGTCTGCTGCGGATGTTTCGCCAGATGCGCGGCATCGTAGCTGCGCGCGAAGCAGACCTCGCCTTCGCGCGCCAGCCGCTCGCGGATCGGCGCGCCGAGCTTGGCCCAGGCCGGCTTGCGGCTCTCCTCGATCGCGCGGCATTCGGCGACCGGCCTCGGGTCGAGGCGGAACAGCTTGTCGTCGCTGCCGGGGCTGACGAAATCGCGCTGCTCCTGTTCGTCCTCGCTGGCGCCGCAGCCGCCGACCACGACGAAGCCGTCATTGTCGAGCAGCAGCGAGGCGCCGGCGCCGCGCAGCCGGAAACCGCCGCCGTCGCAATCGATGCCGCAGCGGACCACGCCGTCGCCGCGGCTGCAGGTCAGGGCGTTGAAATACAGTCCCGGCTTGTCGCGGAAGCGCACGAAGGCGGTGACATGGATGCCGCCGTCCCCGTCCTCGCTGCGCAACTGCTCGGGCGTGCTCTGCGGCGTTTCCTTGCTCGGGTCCGGGCTGAAGTCGCGGAACAGGTGGAAGCTGGTCACGCGCTGCTGCGGATGCTTGGCGAGATGGGCGGCATCGTAGCTGCGCCCGAAACAGGCTTCGGTGCCGAGCGGCAGATAGGCGGGAAGCGGAGAAGACTTGCCTTGCGCCTGCGCGACGGAGCCTGTGGCGAGCAGCGCCCCCAAAGCGGCCAAGATCGCGCCACACCGGACCATTGCGTCCCCCGCCGGCCGGCGCCGTCAGCGGCGCCAGGCGAGCGCGACAATCATGCCCATCGTCGCCAGCATGGCAACCGACATCGCCACCGTCGCCGGCCATCCGCCGCTCGCCCAGGCGAGGCCGGGCAGCGCCGCGCCGACGCTGCCGCCGATATAGAAGGCGGTGCCGTAAAGCCCGACCGCGGAGGATTTTCCCGACTTGGCCTCGCTCGCGACGAAGCTCGTGGACATCGCCTGCACCATGAAGCCGCAGACCGCGCACAGCGCCAGGCCGAGCACGATCGCCGGCAGCGAGGGCAGCAGCAGCAGCAGCGCGCCGGCGATCCAGCCGCCGATCGCGCAGAGGCCGAAATTGCGCCGGCCGAAACGCCGCACGGCGTTGCCGGCCATCGGCGTGGTCACGGAGGCGGCGAGATAGACCACGAAAATCGCGCCGAGGAAGGTCGCCGACAGGTCGAAGGGCGGCGCCGCCAGCACGAAGCCGATATAGGTGAACAGCGCGATGAAGTTGAACAGCACGCCGAAGCCGATGGCATAGGTGGCGAGCAGCGGCGGCTGCTTCAGATGCCTGAGCATCTGCCGCAGCGAGGCGGTCAGGCTTTCCGGGCGCACCAGGTTGCGCTCGCGCGGCAGCAGCAGGATCAGGCCGACGGCGCACAGCCCGGTCAGCGCGGCGTCGACCAGGAAGGCGCCGCGCCAGCCGATCCCGTCGGCGAGCAGGCCGGTCAGGAAGCGGCCGAGGAATCCGCCGAACCCGGCCGCGGCGGTATAGATGCCGGTGACGCCCGTGGCCTCGTCGGCCGGCCATTCGCCGCCGATATAGGCGACGATCACGGTGAAGATCGGCGGCAGCATCAGGCCCTGGACGAAGCGCCAGACGATGATCGCTTCCAGGCTTGCGGAAAACGCAACCATGACCGTCGGTATCAGCAGGGCAAACATGGCGCCGGCGATCATGCGCTTGTGCCCGACCATGTCGGACAGGGCGCCGGTGAAGGGGGCGCTGAGCGCGATCGCCAGCGTGGTGGCGGTCATGGTCGCCGCCATTTCGGCGGGACTGGCGCGGAATTCCTCCGCCAGCAGCGGCAAAATCGCCTGCGGCGCATAGAGATTGAGGAAGGCACCGAGTCCGGCCAGGGCGATGGCGATATGCCGGGAGTCGGAAATCATGCGGGCATCGGAACGGATCGGGCGGATCTTGGCAACATTGCCCAGGCGGCGTCGCTTTGCTAGAGCGCAATCCGGCGAAGTGGAAACCGGTTCGCTGCAGATTGCGCGACAAACCAAGAAACTGGACCCTGATCCGATTCAAGCCGACCGGATCGGGGTCTGGGGCGCAGCCGGCGGCGCGGAGACGGTTTCGCTGCGCCCCGTTCATCTCTCCCGCGGCCATCCGACATGACCAGCCCGCAGCCCGGTTCGCAATCCGGCGCGCCCGCGCCGACTTTCAGCGTGGAAGGATTCCGGATCGGCGTGCGCTATGCGTTCGCCGTCGTGCCCGGCGCCGCGGTCTTCGCGGTCGCGTTCGGCACGCTGGCCGCGCAGAAGGGGCTGACGCTACTGGAGACCGCGCTCATGAGCATGCTGGTCTTTGCCGGCGCCTCGCAGCTCGTCGCGCTGGAAGTCTGGAGCATGCCGATGACGCTCGGCACCATCGTCACGCTGACGCTGGTGGTGGGCGTGGTGAATCTGCGGCTGGTGCTGATGGGCGCCTCGCTGCGGCCCTGGCTCGGTCCGCTGCCGGCGGTCAAGGTGTATCCGCTGCTGCTGCTCACCACCGATTCGAGCTGGCTGATGGCGATCCGGCACCGTTCCGAGGGCGGCAACGACGCCGCGGTGCTGCTCGGAGCCGGCATCACGCTCTGGATATTCTGGATCCTGCCGACCATTGCCGGCTACCTGTTCGGCGGTCTCATTCCGCAGCCGGAACGCTTCGGCCTCGACCTGATCCTGCCGATTTTCTTCGTCGCCATGCTGGTGCCGCTCTGGCGCGGCGTGCGGCGCGCGATTCCGTGGGCGGTCGCGGGGCTGGTGGCGCTCGCGGTGCAGGCGCTCCTTCCCGGCTTCTGGTTCATCATCGCCGGCGCGCTCAGCGGCGCGGTGGCGGGAGGCTTTGTCGATGACCGCCGGTGACACGTTCCCCTATGCCGCGATCGTCGCCATCCTGGGCATGGCGTTTGCGACCTATCTCGACCGCGTCTCCGGCTTCTGGCTGATGGGGCATGTGCCGCTGACGCCGCGCGTGCGCCGCATGCTCGAAGCTTTGCCCGGTTCCGTGGTGATGGCGATCGTGCTGCCGATCGTGGTCCGCAACGGGCTGCCGGCGCTGCTCGCGATCCTCACCGTGGTGGCGGCGATGCTGGTGCGGCGCAACGAGTTCGTCGCCATCGCGCTGGCGCTGGCGGTGACCGCGGCGGCGCGCGCGCTCGGCCTGTGAGCGGCCCTATTGACGCGCGGGCGAAGCGCGGGAAAGAGTTCGCCGCAAGCAATGCCGCGCCGTATCGCCGGCCGCGCGGCAAGTCAGGGAGACAAAGCGATGCGCGCCAATGACGGTTCCCGCAGCGGCGGAGAAATCCTGGTCGATCAGTTGATCGCGCATGGCGTCGGGCAGGTCTTCTGCGTGCCGGGAGAGAGCTATCTCGCCGCCCTCGATGCCTTCCACGACCGCAGGTTCGAGGTCACGGTCTGCCGCGCCGAGGGCGGGGCCGCGATGATGGCGGAAGCGATCGGCAAGGCGACCGGCCGCCCGGGCATCTGCTTCGTCACGCGCGGACCGGGCGCCACCAACGGCTCGCCCGGCATCCATATCGCCAGCCAGGATTCCACGCCGATGATCATGTTCGTCGGCCAGGTGGCGCGCGACATGCGCGAGCGCGAGGCGTTCCAGGAACTCGATTACCGCGCCGTGTTCGGGACCATGACGAAATGGGTGACCGAGATCGACGATCCCGCGCGCATTCCCGAACTGGTCTCGCGCGCCTTCTACACCGCGACCAGCGGACGCCCGGGCCCGGTGGTGATCGCGCTGCCCGAGGACATGCTGGTGGAGCGCGCGATCGTGCCGGACGCGCCGGCCTTCGAGCCGGTCGAGACCTGGCCGGGCCTCAACGACATGTCGCGGCTGCAGAAGCTGTTCTGGAACGCCAGGCGGCCGGTCGTGCTGGCCGGCGGCAGCCGCTGGTCGGACAAGGCCTGCGCGGCCTTGCAGCGCTTCGCCGAGCGTTTCGACCTGCCGGTGCTGACCACGTTCCGCCGCGGCCATCTGTTCGACCAGACGCACAGGAATTACGCCGGCGATCTCGGCATCGGGCCCAATCCGAAAATCATCGCCCGCATCCAGGCCTCGGATCTGGTGCTGCTGATCGGCGGGCGGCTCGGCGAAATGCCCTCGCAGAGCTATTCGCTGATCGGCATTCCGACCCCGGGCCAGACTTTCGTGCATGTGCATCCGGGCGCGGAGGAACTGGGGCGCGTCTATCGTCCGCATCTGGCGATCAACGCCTCGCCCACCGCCTTCGCCGCGGCGCTGGAGGGACTGCAGGCGCCGAACGAAATTCCCTGGCGCGAGGAGACGCGCACCGCGCATGCGGATTATCTCGCCTGGACCGAGAAGCCGGCCGACATGCCGGGCAGCGTGAATGTCGGCGAGATCGTGCTCTGGCTGCGCGGTCAGCTCGGGCCGGAGGATTCCTTCTGCAACGGCGCCGGCAATTTCTCCGCCTGGCTGCAGCGCTATTATCGCTTCCGCAGGAACGGCACCTATTTCGGACCGACTTCCGGCTCGATGGGTTACGGCGTGCCGGCGGCGATCGCGATCAAGCGGCTGTATCCGCAGCGCACGGTGATCTGTCTCGCCGGCGACGGCGATTTCCTGATGAACGGACAGGATTTCGCGACCGCCGTGCAATACGATCTGCCGATCATCGTGGCCGTGGTCGACAACGGCATGTACGGCACCATCCGCATGCACCAGGAGCGCGAATATCCCGGCCGCGTCGTCGGCACCGCGCTGAAGAATCCGGATTTCGCGGCCTATGCCCGCGCGTTCGGCGGCTTCGGTGCGACGGTCGAGAAGACGGCCGACTTCGCCGCGGCGTTCGAGGAGGCGCGCGCTTCCGGCAAGCCTGCGATCCTGCACCTGAAGGTCAGTCCGGAGGCGATCAGCCCCGCGACCACGCTCGGCGCCATCCGCGAAAAGGCGCTGGCCAGCGGCAAGGGATGAAGGTTGGGATGAAGGCCGCCGCGGTTGCGGGCGGGGCGATACCGCCCGAAAACGCGGTCAGGTTTTAAAACGATTGGATTGCCGATGAGCGTTCCGCTCTGCGTCATGGCCGGGCGAAGTCCCGGCCATCCACGTCTTTATTGCCGATCCTTCAGCAAGACGTGGCTGCCCGCGCAGACAAATTTATGCAGTCTGCGCACGCTTGACTGCAAGCGCGGGCATGACGGATTTGCAAACAGATCTGATTTGTCGAACTTCGTTTTCGACCAAGCTCTGATGGGGCCGATCGGGCTGCTTCGCCGCCGCTCCACTCGGGCCGGATCGGACATGAGGGATTGATTTACCCGAGTGAATCGCCATTCACTCCTTGCATGCCCTATCGCCGCACCGATGGCGTGATCCGCCGGATGGCCGCCCGCCGCGAGGCCATCCTGGAAGCCGCGCGCGAGCTGGCGGCGGAGGCGGGCATGGGCGCGGTGCAGATCGCCGCCGTTGCCGCGCGCGCCGGCATCGCCACCGGCACGGTGTATCGCTATTTCCCCGCCAAGACCGACCTGGTCGCCGCCCTGATCGGCATGATCGCGGAACGCGAGATCGCCGCCATGCGGCGCGCGGCGGCGAGTGCCCCGGGTCCGCTATCGGCGCTTGCCGCGGTGATCGCGACTTTCGCGGCGCGCGCCTTGCGCGGGCGGCGGGTGGCCTGGGCGGCGCTGGCCGAGCCGGCCGATCCGGAAGCGGACGCCGCGCGACTGGATTACCGCCGCCGGCTCGCCGCCGAATTCCAGACGCGCATTGCCGCCGCGATGGAGAACCGCCTGCTGCCCGAACAGGACGCCGCGCTGGCGGCGCCGGCTTTGGTCGGCGCGCTGCTGGAAGGCATGGTCGGCCCGCTCGCGCCGGAAGCGGCGGACGGCGCGGCACGGCGCGCGGCGACGCAGGCGCTCACGCTGCTTTGCCTGCGCGCGCTCGGCGTGATGGATGCGCGCGCCCGCGGCATCGTGGTGCAGACCGTGCTGCCGCTGCCGGACGGGAATGCCGCCTGAGCGCCAGGCGCCGATCCGGTCGGGTTGAATCGGATCGGGCCTGGCTGTTTCCGGTTTATCGCGCCATCTTGCGGCGAACCGGTGCCCACTTCGCCGGATGGCGCTCTATTGCAGCGTCGTCGCGGCGATCCATTCCGCCACCGCCTTCAATCCGTGCTCGGGATGGGAGGCGAATTCCTCGTACAGCCTGATCTGCATGTCGGCCGAGGTGCCGCGCTCGGCGATGACGCGGCAATGTTCGAGTTCGGCGAGGCAGCCGAGCGCGCGGGCGTCGGGCGTCACTTCATGCACCACCTGGTCGACGAAATCGCCGACCGCGATGGCGCCATCGCCCTCGATCTTGACGAAGGTGCCGGCCATGCCGTAGCGCTGCGCACGCCACTTGTTCTCCACGATGATTGCGCGCGAGACTGCGGTCAGGTCCCAGTTCTTCCACGGGTCGCGCGTCAGCCGGCGCGCCAGCGAGCGGTAGAGCGCCGCGATCGCGATGGCGTCGTCCAGCCGCGTGCAGCAATCCGGCGCGCGCAGTTCCAGGGTCGGATGTTTCAGCGAGGGGCGGATCGCCCACCAGATATAGCTGGAATCCGGCATCACCCCGGCCGCGACCAGGGCGTTGATATAGGCGTCGTATTCCTCGTTGGTGCGGAACAGTTCCGGGATGCCGGTGCGCGGCAGCTCGTCATAGGCGGCGAGGCGATAGCCTTTCAGCCCTGTCTGGTACGAGCGCCAGAACGGCGAGGAGGTGGACAGCGCGATGAACAGCGGCAGGAATGGCAGCATGCGGTTCATGACGTCGACGCGCCGGTCCGGCGCCGGCAATTCGACATGCACGTGCAGGCCGCACAGCATGTTGCGCTGGCCGATCATCTGCAGATCGTCCATGACGTTGTCGTAGCGCGCGCCTTCGCTCTGGCGCGCGCGCTCCCAGGATGCGGTGGGATGCGTGCCGGCCGCGAACAGCGCCAGGCCGTGCCTGCCGGCGATCTCGCCGAGCCGCCGGCGCAGGCTGCGCAATTCGTCCTGCGCCGCCGCCATGTCGGTATGCGGCGGGGTGATGATTTCGATCTGCGACTGCAGGAATTCGCCGGCCACCTTGCCGTCGAGCGCGTCCTTGGCTTCCTGCAGAAAGCCGTCAGGCATCGCGCGCGCCACCGACTTGGACTGCGCGTCGACCAGAAAATACTCTTCTTCGAGTCCGAACGAATACGGATGCGACATCGATCCTCAAGCATGGTGGCTGACGCGCGACGTGGGCGGGAAGGAGGGTGAAGGGGAACGCCCCCCGTGCGGATTGGTTCCATCCGCGACGGATTTTTGTGCTAAATGTCTGATAAAGCGGCTGGAATCGTGATCCTCCGAACCGCGGGCAGTTGTGCCGCCGCCCGATTTCCCGCACTCTCCCGGCATGACGATTGCCATGCCCGCCCCCGATTCCGGGATCGTCGCCCGCCGCGCCGAGATCGCGGCCGCGCTGCGCAATATCGTGCCGGGGGAGGGGGTGATCGCGCGCGAAAACGAGATGCGGCCCTACGAGACCGACGCGCTCACCGCCTACCGGCAATTGCCGCTGCTGGTGGTGCTGCCCTCGACCACCGAGCAGGTCTCGCAGGTGCTGAAATATTGCCACGACAACGGCATCAAGGTGGTGCCGCGCGGCGCCGGCACCTCGCTCTCCGGCGGCGCGTTGCCGCTCGCCGACGGCGTGCTGCTCGGCATGGCCAAGTTCAACCGCATCCGCGAGATCGACTACGAGAACCGCGTCGCGGTGGTGGAGCCCGGCGTCACCAATCTCGGCGTCTCCAAGGCGGTCGAGGCGCGCGGCTTCTATTACGCGCCCGACCCTTCCTCGCAGATCGCCTGCACGATCGGCGGCAATATCGCGGAGAATTCCGGCGGCGTGCATTGCCTGAAATACGGCATGACCACCAACAACGTGCTCGGCTGCGAGATGGTGCTGATGGACGGCGAGGTGGTGCGCATCGGCGGCAAGCAGCTCGATGCCGGCGGCTACGACCTGCTCGGCATCGTCACCGGGTCCGAAGGCCTGCTCGGCGTCGTCACCGAGGTCACCGTGCGCATCCTGAAAAAGCCGGAGACCGCGCGCGCGGTGCTGATCGGTTTTCCCACTTCCGAGGATGCCGGCGCCTGCGTGAGCAAGATCATCGGCACCGGCATCATCCCCGCCGGCATGGAGATGATGGACAGGCCGGCGATTCATGCGGTCGAGGAATTCGTCCATGCCGGCTATCCGCTCGACGTCGAGGCGCTGCTGATCGTCGAGCTCGACGGCGGCGGCTTCGAGGTGGACGACCTGATCGAGCGCGTGGTCGCGATCGCCAAGTCCTGCAACGCCGCGACCTGCCGCGCCTCGACGAGCGAGGACGAGCGCCTGCTGTTCTGGGCCGGCCGCAAGGCGGCGTTCCCGGCGGCCGGGCGCATTTCGCCCGATTATCTGTGCATGGACGGCACCATCCCGCGCGCGGCGCTGCCGCTGGTGCTGCGGCGCATGCGCGAATTGAGCGGGCAATACCGGCTCGCCGTCGCCAACGTCTTCCATGCCGGCGACGGCAACCTGCACCCGCTCATCCTCTACGACGCGAACAAGGACGACGAACTGGAGCGGGCCGAGAAATTCGGCGCCGACATCCTGAAGCTCTGCGTCGAGGTCGGCGGCGTGCTCACCGGCGAGCATGGGGTCGGCGTGGAGAAGCGCGATCTGATGCCGACGATGTTCTCGGAAATCGATCTGGATCAGCAGCAGCGGCTGAAATGCGCGTTCGACCCGCAGGGCCTGCTCAATCCCGGCAAGGTGTTTCCGGTGCTGCACCGCTGCGCCGAGCTCGGCCGCATGCATGTGAAGGCGGGCAAGCTGGCATTCCCGGACATTCCGCGCTTCTAAGGCACGTTCGTTTTACATGGAATCGGAACGCGCTTTAGATTCCTTTGTTTGATCGCATTTTCTTGACGCGAACCGGTACCCACTTCGCTCGAAAATGCTCTAGCAATTGTCAATTGTCCGCTTAGACTGCAATATCCCGCGCCTTTCCTGCCCGGATATTTTCCATGAATCCGATTGCCCTCAGCGCCGCCGCGACGCTGCCTGCCGATGCCGCCCGCGCCACGCTCGCCGGGCGCGTGTGGCGCCCCGATGCGAAGGGGCCTTCGGTCGTCGCGGTGCGCGACGGCGAGGTGTTCGACGTCTCGCGCCGCTTCGCCACCCTGCGCGACCTGTGCGAACAGCGCGCCCCCGCCGACGCCCTGCGCGCGGCGCCGGGTGAGCCGCTGGGTCCGTTCGCGGCGATCCTCGCCAATACCCCGCCGGATTCCCGCGATGCATCGAAGCCCTGGCTGCTGGCGCCGCTCGACCTGCAGGCGGTGAAGGCCGCCGGCGTCACCTTCATCGCCTCGCTGCTGGAACGGGTGATCGAGGAGCGCGCGCGCGGCAATCCGGAAGCGGCGGCCGCGATCCGCGTCGAGGTCGAGCGCCTGGTCGGCAAGGATCTGCGCGCGCTGAAGCCGGGCTCCGCGCAGGCCGCTTCGCTGAAGCAGGTGCTGATCGAGCAGGGCGCCTGGTCGCAATATCTGGAAGTCGGCATCGGCCCGGATGCGGAGATTTTCACCAAGACCGCGCCGATGGCCTCGGTCGGCACCGGCATGGATGCCGGCCTGCATCCGGAATCCACCTGGAACAATCCGGAGCCGGAAGCGGTGATGGTGATCTCCTCCGCCGGCACGATCGTCGGCGCGACGCTGGGCAACGATGTGAACCTGCGCGACTTCGAGGGCCGCTCCGCCTTGCTGCTGAGCAAGGCCAAGGACAACAACGCCTCCTGCGCCATCGGCCCGCTGCTGCGCCTGTTCGACGCCGATTTCACCCTCGACGACGTGCGCCGCACCACCGTCACCCTGCATGTCGCGGGCGAGGACGGGTTCGTGCTCGAGGGCGCGTCCTCGATCGCCGAGATCGCGCGCGACCCGCAGGACCTGGTTGCGCAGATGATGGGGCGGCACCACCAGTATCCGGACGGCGCGGTGCTGTTCCTCGGCACCATGTTCGCCCCGATCAAGGACCGCGACGCGCCCGGCAAGGGATTCACGCACAAGGCCGGTGATATCGTCACCATCGCGGCGCCGCGGCTGGGCAGCCTGGTCAACCGCATGCGTTCGTCGGAGGATTGCGCGCCCTGGAATTTCGGCACCGGCGCGCTGATGCGCAATCTCGCGCAGCGCGGCCTGCTTCACGATATGTGACGCGCAAACGCGAAATGTGACGCCAAAAAGCGAACGCGCCCAGGCGGCTAGCGGCTCCCTGTTCACCGCAGCTTCAATGCGCCCTTGCCAAAGCCCTCAAGCGGGCAGAGCATAGACCTTCCGGCGTCTGACCAAGGCCGGAGACAACCGGCCTGCGATGCGTCAGGCGCCAACCGCAAGGGAGGCGTTGATGACGTCAGCAACTACGAACGGCAAAACGAACGGTACAAGGCCTGCGGGTCCGCGGTGCATCGCGATCGTGGGCCCGTTCCAGAGCGGCAAGACCACGCTGCTCGAAGCGATATTGGCGCGCACCGGCGCGATCCCGCGCCAGGGCACGGTGGAAGCCGGCACGACCGTCGGCGACGGCTCCCGCGAAGCGCGCGACCACCGGATGGGCGTCGAGCTCTCCGTCGCCACCGCGTCCTTCATGGGCGAAAGCTTCACCTTCATCGACTGCCCCGGCTCCATCGAATTCATCCACGACATGCGCGCGGCGCTGCCGGTCGTCGACGCGGCCATCGTGGTCTGCGAGCCGGACGAGAAGAAGGTGGCGCAGCTCCAGCTCATCCTGCGCGAGCTGGAAGAACTGAAAGTCCCGCACTTCCTGTTCCTCAACAAGATCGACAAGAGCGACAAGCGCGTGCGCGAGACGCTCGCCGTCCTGCAGCCGGCCTCGCGCGTGCCGCTGCTGCTGCGGCAGATCCCGATCTGGCGCAACGGCATCGTGTCCGGATTCGTCGATCTCGCGCTGGAGCGCGCGCATGTCTACAAGGAGCATGCGCCGTCCGAGGTGATCGATCTGTCGGGCGAGGACCTGGAGCGCGAGAAGACGGCGCGCTTCACCATGCTGGAAACGCTCGCCGATCACGACGACGAATTGATGGAGCAATTGCTCGAGGACATCCCGCCGCCGCGCGACCGGGTGTTCGACGACCTGTCCAAGGAATTGCGCGAGGGGCAGGTGCTGCCGGTGCTGATCGGGGTCGCGACCCGCAGCAACGGCGTGCTGCGCCTGCTGAAGGCGCTGCGGCACGAGGCGCCGAACGTGGAGGCGACCGCGAAAAGGCTCGGCGTCAAGGCCGCAAACGGCGACGCCGTCGCCTATGTGGTCAAGACGCTGAACACCGCGCATGGCGGCAAGCTCTCGGTGGCGCGCGTGCTGGCCGGGCAGGCCGGCGACGGCACCACCTTCGCCACCGGCGAGCGCGAGGCCGGCCGCGTCTCCGGCGTGTTCAAGCTGATGGGCCAGAACACCGAGAAGCGCGGCGCGGCGCAGGCCGGCGAGACCGTCGCCTTCGGCAAGCTCGACCATGCGGCGACCGGCGACACGCTGAGCGCGGGCAAGACCGCGCATGCGCCGCTGGTATCGGTGGACGTCTGTCCGCCGGTGCTGTCGGTGGCGATCGCCGCCCGGGAGCGCAAGGACGACGTGAAGCTCGGCCAGGCGCTGCACAAGCTCGCGGAGGAAGACCCCTCGATCAAGGTCGTGCACAATGCCGACGCGCACGAGGTGATCCTCTGGGGGCAGGGCGAAATGCACCTGCGGGTGGCGACCGAGCGCCTCACCGAGCGTTTCGGCATCGCGCTGGAGAAGCGCAAGCCCTCGGTCGGCTATCGCGAGACCATCCGCAAGCCGGTCACCCAGCGCGGCCGCCACAAGAAGCAGTCCGGCGGGCACGGGCAGTTCGGCGATGTCGTGCTGGAGATCAGGCCGCAGCCGCGCGGCTCCGGCTTCACCTTCGAGGACAAGATCACCGGCGGCGTGGTGCCGCGCAACTACATCCCCTCGGTGGAGGAGGGCGTGGTCGACGGCCTCAAGGAAGGCCCGCTCGGTTTCCCGGTCGTGGACGTCTCGGTCACGCTGATCGACGGCTCCTACCACACCGTCGATTCGTCGGACCAGGCCTTCCGCACCGCCGGCCGCATCGGCGTCGTGGAGGGGCTGCCGCAATGCCAGCCGGTGCTGCTGGAGCCGATCCATCTGGTCGAGATCGTGTGCCCGAACGACGCCACCGCCAAGATCAACGCGATCCTGTCGGGCCGCCGCGGGCAGATTCTCGGCTTCGACACGCGGGAAAACTGGCCCGGCTGGGACACGGTGCGCGCGCAGATGGCGGAAGCGGAGATCGGCGATCTGATCATCGAAATCCGTTCCGCCACGGCGGGAGTCGGCAGCTTCACCTTCCAGTTCGACCACATGGCCGAACTGACGGGCCGCACCGCCGACCAGATCGTCGCGGCCCGGCGCGCGGCGGAATAGACGCGCAGGGAAATGAGGAAGGCGGCGCGCGAACCGCGCCGCCTTTTACGTCAGCCGGCGAGCGGGGGATAGTCGGTGTAGCCCTTCTCCTCGCCGGCATAGAAGGTCGCGGGGTCCGGCGCGTTCAGCGGCGCGCCGGTCGTAAAGCGGCGCGGCAGATCCGGGTTGGCGAGGAACGGCACGCCGAAGGAGACGAGATCGGCTTCGCCGCTTGCGATCGCGGCGTTCGCGCTCGCCGCGTCGTAGCCACCATTGACGATGAACGTGTTGCGGAAGCGCTGGCGCAAGAGCGGCGCGACGCGGTCGGGATCGTTCGCCGGATCGACGACATGCAGGTAGCCGATACCGAGCGCGTCGAGTCGCTCGGCGAGGTGCGAGAAGGTCGTGCGCGGATCGGAATCCGACATCGAGTTGTAGGCGCCGGTCGGCGAGATGCGATAGCCGACGCGCTCCCTGCCCCAGACGTCGATGGCGGCCTGCGCGACCGCGAGCGGGAAGCGCACGCGGTTCTCGATCGTGCCGCCCCATTCGTCGGTG
>JBFWWQ010000062.1:0-13037 GCA_050246095.1 Pseudorhodoplanes sp.
CCGGATCGTTGAAGGCGCCGCCGCGGCTTGCCGTGCGCAGCAATTCGGGCATGCGCATGGGCTCCGGATTGCCGCGATAGGCCGCGATCCAGCGCAGCATGTTCTCGCGCGAGGTGAATTCCGGCGCCGGGCGCGGCGCCGCCAGGACCGGCGCCACGACCATCATGGCCGATACGATCACGGCCAGCACGCAACGCATCGTCCCCTCCGTCTGCCTGCGTGGGCCCAGAGACCAGCCCGCTCCGGCAATTTCGTGGCCCAATCGCGACGGGGCGCGCCCGCCATGCCACGCTTTCGCCCAAGCCGTTTCCGGCCGGCGGCGTCCCCCAGGCAGGGGAGAGAGCATTTGCGCCATTTGCTAAGCTTCGGTTAAGCGCGTCTTGCGCAACCGCCGAACCCCGTATCCCGGCCGCCGGCGCCGTGCGGGCTCACGCCGGCCCGGCGCGGTAATCCTCCTCGCTGACCGGCTCGAACCAGTCCACCGCCTTGCCGTCGAGCGCCTCCTGGATCGCGATATGCACCATGCCGACATCCGGTGCCGCGCCGTGCCAGTGCATCTCGTTCGGCGCGAACCAGACCGTGTCGCCCGGCCGCACCTCGCGCACCGCGCCGCCGCGCGTTTGCACGCGCCCGAGGCCGGACACGATGAACAAGGTCTGTCCGAGCGGGTGCGTGTGCCAGGTGGTGCGTGCGCCCGGTTCGAACGCAACGCGCACCGCGCGCACGCGCGCCGGCTCCGGCGCCTCCACGATCGGGTCCTGCCAGACCGTGCCGGTGAAGTAATCCGCCGGCGCCCGTTTGGTCGGGCGCGAGCCGCTCGGTTTGATCTCCATCTCCACGTTCTCCGCTGCCGTTTCTTGAGGCTTGGGTTTTGGGTTATAGGCGCTTCCAGGCCGGCTGGGGAGTGCGCGGAACCCTTAGCGCCCGCGCGCGTTGGTATGGCCGGATTGCCCTCAATTCGTTCCAGCCATCCATTGCGGGGAGCTTCGCATGCGCGCCACCGATCCCGCCGTCGCGTTTCTTGTCGTCATTGTCATCGGCATTCTCGCCGGCCTGCTGTATGACCGTTTTTTCGGTCCCGGATGGCTGGCGCGGCAATTCACCGGACCGCGCGGCATCGTGACCTCGGCGCTCATCGGCATCGCCGGCAGCTTCATCGGCTTCCACCTGTTCGCCTTCGCGGCCGCCGGCGCCCTCGCCTTTGCCGGCGCATTGATCGGCGCGCTCGTCGTGCTGAGGGCGTGGCGCATGGTGTGAGACGAAAAAAGCCCGGCGCGAGGCCGGGCTTTTCGCTGCTCGTCGGGGTCGCGCTCAGGCCTGCTGGATCGCCGACAGGATCCAGGCGCCGCCAGGCTCGCGGCGGAAGGTCCACAATTCGGTGACCTCCTGCGGCTCGCGCGAGCCCTGCACCACATTGCCGTCGCGATCGACATAGGCGTCGCGCACCGCATAGCGCATGGCGACGGTCGCGTATTCCGTGCCGCCTTCGCGCCAGGCCTCGGCGAGATCGCCCTGCAGGAGCTTGATGCCGGAGACCTCGTTGCGCACGCCCCGGCTCGCGAGCTGCGCCAGATCGTCCGAGAGATAGCTGAGCATTTCCGGCGTCACGAGACCGCGCAGCTTGCCGAGATCGGCTTCGCCGTAAGCGAGCGACACCTCGCCCAGCAGGCGCTCGAACGTATCGAAATCCTGCGCATCGAGCGCGGGCGCGCCGGCGGCCCCCATCGGCATGGCGGCGCCGCCGTTCGGCGCGGCCGCGCCGGGATGGGCGTTGCGCAGCGACGGCCCGCCGGCGGTCGCATAATCCGGCGCGTTGCGGCGCTGCCACCACGACCAGAGCAGGCGGGCGACAAACACCACCAGCACGAGCTGCAGCAGCAGGCCGAAGAAGGACGCAAAGCCGCCCAGCCCCGCACCGAAGCCGCCGCCGAACAGAAGGCCGAGCAATCCGGCCCCGAGGAAGCCCGCGGCCAATCCGCCGAGGAATCCGGGCCGGCCGAACAGGCCGCCGGTCTGCGCCGCCGGGTTCTGCGCCGGCGCGAGCTGGCCCGGCCGCTGCTGCGGCTGCGTCATCGAACGCTCGATCGGCGCCGCGTTGCGCGGCGCGGTCTGCGTCGCAGGCGGCGTGCTCCAGGTGCGCATGCCGCGGCTGCCGAAACCGCCGCCGCCGCCGGAGCGGGCGTCGACCAGGCCCGCGGTCAGGACCACGGAGAGAAACGCGACGGCCGCCAGCGCGGCCCAGCGCGGAAACTTGCCCATTCTCAATGCTCCTCCCGGAGAGCGTTGTCGGCCGGCCGAAAGGCCAGGACCGCTGCGTATATAAGATGTCACACACCCGAATTAAGGGCTGTGACAACCCGCCCGCCCCTGTCTCTTCAGTGGCTTCGAGCGGTCCGCTCGACTAGCATGGCGGCGCGGGGGCCACGAGTCGCTGGCCGTGTTGCAGGAAAGACAAGATGTCGCGCGTGCAGAACCTCCTCAAACGCCATCGCCTCGAATTGCGCGCCGCAGCCGTCGCGGGCATGACCGGCATCTGGCTGTTCTCGGTGCCGCCGGTACAGGGCAACGACATCGGCGGCATCATCGCCTGGCAGCCGGGCATCGAGGATGCCGCGCGCCAGATCGCGGCGAGCCACTGCGCGCGCTGGGACAAATACGCCGTCATCACCAGCGTGCATCCCTGGTACGGGGATTACATCGGCTTCGTCTGCCGCCGCCCCGGCCGCTGGGGTCCGGTGGGGAGATAAGCGCGGTTCAATTGAACCGGTCCTCTTGCTGTTGAGGGTCATGCTGTTCATCGCTGCGAAGCGCGAGAACAGACTGGAAAGGCGCCGCCAACGGGCATATTGACAAAGTTTAGCCAGCTTACAAAATTACTGTAAACTGACTAAAGTCAATATAAATAAGCCGCATGGACCCCGTCAAGAATCCCTATGCGCCTGGTGCCGGCACGCCTCCGCCGGAATTGGCGGGGCGCGATGAATTGCGCGAAATCATCCGGATTGCGCTGGAAAGGGTGCGCGCGGGGCGTCCGACAAAAAGCATTCTCATGGTCGGACTACGCGGGGTCGGCAAGACCGTCCTGCTCGACCGCATGCGTGACGACGCGGAGGCCTCCGGCCTTCACACCATAAGGGTGGAGGCTCCCGAGACCCGCTCGCTGCCCGCCATCCTGGCTCCTCAATTGCGGCAGGCGCTTCTGCGATTGTCGCAAGTCGCGAAGGCGAAGGAATTTGCGCAGCGCGCGCTGCGCGGACTTGCCGGTTTCGTGAAAGCGCTCAAGGTCAAATATCAGGATATCGAGGTGGGGCTCGATTTCGACCCGGAACCCGGGCTGGCCGACAACGGCGATCTCGAACACGACCTGCAAGCGCTGCTTGAGGTGACCGGAATTGCCGCGAAGGAAGCCGGCACCGCAATAGCGATATTCATCGATGAGCTTCAATACGTCGAAGAAGAAGAACTCGAAGCGTTGATCACCGCCCTGCATCGAACCGCGCAACGTCGTTTACCCGTCGTGCTCGTGGGAGCCGGTCTCCCGCAATTGCCGGGACGCATGGGGCGCGCCAAGTCATATGCCGAACGCCTGTTCGATTTTCCTCAAGTCGGCCCGCTTGCTCAGGCAGCCGGACGTATTGCCATCGCCAAGCCGGCAAAAGACCAAGGCGTCGACATAACCGAGGATGCGTTGCAACGGATTCTCCTGGAGGCGCACGGCTATCCCTATTTCCTGCAGGAATGGGGCAAGCATGCATGGGATGCCGCCGAGGAATCCCCCATCACCCTGCACGATGTCGAACGCGCCTCGAAGGCGGCCGTTGCAGCTTTGGACGAAAGCTTCTTTCGCGTTCGTTTCGACCGCCTTACGCCTCTGGAGAAGAGGTATCTTCGCGCGATGTCCGAGCTTGGGCCAGGCCCGCATCGCTCCGGCGACATTGCCGATCAGCTGAATAGGGAAGTGACATCGCTCGGTCCAACGCGCAGTCAGTTGATCGCAAAAGGCATGATCTGGAGTCCGAGTCACGGCGACACCGCCTTCACCGTACCTTTGTTCGATAAATTCATGCGCCGAATTATGCCGGGTAACGATTGGAAGCAGTGATCCGCGTTGGAAGATTGTGCTGGCCGTTGACGGTCGGCGGACGCCAAACAGCTACGACGCCAGGGTCTGCTTCACCTGCTCGACCAGCTGCTTGAGCGTGAACGGCTTGGGCAGGAAATCGTACTGCCCCTCGGGCAGATTCTTCTGGAACGCTTCCTCCGCGTAGCCGGACACGAAGATGATTTTCAGGTCGGGCCGGCTCTTGCGCAATTCCTTGAGCATGGCCGGGCCGTCGAGCTCAGGCATGACGACGTCGGAGACGACGAGGTCGATCTTGCCAGTCTCGCGCTGCATCGCCTCGATCGCCTCGATGCCGTTGGCAGCCTCCAGCACGTTGTAGCCGCGCGACTTCAGGCCGCGCGCATTCAGGCCGCGCAAGCCTTCCTCGTCCTCGACCAGGAGGATGGTGCCGCTGCCGGTGAGGTCGGGCTGCGCCGCCTTGGCGGCTTCGGCGGCGGCCATCGCCCCGGCGACCGCCGGCGGCTCCGCGGGCTCGACCGCGCCTGCGTCGCGCGGCAGGAAAATGCGGAAAATCGTGCCCTTGCCGACTTCCGATTCCGGATAGATGAAGCCGCCGGTCTGCTTGACGATGCCGTAAACGGTCGAGAGCCCGAGCCCGGTGCCCTTGCCCACCTCCTTGGTGGAGAAGAACGGCTCGAAGATTTTCGCC
This sequence comes from Pseudorhodoplanes sp., assembly GCA_050246095.1. Classification (GTDB taxonomy): domain Bacteria; phylum Pseudomonadota; class Alphaproteobacteria; order Rhizobiales; family Xanthobacteraceae; genus Pseudorhodoplanes. The sequence goes on from JBFWWQ010000062.1 coordinate 4,773, forward strand.
ATCACGTCCGGCGGCATGCCGGTGCCGGTGTCGGTGACCTCGATCTGCACGTAGTCGGTCGCCGGCATGCCGGCGAGATCGAGGCGCGCGGCCTCCGCGGCCGGCACATTGGCGGTGCGCACCGAGAGCCGGCCGCCCTCGGGCATGGCGTCGCGCGCATTGACCGCGAGGTTGACGATCACCTGCTCGAATTGCGAGACGTCCGCCTTGATCGGCCACAGATCGCGCCCGTGCACGACTTCCAGCTTGACCTTCTCGCCGATCAGCCGGCGCAGCAGCATGGTGAGGTCTTCCAGCACGTCGCCGAGATCGAGCACCTGCGGGCGCAGCGTCTGACGGCGCGAGAAGGCGAGCAATTGCCGCACCAGGGCCGCCGCGCGGTTGGCATTCTGCTTGATCTGCATGATGTCCTGGAACGACCGGTCGGTCGGCTTGTGCGCCGACAGCAGGAAGTCCGTCGCCATCATGATCGCGGACAGGATGTTGTTGAAATCGTGCGCCATGCCGCCGGCGAGCTGCCCGACCTGGTCGATCTTCTGCTGCTGGCGGATCTGGTGTTCGAGCTTGCGCCGGTCGGTGGTCTCCAGCGCATAGACGATCGCCGCCTCCGCCACATCCTCGTTGTCCTCGGTGGGCGTGACGTAGAAGGTCGCCGAGCGCTCGCCGGCGCCGGCCAGGACCACCTCGACCGGCTCGATGTCGCTCTGGCCTTTCGCCGCCTTGCCGATCGCCGCCTCCAAAGCCGTGCGTTCGCGGTCGGGCAGGAGCGACAGGATCGAGGAGGCCTCGCTGCGCGGCCCCTTCTGCAACAGGCCGTGGAACAGCTTGGCGAACAACCCGTTGCTGCGCGCGATGCGCCCGGACGGGTCGACGGTGGCGATCGCCATCGGGGTATTGTTGAAGAAGCGCATGAAGCGCACTTCCGCCGCGCGCTGCGGATCGGTCGCCACGTCCTGCGCGCGGTTGAGCACCAGCGTGCGCGAGGTGCCCGGCTTGCCGTCGGCGCCGAAGGCGACGCGGTGGAACAGCCGCACCGGCACGGCGCGCCCTTCCCGCGTCTTCATTTCGAGATCGACGATCTCGGTCTTCACCTCGCCCGGCGCCCCGCCCAGCGTCGTGAGCAGGGAGGCGCCCTCCCCGGTCACGACATCGGCGATGTTCAGGCCGCCGGATCCCACTTGCGCGAGATCGTGCCCGAGCCATGAGGCCAAAGTGGCATTGAGATAGACCACCTCCCCCGCCGCACTCACCGAGAAGAAGCCGGCCGGCGCATGGTCGAGATAGTCGATGGCGTGCTGCAATTCCTGGAAGACGTTTTCCTGCTTCTCGCGCTCGCGCGTCACGTCGGCGACGCTCCAGACCGTGGTCTCGGCATCGCGCTTGGCCGTGCCGAGCGGGCGCACGCGCAGGCGCAGCCAGCGCGCCGGCTCGCCCTTGAGGCCGGCGATGCGCACCTCCTCCTGCAGGCGGCGGCCGTCGCGCGCCGCCTTCAGCAGGCGGTAGATCGCCTCCGAGACTTCCGGATCGCCGATGAACACGCGCTCCACCGGCCGCACGTCGCGCGCATCGGCGGCGTCGATGAGCTGCAGATAGGCTTCGTTGGCATAGAGCACGCGGCCGGACGGCTCGGTCACCACGATGCCGTCGAAGGCGCCGTCGCCGAGCGCGCGCATCAGCGGCGCGTCGGTATCGTCGCTGGCGAAGCGCATGACGCCGGCGGCGGTCGCAAACAAGGCGGCGACCCCGATGGTGGCGAGCGTCGCCAGGAGCCCGACGATATAGGTCGCCGCCTGGCTGCGGCCGACCAACATCAGGCCTGCGACCGCCCCGACCAAGGCCAAAGCCAGCAGGATGACGAGGGTGGCGCTGCCGCTCCTCGCCCCGCGGAAAGCCCCCGCCCGTGCCGGAGCCTCGGTCATGTCGCTCGCGTATCCCCTGCCCTGACTGCGCTGTCCGCCATGCCCGCCGGATGCCCCAGGGACAAGCCGGCGCGCAAGCGGGGTGCGGGCCGAATCACCGCGCGATTCGGCGCCTGAGCCGCATGACATAGCCTATGATTTCGGCGACCGCACGATAGTGCTCGGCGGGAATTTCCTGGTCGATCTCCACGCCGGCATGCAGCGCGCGGGCGAGCGGGGGGTTCTGCACCACCGGCACGCCGTGCTCCTCCGCCACCGCCTTGATGCGCAAGGCCACCGCATCGAGCCCCTTGGCGACGCAGAGCGGGGCATTGTCGCCGCGTTCGTATTTCAGCGCGACGGCGAAATGGGTCGGGTTCATGATCACCACCGAGGCGGTCGGCACCGCCGCCATCATGCGCTTGCGCATGCGCTGCTCGCGCAGGGCGCGGATGCGCGCCTTCACCGCCGGGTCGCCTTCGGTCTGCTTGAACTCGTCCTTCAGGTCGCGCAGCGACATCTTCTGCCGCTCGAACCAGGTGCGGTACTGGAACATGAAGTCGCCGGCGGCGACGAAGGCGAGGATCGCCACCACCGCGCCGAGCATGGTCAGCGACAGGGTCTCGGTCGCCGGCAGCAGCGCGCCGACATCCATGCGGATGAAGGATTCCAGTCTGTCGCGCTGCGGCCATAGCAGCACGCCCATGACCCCGCCCAGCAGCGCGAGCTTGGCCAGCCCCTTGGCGAAATTGACCAGCGCCTGTTTCGAGAATAGCCGCTTGAGTCCTGCGAGCGGGGAGATGCGTTCGAGCTTCGGCTTCAGGCCCTCCGCCGACCAGACCAGACGGTGCTGGATGACGCTGCCGGCCAGCGCGGCCAGCGCCAGCAGCAGGAACGGGACCGCCACCGCGGCGATCACCTCGATGCCGACCTTCGCCGTCAGCCGCTGCAGCGCCCCGCCATCGGCCGGCAGGCGGTGCATGTTGGCGAGCAGGCCGCGCATCGTGGTCTGCAGCGAGGCCCCCATCGGCGCCGAGAAGGCGAGCAGCACCAGCGTCGCGCCGGAAAGGATGAACCAGGTGGAAACCTCCTGGCTCTTGGCGACGTCGCCGCGCTTGAGCGCATCCTCGATGCGTTTCTGGGTCGGGTCTTCCGTTTTTTCCGACTGGTCCTGGGCTTCTTCGGCCATCCGCTCAGCCCCTCACGAATAGGGCGCGAGCTCGCGCAGGACGCCGCCGAGAAAGTCGAGGAAGCTGCCCATCATGGCGCCGACGACGGCGAGCAGGATCAGGAAGCCGAGTAGGATGGAGAGCGGCAGGCCGACGAAGAAGTCCTGCATCTGCGGCATCAGCCGCGACAGCACGCCGAGCCCGAGATTGAACAGAAGACCGAATACCAGGAACGGCGCCGCGAGCTGCACGCCGACGCTGAAGGCGGCCGCGACCGTCCTGGTCAGGAGCGCGGCGATGTCGCCGACCTGGATCAGCTCGCCCGGCGCGAACAGCCGGTAGCTGTCGTTGAGCGCGGCGATCACCATGTGATGCAGGTCGGTGGCGAAGACCAGCGTGATCCCGAGCAAGGTGAGGAAATTGCCGACGATCACGTTCTGCTGGCCCTGCATCGGATCGACGGTGGTGACGAAGCCGAGCCCGAGCTGCTGCGCCACCACGGAGCCCGCGACGCTGAGCGCGGAAATCGCGAGCCGCGCGGTCAGGCCGAGCACCGCCCCGATCAGCAATTCCTGGAACAGCATCTGCAGCACCGGCCCGAAGCTGCGCAGGTCGATGGCATAGGCCTGCCGGTGCAGCGGCAGCAGCACCGCGGCGAGCACCAGCGCGACGGTGAGGCGCACGCGCACCGGCACGCTCATCTCGCCCAGTCCCGGCAGCAGCATCACCATAGTGCCGATGCGCGCGAAGACCAGCAGGAAGGCGACCGCCAAAGCCGGCAGGAAGGAAACGTCGATGCGCATCGTTCTCCGCCGCGGCGGACCTGTGTCCCGGATTCGGCGCAACGCGCGCGTCACGCGGCGGCGCCGCCGGGACACGCATATCATCCTCCCACGATTCGCGCCGCCAGCCGCGTCATATGGCCGTGCAGCACGTCGGACATGAACGGCAGCGCCACCAGCATGGCGACGAAGATGGCGAGGATTTTCGGCACGAAGACCAGCGTCATTTCCTGGATCTGGGTGAGCGCCTGGAACAGCGAGATGGCGACGCCGACGAACAGCCCGACCAGCATCAGCGGGCTTGCCACCAGCACCAGCGTCACGATCGCATCGCGCGCCACGTCGAGGACTTCGGGACCGGTCATTAAATTTTCTGTTCCTTTGTTCCGTCACCCTGAGGTGCGAGCCCGATGAAATCGGGCGAGCCTCGAAGGGCGACGGCCCGCCATCCTTCGAGGCTCGCTCACCATGTTCGCTCGCACCTCAGGATGACGGAGATGGAGCGGCGCCGGCAGCATCAGATCGGCATCCGCATGATTTCCTCGTAGGCCGCGATCACCTTGTCGCGCACCGCGACCACCGCGTCGATCGCGGTCTCGGTCTCGGCGACGGCGGTGACGACATCGACCACGTTGGCCTTGCCGGCGGCCAAGGCGTGCGCCTGCACGTCGGATTTCTGCCCCGCCTCCACCACATTGTTGAGCGCGCCCTTGAGCAGCGCGCCGAAATTCGCCTCCGGCCCCTGCGCGTCGCCGACGCTTTTCGACAGCGCGCCGCCGGGCTGCGTCAGCTTGGCGAGGCTCGCATAGGCGCCGGCGGCGCCGCTTGCGGTGGTCATGGGAAGTCTCCGTCAGGCTTTGAGGATTTCGATGGTGCGCTGGAGCATGCGCCGGGTCGCGCCGATCACGTTGATATTCGCCTCGTAGGAACGCTGCGCCTCGCGCATGTCGGTCATTTCCACGAGCGGGTTCACGTTCGGGTATTTCACGTTGCCGTCGGCGTCGGCGGAAGGGTGGCCGGGCTGGTATTTGAGCTGGAAGTCGCTGGAATCGGGCTTGACGCGGCCGAGCGTCACCAGATTGGCGCCGAGCGCGCGGTCCATCTCGCTGACGAAGGTCGGAATCTTGCGCCGGTAGGGATCGGCGCCGGGCGTCTGCGCGGTGGAATCGGCGTTGGCCAGATTCTCCGCGATGATGCGCATGCGCCCCGCCTGCGCCCGCAACCCGGACGCGGCGATGGCGATCGACCGCATGAAGTCCATGATGCGCCCCCCTATTTCTTGCCGAGCGCGGTCTTCACCAGACCGAGGCTCTTGGCATAGAGCGTGGTCGCCGCCTGGTATTCCATCTGGTTGGCGGCGACCTTCATCATCTCGTCTTCCAGGCTGACCGCGTTGCCGGTCGGTCGCGTCTCGTAGGTGTCGTTGCGCTCGTCCTCGAATTGCGAGGCGCCGCCCGGCCCGCCCATCAGGTGCAGCGGATTGGTCGCCGCCAGCATCAGCTGCCGCATCGGCGGCGAATCGAATTTCGGCGGCGCCAGGTCGCGCGGGCGAAAGCCGGGCGTGTCGGCATTGGAGACGTTCTCGGACAGGAGCTTCTGGCGCTCCTGGTGCCACTGCATGCGCGTGCGCAGCATCGACAGAATCGGAAGCTCGGAAATCGCCATCGCCGGCCCTCGCTCGGGTTTCCGGGCCCGCCGCAAGCGATGCCCGGCAAAGATTGCCGGGTTTATGGTTAACGATCGGTAAATTCGTGCCTTTTGCGGCCGTTGCCACGAAAGCGCCGCCCCGGGCGCATTTACCAAGCTTAAGGTTTGCGGGGACGGCGACGCCGGGGGGCCGTGGACCGACTTTAAGACTCTGTTAGTTTGTGCGGCACGCTAATTTGCCGCAGGGTTCAACGGCTCGGGCGATTCTCTTCAGGTGACCTCGCACGATGGCTAGCCCCGGGGACGGTTCATGTTTGAAAGTCTGTTCGGCGCGGAGACGCCACTCGCTGTGCGCTTCTTCATAGCCTTCATCGTGGTCTTCGCGCTGATCGGCGCGACCGCCTGGCTGGTGCGCCGGTTCGGCACCGCGCGCCTCGGCGGCCAGGCCGCGCGCGGACGCCAGCCGCGGCTTGCCGTGATCGAGGCGGGCGCGGTCGACGGCCGCCGCAAGCTGGTGCTGGTGCGGCGCGACAATATCGAACACCTGCTGATGATCGGCGGCCCGACCGACATCGTGATCGAGCAGAACATCCTGCGCACGCAGGTTGCGCGCGAGGCGCCGCCGGTGCGCAGCGACGCCGCCTGGCCGACGGAGCCGACCCCGCGCGCGCGCCCCGTGGTGATGGACGAGCCGCACGACGAGCCGCATGTCACGATCCCGACGCCGGTGAGCGCGGCACCGCCGCCGCCGCGCCGTCCGGTGCGCACGCCGACCCCGGCACCGACGCCGGTCGCGACCGATCCGCTCGCAGGCCTTGCCGCCGAAATGTCGACGCGCGACGCCGATGCGCTGCACCGCCTGACCGCGAGCGACAGCCCGCGCCGGACCGCGCCGTCGCTGGACGGCGTGCGGCCCGCCGATGCCCCCGTCCCGCGCCGCGCCGAGCCGGCGGGACCGCGCGTCGGCGAGCCGACCCCGATGCTCGATTCGCTGCGCGACAAGCCCGGCACGCCGGCGCAGGATCCGCTGGTCGCCATGATCGCCGGCGCGCCAACCGCCCCGCCCCGCGCCCCCGCCGACGCCAATCTCGCGGAAATGGCGCAGCGGCTCGAAGCCGCCTTGCGGCGTCAGCCGGGCGCCGCCGATAAACGCGCCGCCAAGGCCGCCGCAGCGACGGCAGCCGCTGCAACCGAAGCCGCGCCGGCGCGGCACGAGCCGGAAAAGCCGGCGACCGATACCGCGCCCGCGACCGCTCCCGATCAATCGCCGTTCTCCAGCCTGGAAGAGGAAATGGCGAGCCTGCTCGGCCGTCCGCCGGGCAAGGGATGAGATTTGGCAGGTCCGGCCGCCGCGTATGTTTCGCGACACTGGCAGCCGGAGCAGCAGCAACCGTAGCCCTCGCTTTCGCCACTCCCGCCGACGCGCAGGATATCAGCATCAATTTCGGCGCCGGCGGCGGGCTGACGGAGCGCGTGATCCAGCTCATCGCGCTGCTGACGGTGCTGTCGCTCGCACCGTCGATCCTCGTGATGATGACCTCGTTCACGCGGATCGTGGTCGTGCTGTCGCTGCTGCGCACCGCGCTCGGCACCGCGACGGCGCCGCCCAACGCGGTCATCGTCGCGCTCGCCCTGTTCCTGACCGCCTTCGTGATGGGGCCGGCCTTCCAGCGCGCCTACGACATCGGCGTGCGCCCGCTGATCAACAACGAGATCAGCGTCGAGCAGGCGTTCGAGCGCGCGTCCGGACCGTTCAAGGAATTCATGCTCAAGAACGTGCGCGAGAAGGACCTGAAGCTGTTCACCGACCTCGCGCGCGAGCCGATCCCGGCGGCGCCGGACCAGGTCTCGCTGCGCATCCTGGTGCCGGCCTTCATGATCTCGGAGCTGAAGCGCGCCTTCGAGATCGGCTTCCTGCTGTTCCTGCCCTTCCTCATCATCGACCTCGTGGTGGCGTCGGTGTTGATGTCGATGGGCATGATGATGCTGCCGCCGGTGGTGGTGTCGCTGCCGTTCAAGCTGATTTTCTTCGTGCTGGTGGACGGCTGGACGCTGGTGGCCGGCAGCCTGGTGCAGAGCTACGGCACCTGAGGCGTCACGGGCGGCGCGGCATCCGTTCGGGCAGGATCGAGCCGGTCGCGGCCGGGTCGGGCTGGGCGCGGCCGACGGCCTTTTGCGGGGCGTTCAGCGGATCGGCCGCGGAGAAGGTGCCGATTTCCGGATAGCTCAGGCGCATTTCGCGCAGGAAGCTGGTCAGCGTGTCGGAGGCGGCGACCTGCTTGGCGATCTCGCGGAACGCCGCGGCATTGCCGAGCGGCGCGGTGGCGATCTCGAAGGTGCGCCGGTCCGGGCCCTCGTTCATCTTGGCGGCGTATTTCTCGCGGAAGCGCTGCAGGCCGATCGCGTCCTCGGCGAGCCCATAGCCGATGGCGGCGCGCAGGATGTCGCTGCGCTCGGCATCCGACAGCGGCTCGAACTGACGGAAGCGTTCGCCGTAAAGCAGCTCGATCTGCTCCCCCGCCTCGCCGAAGCGCTTCATCGCCCACAGGATGTCGGCGCGCAGCCGCACCGCCTCGCGCCGGTCCATGTTGGCGATCACTTCCAGGGCCAGGTCGTGGCGCCCGATATCCGACAGCGCGCGCGCCTCCAGCAGCAGGCGCAGCGCGCGCAGATCGCTCGGCAGGTCGGCGACGCGCGTCGCCATCAGCACCGCCTGCGCGCGGTCCGCCATGCGGTCCAACAGATATACCACGGCCCGCCGCGCCGCGA
>JBFWWQ010000063.1:0-13031 GCA_050246095.1 Pseudorhodoplanes sp.
ACCACACCTCGCATGCCATCCCTCCCGCTGGACGCGCCTGCGCGCGCCGGCAACTCCCTCCCGGACCGGGGCCGACACTGAAGGAGAATTGATGGCGCGGACGCCCGCTCAGCCCGCTACCGCAGCGAGGCGGCGCGGCGCGGGGGAATCCGCGCGCGCAGGCTTGCTGCCCGGCTTGGCGTCCGCGGCCTGCAGCAGCCGCAGATAGGACGGCCCCGGCAGCGGCGGCGCGAACACATATCCCTGCGCCAGGCGGATGCCGTGGTCGCGCAAAGCCACGACCTGCTCGAAATTCTCCACCCCCTCCGCGACCACGTCCATGCGCATGTTGCGCGCAAGATCGACGAGCGTGCCGATGATGGTCGTGGAATTGCTGTCGCGACCGAGCGCGTCGATGAACACCTTGTCGATCTTGATCATGTCGACGCCGAGCTTGAGCATGTAGGACAGGCCGGAATGGCCGGCGCCGACATCGTCCATCGCCACCCGCACGCCGAGCCCCTGCAGGGCCGCGACGATGCGACGCGCGGCGGTGAGGTTTTCCAGCGGCTGACGCTCCGTCACCTCCAGCACGATCTGCTGCATCTGCACCGGCGAGTTCTGGAAGATGCGCCGCACATCGGCGACGATCTGCTCGTCGTCGAAATGCCGCGCCGAGAGATTGAATCCGATGCGCAGATGCGGCCGCTTCGCATAGTCGGCGCCGATCTCCTCGCGTACCGCGATCATGATGCTGCGCGTCATGGCGACGATCAGCCCGCTCGATTCCGCCAGCGGGATGAACTTGGCGGGCGGAACGATGGTCCCGTCCGGCTTGCGCCAGCGCATCAGCACCTCGGCCGCCGCCACCCGTCCGGTAGAGATGTCGATGACCGGCTGGTAATAGGGAATGAATTCGCGCGCCTCGATCGCGCGCGCGATCTCCTCCACCGGGTTGTCGTGGCGGCGCCAGCGGGTCGCGGCGAGCAAGGCGCCGATCGCCACGATCAGCCCGGCGCTGACCACGAGGCCGAGCGCGCGCAGCTCGCCGCGATTGGCGGCCACGCTGGACAGCGGCATGGATACGGTGACGGTCAGGCCGTAGCGCGGCGAATACTGGGTGCTGACGAACTTGTCGCCGGCGCGTCCTTCCGCACTCGCCGTCCGTCCGCCGACGACCGAGCCGTCGCCGAGCGTCATGCGCATGTTGGCGTTGGCGGGCGCTCCCTGCATGGTCGATTGCGGGATCAGCAGTTCGATCGGGATCAGCGCGGCGATGCCGTTGGGGCCGCCCGGCGTCTCCCGGCGCAGGCGCACGAAGCGCTCGCCGCGGTCGCCGATCCGCACCAGTTCGAGCATGAGGTCGGATCGGGCGGCAAGCTTCTGCGCGGCGATCAAGGTGCGGTCGCTGACCGTGGATTCCATGTCGCTGCACAGGGTCGAGCCGTCCGGCGCGACCAGCGAGAATTCCTTGACCGGGCCGGTGGCGAAATTCGAGCGCTTCAGCGCCTGCACGTGATCGGCGCGGCAGGACGCGACCCCGAGATCGGCGAGGTCGTCGAGCGTGGCGACGGCGCGGCCGATCCGGGTCTCGGCCAGCGAGATGGTCCGCCGGGCCACCGTTTCCGCTTCGCCCTGCCCCTGCCGCAAGGCGAGTTCGTCGAGCCAGGCATGCAGGGCGAGCATCGGCAAGCCGGCCAGGAGCGCGCCCAGGATAGCCGCGAATGTCTTGTTTCGAATGGAAGTCACAACCCCGCCCCCGACGCTTCCGGCAGGGTGCGCAACCGGCGTAAAAGCGGGCTGAATATCGGCGCCCGCGAAGGGTTAGAATGACAAGCGGCGGGCGTGATTGGCGGTCATGGTTAGCCGGAGGTTAACGGGAGGATTTCGCATGCTGGCGCGTCTGTTGCTGGGTGTCGCCCTGATCGCGGGTCTGGTCGCAGGTCTTGCCGCCCCGGCGGCCGCGCAATCGAGGATCGAGATTTTCGACGCCCACCTGCACTACAACCAGGAGCCGAACCCGCAATACCCGCTCGACACGGTGCTGGAGATTTTCAAGCGCAACAGCGTCACCGGCATCCTCGCCACCAGCCGCCCGAACAAGGGCACGCACCAGCTCGTCGCCGCCGAGGCGCCGAATCTGTGGGTGGTGCCGTTCATTCGGCCCTACCGCGTGCGTGCCGACATCCAGACCTGGTTCGACGATCCTTCGATCCTCGATCTGATCGAGGAGGAGTACAAACGCGGCTATTACCGCGGCATCGGCGAATTCCATATCTACGGCAAGGCCGCCGCGAGTCCCCTGGTCAAGAAGATCGTGGAGCTTGCGGTCGCGCGCAATCTGTTCCTGCACGCGCATTGCGACGAGGAAGCGCTGCTGATCCTGTTCTCGCACAATCCGAAGGCGCGCATCGTCTGGGCGCATACCGGCTTCTCGACATCGCCGGCGCGCGTTGCGGAATTGCTGCGGACCTATCCCGATCTGTGGGGTGAATTGTCCTACCGCAGCGGCATCGCGGACGGTACGGGGAACGTCTCGCCGGAATGGCGCGACCTGTTTGCGCGCTATTCCGACCGTTTCCTGATCGGCTCCGATACCTGGATCAACGAACGCTGGGTTTCCTACGACGCGATCATGAACGGATACCGAACCTGGCTCGCCAAGCTACCGCCGGACCAGGCACAGCGGATCGCCTCCGGCAATGCCGAGCGGCTGTTCGGCAAGCCGGCGCGCCGGTCAGACTACAGGTTCACGCCGTAGACTTCGCGGAATTTGCGCCGGCCGAGCGCCGTGACCTCTACGGCGCGGGCGCGGCGCGCGCGCCGGATCCACCCGGCCCGGAAACAGGCTTCGGCGATGCGCTGCCCGAGCAGGCCGCCGATGTGATAGCGCCGCTCGCTCCAGTCCAGGCAGGGCTTGCAGAAGGCGCGGCGCGCGGGCGCGGCATCGGGATCGAGCCCGGTCCGCACGAGGAAGCGGCGGCCCGTCTCCGTCACCGCGCCGCCGTCCTCAGTGAGGATGATATGGCCCTGCGCCTGCAGATTCTGCGCGATGGCGACGCCGAGCCGGCCGGCCAGATGATCGTAGCAGGTGCGCGCGAAACGCAGTTCGTCGCTGGCCGGTGCGGTGTGCCGGTCGGAGAGGCCGGCGGCGAGCACCATCATGCCCTCCAGCATGCCGCCGACCTGCGGCGAGGCCAGTTTGAAATAGCGGTGACGCCCCTGCTGCGCGACCGCGAGCAGACCGGCATCGACCATGCGGGAGAGGTGCCCGCTCGCGGTCTGCGGCGCCACACCCGCGGCCTCCGACAATTCGCCCGCGGTGAAGGCGCGCCCGTCCATCAGCATCGACAGCATGCTGGCGCGCGCGGGATCGCCGGCGCAGGCGGCGATCGTCGCAAGCTTCGCATTGGCGCTCATGCCCGCAATGTCGCGCGCGGCATGCGCGCGCGCAAGTACGGACATTTCGGCGATTTCCGAAACGTCGGTCCCGCAACGGCCCCTACACCGTGCCGGAGCCTTCCCGATAAAGACCGCCATGACCGATGCCGCATTGACCGCTTTCAGCCCCGTACGCCGCGACCGGCGCGGCGCCCTTTCCGGTTTTCCTGCCACGATCCGCGGACTGGCGCGCGTGCGCGCTTTCGATCGAGAAGAGCGGACAGCGGGGCGTGCTGGCGACCCTCGACGACGACGCGCTGCGCGACATCGGGATCAGCCGCAGCGACGCGGCGAGGGAAGCGGCGAAGCCGTTCTGGCGCTGAAGGCTAGGCGGCCGCCACGATAACGGCGATGAAGCGCGGCAGCGCGAAGGCCGCCGCATGCACCTCGGGCGTCCAGTAGCGCGTGGGGAAGCGGCCGGCCGCCTCGTAACGCTGCGCGATCGCCGACACCGGGAGCGCGCGCAATCCCATGTCGTCGCTCGCCCATCCCATCGCCATGTGGCCGCCGATATAGGTCGGGATGGCGGCGACATAGCAGGTCCCCTGCTTCCACAAGGCGCGGAATTTCCGGATGCTGCCGGCAAGCTCCTCCGGCTGGAAGAACGGCACGCCGTTCTGCGTCACCATCACGCCGCCGTCGGTCATGCAACGCCGGCAGCCGGCATAGAAAGCTTCCGAGAACAGCACCACGCCCGGCCCCTGCGGGTCGGTCGAATCGACGATGACGACGTCGAAGCGGCGGTCCGTCCGCTGCACGAATTTGATCCCGTCGTCGATCACAAGGTCGAAGCGCGGATCGGCCAAAACCGGGCCGGTGAATTCGGGAAAATGCTCCTTGGAGAATTCGACCACCGAGGCATCGATCTCCACCTGCGTCAGCCGCTTCACCGATTTGTGCTTGAGCACTTCCTCGGCAATGCCGCAATCGCCCCCGCCGACGACCAGCACCTCCCGCGCCCGTCCATGCGCCAGTATCGGCACATGCGTCATCATCTCGTGGTAGATGAATTCGTCCGCGGTCGTGACCTGCGTGGCGCCGTCCAGCGCCAGCACCTTGCCGAACCGCCGGTTCTCGAACAGCACGAGATTCTGGTGCTCGGTTCGCGTCTCGTAGAGCACGCGCTCGGCCTCGTAGCTGATGCGCAGGCCGAGATCCTCGAACAGCGTTTCGGAAATCCAGCGCTTGCCGGTCATGGGTGCCTCACGGCAATTCTCTGCGGTTGGCGTCATGCCCGGTCTCGTACCGGGCATCCACGCGCCTGAAAGATAGCATCAAAGACGTGGATGGCCGGGTCTCGCGCTGCGCGCGGCCCGGCCATGACGAAATGGGCCTGCAATAAGGGCTAAACGCCCTGCCCGCGCAGCAATTCGCTCACCGCGATGCGTTGCGGCTTGAAGGCCTCGCGCAGCACCGGCACGCAGGCTTCCGGCTTGGCGTCTCCGCACATGAAGACATCGAGCGCGGCATAGCCGTTCTCGGGCCAGGAATGGATCGAGATGTGGCTTTCCGCGAGCACCGCGACGCCAGACACGCCGCCATTCGGCTCGAAACGGTGCAAATGGATGTGCAGAAGCGTCGCGCCGGACGCCTCCACGCAATCGCGCAAAGCCCGCTCGATATGCCCGATGTCGTCGAGCTTCTTGGCGTCGTAGAGATCGATGATGAGATGCGCACCGGCGCACCGCACCCCGCTCCTCACCACGAAATGATCGTTGCGCTCCTCCGACGATGCTTCGGACGCGACGATCGAAAAATCCTTCTTTCGGGCGGTACCTGGGGTTCCCAAGCCCGTCCCCGATTGAAAGAGGGTGTTCTGGCGCATCGGCCGAATCCTCCCAACCAGAGAGCGAACCCGAGAGACCGGCAAGCCGGCTCACGGAAAACGAAAGCCGCCGAATCCCCCCGAAAACCGGAACGATTCAAACGGCACGCGGGGACATAGACATAACCACCCCCCAGATCAAGGAAAAACTTCAACGATTCATGAAGCATGGCGACGCAGCCATCGGCCGCGCCGCTCAGGCGCGGGCCTGCGCCTCGGCCACCGCCACTGCCGTCATGTTGATGACCCCGCGCGCCGTCACCGTCGGCGTCAGGATATGCGCCGGCCGCGCCGCACCCATCAGGATCGGGCCGACCGGCAGCGCGTCGGCCAGCACCTTCACCATCTGGTAGGCGATATTGGCGGCGTCGAGATTGGGCATGATCAGGATATTGGCCTCCCCGCGCAGGCGCGAATGCGGGAAGACGCGCTCGCGATCGGCCGCCGATACCGCCGAATTGCCGTGCATCTCCCCGTCCACTTCCAGCTCCGGATGCGAGGCGGTCAGCATGGCGCAGGCCTGCCGCATTTTTTGCGCGGAGGCGGTGTCGTAGGAGCCGAAATCGGAGTGCGAGAGCAGCGCGATTTTCGGCGCCAGACCGAAACGCCGCACATGCGCCGCCGCCATCACGGCCATTTCCGCGATTTCGCCGGCATCCGGCTCGGGCATGACCTGGGTGTCGGCGATGAAATGCGCGCCCTTGCCGGTGAGCACCAGCGAGAGCGCCGCGAAATTGCGCATACCGGGCGCCAGCCCGATCACGTCGCGGATATTCTTCAGGTGCGACATGTAGCGGCCTTCCAGACCGCAGATCATGGCGTCGGCAAGCCCGAGCCGGACCGCGAGCGCGGCGATCACCGTGGCATTGGTGCGTACGATCGTGCGCGCGGCATGCGGCGTCACGCCCCGCCGGCCTGCGACTTCGACATAGGTGGTCACGTATTCGCGGTAGCGCGGATCGTCGTCCGGATTGATCAGCGTGAAATCCTTGTCCGGGCGGATCGACAGGCCGTAGCGGTCGAGCCGCTGCTCGACCACGCCGGGACGGCCGATCAGCAGCTTATGCGCGAGCCCCTCCTCCTCCACCGTCTGCGTCGCGCGCAGCACGCGCTCATCCTCGCCTTCGGCGAAGTTGACGCGCTTGGGCGCGCCCTTCGCCTGCGCGAAGACCGGCTTCATGATGAAGCCGGAGCGGAACACGAAGCGCGTCAGCCGCTCCTCGTAGGTGTCGAAATCGTAGATCGGGCGCGTGGCGACGCCCGATTCCACCGCCGCCTTCGCGACCGCCGGCGCGATGCGCAGGATCAGCCGCGGATCGAACGGATTGGGAATGAGCGAGCCGGTGCCGAAGGTCGGCGCCTCCCCGCCATAGGCGCGCGCGGCGATGTCGGAGGGCGCCTCGCGCGCGAGAGCCGCGATCGCCTCCACCGCCGCCCGCTTCATGTCCTCGTTGATCGTGGTCGCGCCGACATCGAGCGCGCCGCGGAAGATATAGGGAAAGCACAGGACGTTGTTGACCTGGTTCGGATAGTCGGAACGGCCGGTGCAGATCAGCGCGTCCGGACGCGCGGCCAGCGCCTCCTCCGGCATGATTTCGGGCGTGGGATTGGCCAGCGCCATGATCAGCGGGCGCTTGGCCATCGTCTTCGCCATGTCCGGCGTCAGCACGCTGCCGGCGGAGACGCCGAGAAAGACGTCCGCATCGCCGATGATCTCGGCGAGCTTGCGCGCCTTGGTGTCCTGCGCATAGGGCTCCTTCCAGCGGTCCATCAGCTTGTCGCGGCCCTTGTAGACGACGCCTTCGAGGTCGGAGACGAAGATGTTTTCGCGCCTGGCGCCGAGCGTCACCAGCAGGTTGAGGCAGGCGAGCGCCGCAGCGCCCGCGCCGGAAGTCACGATCTTGACCTGTTCGAGCTTCTTGCCGCTGAGCGCCAGCGCGTTGCGCACCGCCGCCGCCACGATGATCGCGGTGCCGTGCTGGTCGTCGTGGAAGACCGGGATTTTCATCCGCGCCTTCAGCCGCTCCTCGACCTCGAAGCATTCCGGCGCCTTGATGTCTTCCAGGTTGATGCCGCCGAAGGTCGGCTCGAGCGCGGAAACCACCTCCACCATGCGCTCGATGCCGGGCGCGTCGATCTCGATGTCGAACACGTCGATGCCGGCGAATTTCTTGAACAGAACCGCCTTTCCCTCCATCACCGGCTTGCTCGCGAGCGGACCGATATTGCCGAGGCCAAGCACCGCCGATCCGTTGGAGATCACCGCCACGAGGTTCTGGCGGGCGGTGAGTTCGGCCGCCAGCGGCGGCTCCGCCGCGATCGCCTCGCAGGCCGCAGCCACCCCGGGCGAATAGGCGAGCGCGAGATCGTGCTGGGTTCCGAGCGGCTTGGTGGCCTGGATTTCCAACTTTCCGGGCTTGGGACCGCGGTGATAGGCGAGCGCGGAATTCCGCAGATCGTCCGACAGGTTCGACATCACCGAAGGCATTGCATTCCTCCCCCGCGGCGGCCAAGGCCATCCAGCCCGCCCGGTCTCAAGTCTTCTCAAATAGGAAGTCGATGTCGAGCCGGTCGACAAGCCGCCAGCCCAGTTCGGCCATGCGCGGCACGACCACCTGGTCGCGGCCGTCATAGGCCTCGATCTGGGCATAGCCGCGATTTTGCCGGAAAAGCCGCTCCCCGCCCGCCAGCGTCTCCATCTCGAAGCCCTCGACGTCCATCTTGATCGCCAGCACCTGATTCTCGATCCGCAGCACGTCGTCGAGCGTTACCACCGGCACCTGGTAGGCATCCGGATGCCCCGGCTCGATGCGCGACTGGCCGCGATTGTCGTCGCCGCCCTGCACGAACAGGGCATAGCCGCGCTCGGCGCCGACCGCCGCTTCGTGCACCTCAGTGCGCTCCAGCAGATTGTTGAACAGGAGATTGGCCTTCAGATGCACGAGCGCGCGGCGGTCCGGCTCGAAGGCGATCAGGCGCTGCGCGAGACGGCGCCGCCCGACGATGCAGGTATAGAGGCCGGCATGCGCGCCGATGTCGAGAAAAGCGTCCGGCCCGATGCGCGCGCAGGTCTGGATCAGGCGGTCGATCTGCACCCATTCGAAAATGCGGATCGCCATCTCGTAGCCGATATGGTCGTCCAGGCGCACCATGAAGTCGGCGCCGAAATAGCGGCAATGATCGAAATATTCCTCCCCGTCGCGCGCGAGCCGCAGGCGATGCCTGAGGTTCACATAGCGCTTGAGGATGCGACTCTGCAGGCGCGGCAGGAAGGGCGGCGGGACGTAGGTCATGGACGTGAGCCTCGGCCGCCGTGTGCCGCTGGTCAGTTCTGCGGCAGGTTGAGCCGGATATGCAGCTCGCGCAGCTGCTTCGGCGTGACCTCGGACGGCGCGCCCATGAGCAGGTCCTCGGCGCGCTGGTTCATCGGGAAAAGAACCACCTCGCGCAAATTCTCCTCGCCGCATAAAAGCATGACGATGCGGTCGATGCCGGGCGCGATGCCGCCATGCGGCGGCGCGCCGAGCGAGAGCGCGCGCAGCATGCCGCCGAATTTCTTCTCCAGCACGTCCTCGCCGTAGCCGGCGATGGCGAAGGCCTTCTTCATCACGTCGGGGCGATGGTTGCGGATCGCGCCCGACGACAGTTCGACGCCGTTGCAGACGATGTCGTACTGGATCGCCTTCATGCCGAGGATTTTCTCGCGGTCGCCCGGATCGAGCGCGAGGAACTCCTCGACCGGCATGTTCGGCATGGAGAAGGGGTTGTGCGAGAAGTCGATCTTCTTCTCCTCCTCGCTCCATTCGTACATCGGGAAATCGACGATCCAGCAGAAGTCGAACCGGTCCTGAGAAATCAGTTTAAGTTCTTCACCCACTTTCGTGCGCGCGATTCCGGCGAATTTCACAAAGTCCTTCGGCTTGCCGGCGACGAAAAAGACCGCGTCACCCACCCCCAGACCGAGCTGGTCGGCGATCTGTTTGGTGCGCTCAGGCCCGATATTCTTGGCCAGCGGGCCGGCGCCGCCCTCTTCGCTTTCGCGCCAGAAAATGTAGCCCAGCCCCGGCTGGCCCTCGCCCTTGGCCCAGTCGTTCATGCGGTCGGCGAAGGCGCGGTTGCCGCCCTTCGGGGCGGGGATCGCCCACACTTCCACGGCCGGATCGGCCGCGATCATGCCCGCGAACACCTTGAAGCCGGAACCGCGGAAGGCTTCCGTGACGTTCGCCATCTTCAGCGGGTTGCGCAGATCCGGCTTGTCGGTGCCGTAGAGCCGCATCGCCTCGGCATAGGGAATCATCGGGAATTTCGGCGTCACCGCCTTGCCGCCCGCGAATTCCTCGAACACGCCGCGCAGGACCGGCTCGACCGCGTCGAACACGTCCTGCTGCGTCACGAAGCTCATCTCGATGTCGAACTGATAGAATTCGCCGGGAGAACGATCGGCGCGCGCATCCTCGTCGCGAAAGCACGGCGCGATCTGGAAATAGCGGTCGAATCCCGACACCATGATGAGCTGCTTGAATTGCTGCGGCGCCTGCGGCAGCGCGTAGAACTTGCCCGGGTGGATGCGCGAGGGAACGAGATAGTCGCGCGCGCCTTCCGGCGAGCTGGCGGTCAGGATCGGCGTCTGGAATTCGAAGAAGCCTTGGCTCTTCATGCGGCGGCGGATCGAATCGATGATCTCTCCGCGCTTCATGATGTTCTGGTGCAGCCGCTCGCGGCGCAGGTCGAGGAAGCGGTATTTCAGCCGCGTCTCTTCCGGATATTCCTGGTCGCCGAACACCGGCATCGGCAATTCGCCGGCGGGGCCCAGCACCTCGATCTCGGTCGCGAACACCTCGACCATGCCGGTCGGCAATTCCGGATTCTCGGTGCCGGCGGGACGCATGCGCACCTTGCCGTCGACCCGCACCACCCATTCGGAACGCAGCTTCTCGGCATCCTTGAAGGCGGGGCTGTCGGGATCGGCGACGACCTGGGCGAGGCCGTAATGGTCGCGCAGGTCGATGAACAGCACGCCGCCATGATCGCGGATGCGGTGGCACCAGCCGGAGAGCCGCACGGTTTCCCCGATATGCTCCTGGCGGAGCGCGCCGCAGGTCTTCGTGCGATAGCGATGCATGGCCGTCTCGTCTGCCCCGCGGGGGCCTGAAAAGTCGCGGAAATGGGGGTGATTCAGCGGGCCGGAGAAGCCCATAGCGGGGTGGCTTTGTCAAGGCGCGGAGCCCTGAACCCGCCCCCGCCGGGACGCGACCAATGATGGCATTCGCGCCTCCCATCGAGGCCATTCCGGGTCCGGCGTTTTCGCACCGCCCCGGAACGACCCGCCGGATTCTTCGATGACCCTCGCCGTCCCGACCGTCGCAACCCTCATCGCCGCCGTCTGCTTCCTCGCGCTGGAGCGCGTGCGGCCGGGCCGCGAATTGCCCAACGCACCGGGCTGGTACGGCCGCGCGATCCTGATCAACCTGTGTCAGGTCGCGATCACGCTCGCGACCAACAAGCTGTGGATCGGTCTGCTGGCGGGCGCCTCGCTGTTTCGGCTTTCCGCATGGCAGATGCCGCTCGCCGAAGGCTTCGTCGGCTGGTTCGTCGGCACGTTCTTCTTCTACTGGTGGCACCGCATCCGCCACCTGCCCGGATTCTGGCAGGTATTCCATCAGCTGCATCACTCGCCGGCGCGGATCGAGGCGCTCACCTCGTTCTACAAGCACCCGCTCGAAATTCTCGCCGACTCGCTGCTCGCCGCCCTCGTCCTGTATCCCCTGCTCGGCTGCTCGCTCGAAGGCGCGCTCTGGTTCAACTTCTTCGCCGCGCGCGCTGGCTGAAATATTTCATCCAGACGCCGGAACTGCATTCGGTGCATCACGCGCGCGACGTGCACCGCTACAATTTCGCCGACCTGCCGCTCTGGGACCGGCTGTTCGGCACCTACCGGGATGCCGACAGTTTCGCCCCGGCCTGCGGCTTCCCCCGCCACAATGAGCGCAAACTGGCGGATATGCTGCGCTTCCGCGACGTCTATAACGACTAGGCGGCCAGCCTGGCCCTCGACAGGGGCGCTGCGACGTGCACATTCTGGCCGGCACAGGAAACGCACACGACAGACATGCCAGTAACGGCAAAAAAGGCCGGCCAGGACCCCGTTCCGTTCGCCCCCGAAGCGCCCCGCATGACCACGGGCGAGGCCGTGGTAGCTTCCCTGATCGCGCACGGTCTGGACACGCTCTACGCGCTTCCGGGCGTGCATAACGATCCCCTCTTCGACGCGCTCTACAAGGCCTCCGACCGCATCAAAGTCGTGCATTCCCGGCACGAACAGGGCGCGGCCTATATGGCGCTCGGGGCCGCGCTCGCGACGGGCAAACCCCAAGCCTATGCCGTGGTTCCCGGCCCGGGGCTGCTCAATTCCGGCGCCGCGCTGCTGAACGCCTATGGGATGAACGCGCCGGTCCTGGCGCTGATCGGCGAAATCCCGCAGGCCGCCATCGGGCGGGGCCTCGGCTTCCTGCACGAGATTCGCGACCAGAGCGGGATCGTGGCGCGCCTGGTCGACCATGCCGCCCGCATCGGCCGGCCGGCGGAAGCGCCGGCAATCGTGTCCGACGCCTTCCGCGCCATGACCTTCGGCCGGCGCGGACCCGCGGCGATCGAATGCGCGATGGACGTCTGGGGCCGCAGCGAGCCGGTCGCGTCGGTCGCACCCTCCCCGCCGCAGCCGCTACCGCTCGACGAGGATGCGATCCTTGCGGCGGCGAAGATTCTCGGCGCGGCGAAAAACCCGATGATCGTTGCCGGCGGCGGCGCGCTCGATGCGTCCGCGGAAGTCACGCAGCTCGCCGAAATGCTGCAGGCGCCAGTCGTGGCGTGGCGGCGCGGACAGGGCGCGCTCGATTCCCGCAACCCGCTGCGCGTGCCGCTGCCGCTCGCGCACGAGCTCTGGCGCGAGGTCGATGCCGTCGTCGGCATCGGCACGCGCATGCTGATGCAATTGCGCGAATGGGGCACCGACGCGAATCTGAAGGTCGTTCGCATCGACACCGATCCGGAGGAGATGGATCGCTTCGCGAAGCCCGCGGCGGCGCTGATCGGCGACTCGAAGCGCGTGCTGCGCCGCCTGCTCGATCTCCTGCCCGCGCACAATGCGAAACGCGCCTCGCGCAGCGATGAAATGAAGGAGCGCCACGCGCGCATCGCCAAGCGGCTCGGCAAGCTCTCCCCGCAGATCGGCTATCTCGAGGCGATCCGCGCCGAATTGCCGGAAGACGGCATCTTCGTCGACGAGGTGACGCAGCTCGGCTTCGCGGCGCGGCTCTGCCTGCCGGTCTACAAGCCGCACACCTTCATCTCGCCCGGCTACCAGGACAATCTCGGCTGGGGTTACGCGACCGCGCTCGGCGTGCAGCATGCGCGGCGCGACGTGCCGGTGCTCTCGATCGCCGGCGACGGCGGCTTCATGTATGCGGCGAACGAATTGTCGACGGCGGTGCGCCACCGCATTCCGCTAGTCAACATCGTGTTCAACAACAACTGTTTCGGCAACGTGAAGCTGATCCAGGATGTCAGCTACGGCGGGCGCAATATCGCGGTCGATCTCGCCAATCCGGATTTCCTGAAATTCGCCGACAGCTTCGGCGTGGCGGCGGAGCGCGCGCGCACCCCCGACGAATTGCGTGCGGCCCTGCGGCGCGGCTTCGCGCGCCGCGACGCTCCGACCCTGGTCGAAGTGCCGGTCGGGGCGATGCCGAGCCCGTGGGAATTCATCCACATGCCGCGGGTGCGGGGT
>JBFWWQ010000064.1:0-12772 GCA_050246095.1 Pseudorhodoplanes sp.
CCGACCAGCAGGTGCCGAAGCGCGCCTCGAAACTCGGTGCCGGATCGTCGGCCGCAGGCGCGGGCGGCGTCGCGGCAGGCTTCGCCGCCGCCGGTTTTGGCGCGGTTTCGCGCACGGGCTCGGGCGCGGGCGGGACAGGGGTCGCGGCCGGCGCAGCCGGGGCGGTCGGCGCGGAGACGCCGGGCGTCGCCGCCGCAAACGCATCGGGTGCGATGCGGCGTTCGAGATCGGCGAGCCGCGTTTCCACGAGGCGCAGGCGTCCGCGCATCCGCCAGGCGAGGACAAAGCCGGCCAGGCCGAGAAGACTCAGCAATTCGAACATGGATCGCCCCCCGCGAATCCCGCCACGCCATGATGCCAGCACGGCCGGGATTTGCGAATGACCGTCTGCCCGGCGGAATGCAGGGCCGCTGCGGCCGTCCTCAGCTTATCGCGCAATCTTGCCGCGAACCGGTGCCCACTTCGCCGGATTGCGCTTTAGTCTCGGCCGGAAGCGGGACGGTTCAATCCCCGTCACTCCAGATCGAGCCGGAACGGCACGCCTTCATAGGCGGAGGTTGCCGGCCCCATTTCCTGCACGGCGCGCACCATGCGCCCGCCGCGGCCGAGCGTTGAGTCGGCGAGGGAGACCAGGCGCATGTTCGGCTGCGCCGTCGGCGAGGCGTCGCGGATCAGGCGGGCGAGGGCGCGCTCGTCGCGGCCCGGGTTGAGCGCGCAGGCGGCGATGAAGGCACCGGCGGTCGAGCGGCTGATCCCCGCGAAGCAATGCACGACCAGCGGCGCCGTGCGGTCCCAGGCTGCCACGAAGGCGATCAGCTGCGCGACATGCTCGCCGGCCGGCAGCACATAGCCGTCCACGGGCGCGGAAATGTCGTCCATGTCCAGCAGCAGATGGTTGGCGGCGGGGACGGATGGCGGCCGGCGCACCATCGCGACATTCTTCATCAGCGTGACGATGCGCTGCGCGCCGGTCTCGGCGACGGTGTCGTGCAGGCGGGCGAGGGAGCAGACGTGGATCATGGCGGCCGTTTCTATCGTGTCATCGCATCTTGCAGGTCGATTTTGCCGTCGGCGTGACGCGGCTACCCGTCCGCGAGCATCCCGAACCGCTCAAGGTAGCGTTGCGCCGCCGTGTCCGCCGGCCAGGGCGTAAGATAATCCCGGATCGTCGCCGGCGGCAAAGCCGAAGGCCGGCCGAAGAAACGCCGCGCCTCGGCGGGATCGAAACCGGCGAGCACCGTCGCTTCGAGATAGGCGGCCTCGCGGTCGGCCTGCTTGATGCGTTTCAGCGCGGCGGCGGGCAGCGACGGCGGCAGCCCGAACCGCAGATGGATGGCGCCGAGCAGGCGCTGCTCCACGGTCTTGTAGGATTCGCCGATCACCGCCTTGAACGGCGTGATCATGTCGCCGATGACATATTCGGGCGCGTCGTGCAGCAGGATCGCCAGCCGCAGCGTGCGATCGAGCTGCGGCGGGTGCCGGCGCGCAATCGCCTCCACCAGCAGCGTATGCTGCGCGACCGAGAAAATATGCGCGCCGCGCGTCTGGCCGTTCCAGCGCGCGACGCGCGCAAGGCCATGCGCGATGTCCTCGATCTCGACGTCGAGCGGGGAGGGGTCGAGCAGGTCGAGCCGGCGGCCGGACAGCATGCGCTGCCAGGCGCGCGGGGCCTGCGCGGGCGCGCGCTTCGCGGCGGTCTTCGGGGGCTTCCTCACGGGTGCCGGCCAGGCGGCCTGATCGCCGCGCAGGCCGCATGCCGGTGGCAGGTGACCAGATGGTCGTTGACCATCCCGACCGCCTGCATGAAGGCATAGACGATGGTCGACCCGCAGAACTTGAAGCCGCGCGCGGCAAGCTCCTTCGACATCGCGCGCGAGATTGCGGTCTCGGCCGGCACCTGGCCGGTGCTGCGGAAGCGGTTCAGCTTCGGCCTGCCGTCGAGAAAATCCCAGAGCAGCGGCGAGAATCCGTTGCCCTTCTCCATGATGGTGAGCCAGGCGCGGGCGGAGAGGATCGCGCCCTCGATCTTCTGGCGGTTGCGCACGATGCCGGCATCCTGCATCAGCTTCTCGACGCGCCTGGGCGTGTAGTGCGCGATCTTTTCCGGGGCGAAGCCGTCGAAGGCGCGGCGGAAATTGTCGCGCTTGCGCAGGATGGTGATCCAGGACAGCCCCGCCTGAAACCCGTCGAGAACGAGCTTCTCGTAGAGCGCGCGGTCGTCGTATTCGGGGACGCCCCATTCCCGGTCGTGATAGGCGACATAGAGCGGATCGTCCTTCGGCCACGGACAGCGCGCAAGCCCGTCGGAGACTCTCTGCGACTCGCTCATGACCCCGCCTTCGCCTGTCCGGGAATGGGAAACCGCGCCCAGTCGAGCGGGCCGAGCTGCAGCGGCAGGCCGCCGGCGGAAATCTCTTCGCCGGCCGCGAGCGCTGTGTCGACACGGTCCAGGCGCAGCAGCGCGAGCCCGCGGCCCGCGGCGCTCGATCCCATCACGCCGACGGTCTTGTCGCCGGCCGTGACCGGCAGGCCGGCATCCGGCAACCCGCCGGCGCACAGCACCGGCACCACGCGCGCGCGGGCGGTGCCGCGATGCTCGACGCGCGAGACCACTTCCTGCCCGACATAGCAGCCCTTCTTGAAATCGACGCCGCCCAGCTGGTCCATGTCGGCATCGTGCGGAAAGGCGTCGTTGTAGATGAAGTCGATACCGCCGCGCGGCACCCCGAGCGCGATGCGATGCGCCTCATAGGCCGCCTCGTCGACGAGCTCCGCGCCGAGATCGGCGGCGGCCTCGGGCGCGACCGCCGGCGGCAGGATCAGCCGAGTGCCGAGCGCCGCGAGGCGCGGGTCGGCATAGAGCAGGCCGTATTCGCTCGCCGGCGCGTCGCCGTCCCACAGCGCGAGCACGCCGAGCGTCGCCGACAGGTCCTCGATCGCGATCTTGGCGCGCAGCCGGTAGAGCGTCAGTTTTTCGACAAAGATCGAGACCAGCGCGCGCGGGCAATCGATATAGAAGCCGCCGCCGTCCTCGGCCGGCGCCTCCGCGACGAGGCCGTCGACGACGATCTTGCCCTGAGGCGTCAAGAGAGCGGCTAATCGCGCCGCGCCCGGCGTCAGGGTCTCGATATTCGCCGTCAAAAGCCCGTTCAGGAAGCCGCGCGCGGTCTCTCCGGAAACCCGGATCACGCCGCGGTCGGAAAGTAGTGCGGCCTGCATGCCTCGACCCTTGCCAGATGTCGCGGCGGAACGTAAGGCGCTGTAGGTCCACCCTCAAGCCCGGATTTGTCAGCAGTCCACGGCCGCGCCGCTTCACGCTGCGCCGCGCCCGGGACGCGACAAGTGCCGTGTCGGCTATTGCCGCGACAGGTCGACCGAGAATTCGCCGTTGCGGATGCGCGCGGCCAGGCCCTCCGCAAACGTCGCCGCCGGCTCCTCGCCATAGGTCGAAACGAATTCGATCAGCGCGGCAAACAGGCAGGCCTGCGCCATGCAATCGCCGTCGACGCCGTCGAGGCGCGCCTCGGCCCATGCCTCGTGCACGTAGCCAAGCGCGATTCTTTTCTGTTCCTGGTCCGGCACGGGTGCGCGGAGCGGAAAGGTGTGCGGTGACGTCGTCATGAAACCCCGAAGGCGGCCCGCTCCCCCGGGCCGGCCAGAACCGCGCGGACCCTAGCATGCGGGATTTGCGTGCCCACCCCGCAACTTTAGGAAAGGTTAACGGCGCTAATTCGTGTAACGCGCGGTGATCTCGCGGGCGATCTTGGCGCCCTCGTCGAGGTATCGGCGGATGGCGGTATCGGCGGCCGGCGTGCAGGAGCGGTAGGTCTGCTGGAAGCCGCGATAGCCCTTGTTGAAGCTCGCGATCAGCTTGGCGCGGCGTTCCGGAATCTGGCCCTCGGCATCGAGGATCGCCTGCATCTCGTTGCGCCATTTCGCGCCTTCGTTCGCCCCGCACAGGTTGCGCAGGTGATGCAGCGCGCCGAGAATTTCGGACAGGCGCGACAATTCCGTCTCGAAGGCGACGGAACTGTCGATCGCGCGCGCCGGGGCGGCGGGCAGCGCCATCAGGGCCAGAATGAGGAGGAGGCGGCCGGTCATGAACGGCGGAGATATGCGCCGCGATGGGCGGCGGCGCAAGCGCCGTTAGTCCGCGGCGATCGCAAAAGCCGCCTGCACGATGCCGGCGAGACCCTCCGTGGTGCGCAAGCCTTCCAGCTCCGGCAATGCGATCCAGCGCGCCTCCGCCAGTTCCCCGTTCAGCGCGGTCTCGCCGCCGAGCCACCGGCAGGCGAAAGGCAGGATCACGAAATGCCGCTTGATCCGCCCGGCATCGTCCCGGACGATCGCCTCGCGATAGCCGGCCAGCGCGACCGGCGCGATGTCGAGGGCGGTTTCCTCGCGCACCTCGCGGCATATAGCCTGCGTCAGCGTCTCGCCGCTCTCGACGACCCCGCCCGGCAATGTGTAAAGCCCTTCCGCCGGCGGCATGGCGCGCCGCACGATCAGGAAGCGCCCGTCCCGGATGATGGCGGCGCTGACGGCCAGGAACGGCCGGTCGGGATAGGCGCGCGGATCGTTCACGCTTACAGGTCTCGTCTGGCGGGTCCGGGAATTATCGCATGTGTGGACGTTATGTCATTACCTCCACCCCGGAAGCGATCCGGGACCTGTTCGGCTATCTCGATCAGCCGAATTTCCCGCCGCGCTACAATGTGGCGCCGACCCAGCCGATCCCGGTGGTGCTGCTGGAAGAGGGCGTACGCCGCTTCCGGCTGATGCGCTGGGGCCTGATCCCGTCCTGGGTCAAGGACCCGAAGGCCTTCTCGCTGCTGATCAACGCGCGCGGCGAATCCGCCGCCGAGAAGCCGGCTTTCCGCAACGCCATGAAGCGGCGGCGCTGCCTGATACCGGCCGACGGATTCTACGAATGGAAGCCGGACGGCGCGCGCAAGCGCCCGCATTTCATCCGCATGCGGGACGGGGCACCGTTCGCCTTTGCCGGCCTGTGGGAAACCTGGACCGGTCCCAACGGCGAGGAAATGGACACCGTCGCCATCGTCACGACAACGGCGTCGCCGGACATCGCGCATATTCACGAGCGCATGCCGGTGATGCTGGAGCCGGATGCATTCCAGCTCTGGCTCGATGGCGCGCAGGTGGATGCCGCGACGGCGCAGGCGGTGCTGGTGCCGACGCGGCCCGGCAAGCTCGAGGCGACCGAGGTCTCGACCGCGGTGAACCGCGTTGCGAACGACAGCCCGGCCTTGATCGCGCCTGTCGCGGCGGGCGAAGCGCCGCCCGAGCCGGAGCCCGCAAAGCGCGCGGCGAAATCGCGGCCCGCCGACAAAAGGCAGGGGTCGCTGTTCTGAGAATTTTGCGGCGCCTCATCCTTCGAGACGGCTGCTTCGCAGCCTCCTCAGGATGCGGCTCTCTGCGATCTCACCCCGGGTGTCTCGAAGGGCGCGGTCGCGAGCCCCGAGCGTCTGCAGCGGGTATCTAAAGCACCTTGCCGGGATTGAGGATCCCGTTCGGGTCCAGCGTCTTCTTCAGGCTGCGCATCAGCTCGATCGCGACCCTGTCCTTCACGTCGGGCAGCAGATCGCGCTTCATGACGCCGACCCCGTGCTCGGCCGAGATCGATCCGGCATGCCGCAGCACGACCGCGAACACGGCCGCGTTCACCTCGTCCCAGCGCTTGAGGAATGCCGCCTTGTCGGTGCCGGGCGGCTGCATGACATTGTAGTGGATGTTGCCGTCGCCGACATGGCCGAACGACAGCGGGACCGCGTCGGGGATGAGCACCTTCACCGCCGCGTCGGCTTCCGCGAGGAAGGCGGGGACCGCGGCGACCGGCACCGAAATATCGTGCTTGATCGAGCCGCCCATCTGGCGCTGCACCTCGCCGAACATTTCGCGAATGCGCCAGAAGCTTTTGGCCTGGTCGAGGCTTTCGGCCATCGCGGCATCGGCGATGAGGCCGCGTTCGAGCCCCGCGGCGAGGATTTCCTCCATGATCTCGCGCAGTCCGCTGCGCGCCTGCGAGGACAGTTCCATCAGCACGTACCAGGGATGCCGGCCGGCGAGCGGATCGCGCGTGCCGGCGGCATGTTTGAGCACGCCGTCGATGCCGAGCCGCATCATGATCTCGAAACTGGTCACGCCGCCCCCGGTCATGTCGGTGGCGACGCCGAGCAGGTCGAGCGCGGCTTGCGGCGAGGACAGTCCGATGAACGCGGTCTCGACCGAACGCGGCCGCGGCAGCAGCTTGATCACCGCGGCGGTGATGATGCCGAGCGTGCCTTCCGCGCCGATGAACAGGTTCTTCAGGTCGTAGCCCGTATTGTCCTTCTTCAGCTTGTTGAGGTTATTGAGCACGCGCCCGTCCGCCAGCACGACTTCCAGTCCGAGCGCATGTGAGCGCGCGATCCCGTAGGCAAGCGCGGTGGTGCCGCCGGCATTGGTCGAGAGATTGCCGCCGATCGTGCAGCTTCCTTCCGACGGCAGCAGCAGGGGATACAGGCGATCGACATCCGCCGCCGCCTCGCGCGCGCGCTGCAGCGTGACGCCGGCGTCGCAGGTGATGGTGTTGGAAGTCGGATCGATGTCGCGAATCTTGTCGAGCCGGTTCAGCGAGAGGACGATCTCGCCGTTGTGCGAAATCTGGCCGCCGACCAGTCCGGTATTGCCGCCCTGCGGCACGATCGCGGTGCGCGTCTCGTTGGCGAGCTGCAGGATCGCGCAGACTTCGGCGACGCTGCCCGGGCGCAGCACCAGCGGCGTATGCCCGCGATAGAGATCGCGCATCTCGACCAGATAGGGTTCCTGCGCCTGCGCATCGGTGAGCGCATAACGCTCGCCGACGATGGCGGCGAAGCGCCTCAGCAGATCGGGCGCGACGGAAACCGGAAGCACGGGGGCGGCGGAGCGCATCGGCATCACCTCGGAGCGGCCGCGCGCGCGAGCCGATCGTTGATCGCCTCGCCCAGGCCTTCATGGGGTATGGGCATCACGGCGACCGCGCGGATGTCCGCGTCGTCGAGTGCGCGCAGATGCGCGAACAGATTGGCCGCCGCCTCCACGAGATCGCCGCGCGGCGACAGGTTGCGCACGATCCGCGCCTTCGCCGCGTCCGGCAGCGGCGTGCCGAAGGCGAGCAGCGCCTCGCCCGCCTGCACGCGGCCGGCGTCGAGCCGCAGCTTCGCGCGCGGCGCATAATGCGAGGCGAGCATGCCCGGCGCGCGCGGCGCGTCGCGATCCGACGCGGCCGCGGACCGCAGCGGCAAGGCGCGCCCGAGCGCGTCTTCGATCGCCGCGCGCGCTATCCCGCCGGGACGCAGGACGACCGGCTCCGGGAGACAGGACACGATGGTGGATTCCATCCCCACCCGGGTCGGGCCGGCATCGACCACGAGGTCGATGCGGCCGTCCAAGTCGGCGAGGACGTGCTGCGCTTGCGTCGGCGAGACGTGGCCGGAGCGGTTGGCCGAAGGCGCGACGACCGGCTTGCCGAAGGCCTGCAGGATCGCCTGCGCGACCGGATGGTCGGGGATCCGCAGTGCGATGCTGTCGAGCCCGGCGGTCGCCAGCGCCGAGACCGGGCAGGAGGGCTGGCGCGGCAGCACCAGCGTCAACGGTCCCGGCCAGAAGCGCTCCGCGAGCCGCGCCGCCTCCGCGGTGAAGACGGCGAGCTGCCGGGCCATCGCCAGGTCCGGCACATGCGCGATCAGCGGATTGAAGGAGGGGCGCCCCTTGGCGGCATAGAGCCGCGCCACCGCCTCGCCGTCGGTCGCATCGGCCCCGAGCCCGTAAACCGTCTCGGTCGGGAAGGCGACAAGGCCGCCGGCAGCCAGCGTTCGGGCGGCCGCGGAAATGGCCCCGGAATCGGCCTTCAGGCAGCGCGTAACGAGTTCGACAGACATGGCGGGGCTTTAGCGCCTCCGTCCTTGCGGGGCCAGTCCCCCGTCGTTATAAGACCGGCCTTCTGTCGGAGTGTAGCGCAGCCTGGTAGCGCACCTCGTTCGGGACGAGGGGGTCGCAGGTTCAAATCCTGCCACTCCGACCATTTCCCGCCAGGCGAAATTCCCGGAAAAACCCGGTTGCTGCACCCGCACAGCGGAACCGCGCCACGCTTGCGCCTGCCCAGAATGACCGCTTGTGCAGGGCGCCTTTGCCCGCGTACCTTCCCCGGCAACGAAGCATCCGGCCGCCGACGAACGGCGTGCCGCAAGGGAGGATCTGCATGAATTCGCCTGCCAAAATGCTCGTGCTAGCCGGTGTTGCCGGTTTCCTGCTGTCCGTGCCTGCGCAAGCCCAGGAACTCAAGCTGATGACCGGCCCGCAGGGCGGCGTCTGGGTGCCGCTCGGCGGCCAGCTCAAGGATTTGTGGGAGAAGGCCGTACCGGGTGCGACCGTGCAGTCGCTGCCGGGCGCCGGCATCGCCAATGTGCGTGGGATCGAGGAAGGCAAGGCCGATATCGGCTTCGGCAATTCGATCTCGACGGTCGACGCGGTCGCGGGCAACGCGCCGTTCAACAAGCCGCACACCAATGTCTGCAATATCGCGACGCTCTATCCGCAATATTATCAGCTCGTCGTGCCGGCCGATGCCGGGATCAAGTCGGTCGCGGACCTGAAAGGCAAGGGCATTTCGACCCAGCCGCGCGGCAACACCGGCGAACTGATCACCGGGCAGCTGCTGAAGGTCAACGGCATGACCTACAACGACGTGAAGGCGAGCTTCGTCTCCTATACCGACTCGGTCGCACAGATGAAGGACGGGCATGCCCATGCTTTCGGTCTCGGCACCGCCATTCCCTCCGGCGCCGTGATGGATCTCGCCGCCGCGCGCGACATCAAGCTGCTCGATCTCTCCGGCAGCCTCGACGGCATGCGCAAGCTCAATCCGGGCTACACGCTCGTGACGGTTCCGAAGGGCACCTATCCGAAACAGGACCAGGACGTGAAGGTGATTGGCTACGCGACGCATCTCGTGGCGTCGTGCAAGCTGCCCGCGGACCAGGTCTATGCCATGACCAAGGCGATCGCGCAGAACGTGCCGACGCTCGCCACGGTGAACAAGGGCATTGCCAGCCTCGATGCCAAGGCGATGGCCGAAGACATCGGCGTGCCGTTCCATCCGGGATCGGCGAAGTTCTACAAGGAAGCCGGAATCACGGTGAAGACCCCCTGACCCGTATGAGCGGGCCGGCGCGGCTGCAGGCCGCGCCGGTCTCGTTGCGGCGTCGGCCATAGCGAAGCGATCATGAAAGTCGATCACAGCCATGCCGGCATCGTCCGGCTCGCGATCACGATCGTCGCAGTCGCGATGGCGCTCTACCACATGTGGGCCATCGCATTCGGAACGCCGGAAGCGATCCTGTTCCGCGGCACGCATCTGCTGTTCGCGCTGGTCCTGACCTTCCTGATCTATCGCCGGTCCTCCGCGCAGGAAGGCCAGCCGCCGCACCCGCTCGACTATGTTCTGCTCGCGGTCGCCGCGGTGCCGATCCTCTACCTCTTCGTCTATTACGACTATATCGTAAACCGCATCTACTACATCGACGACCTGACGATCCCGGACATGGTGTTCGCGGTCGTGCTGGTTGCGATCATCATCGAAGCGACGCGGCGCGTTATCGGCTGGGCGCTGCCGATTACCGCGCTTGTCTTTCTCGCCTACGGGCTCCTGATCGCGCGGCTCGAACCGATGCGGCTGCTCGATCAGCTCTACATGACAACCGAAGGCATCTTCGGCATCCCGCTTTCGGTCTCCGCGACCTATGTGCTGATCTTCGTCGTGTTCGGCGCGTTCATGGAGCGCACCGGCACCGGCCAGCTCTTCATGAATTTCGCGATGGCCCTGACCGGCCACACCGCCGGCGGACCGGGCAAGGTCGCCATCGTCTCGTCGAGCCTGTTCGGGACGATTTCCGGCAGCGCGGTCGCGAACGTGATGGTGACAGGACCGATTTCCATTCCGCTGATGAAGCGCACGGGCTTCAAGCCGCCCTTCGCGGCGGGCGTCGAGGCGGTGGCGTCGACCGGCGGGCAGCTCATGCCGCCGATCATGGGGGCCGCAGCCTTCGTGATGGCCGAGTTTCTTGCGGTGTCCTACGCGCAGGTCATTCTGTGGGCGCTGGTACCGTCGCTGCTCTTCTATATTGCCTGCTTCGCCACCGTCCACTTCGAGGCCAAGCGCAGCGGGCTGAAGGGCGTCCCGCGCTCGGAACTGCCGCGCATGTCGAACGTGATGCGCGAATCGGGGCATCTGTTCGTTCCCGCTTTCGTCATCCTTGCGGTCATGTATGCCGGCTACAGCGCCCCGATGGCGGCGCTGATGGGTACGCTGTCGTGCTTCCCCGTCGCGTTCCTGCGTGGCTCGACGCGAGGCTATGTCACGATCGGCAACATCATCGAGGCGCTTGCCGACGGTGCGAAGAGCACATTGTCGGTGGCGCTCGCCTGCGCCTGCGCCGGCATCATCATCGGCGTGGTCACGCTCTCGGGCCTCGGGATCGTCTTTACGCAATTCGTCGTCGGGCTTGCGAACGAGACGCTGTTGCTCGCGCTGGTGCTGACGATGGTCGCCGGCATCGTGCTCGGAATGGGCATTCCGACGACGCCGGCCTACATCATCATGACGGCCCTTCTCGTGCCGGCCATCATCAAGCTCGGCGTGGTGACGCCCGCCGCGCACATGTTCGCATTCTACTTCGCGATCCTGTCGGCGATCACCCCGCCGGTCGCGCTGGCGGTCTATGCGGCGTCCGGCCTCGCAAAAGCCGACATCTGGAGCAGCGGCTGGGCCGCCGTGAAGATCGGGGCGTCCGGGTTCATCATCCCCTTCATGTTCGTCTATGAGCCTTCGTTGCTGATGATCGGCGACTGGACCACGATCCTTTCGTCGTGCTTCACGGCCTGTGCGGGCGTCCTGTTCTTCGCAGCCGGGCTGCAGGGGTATTTCCTCACCCGCGCGTCTCTGTGGCAGCGCATTTGCCTCGTCGCCGCGGGGTTGATGCTGATCAAGCCGGGCCTCTATACCGACATCGCCGGCGCCGCGCTGTTCGGGGCGGTCATTGTCACGCAATATCTCGCGCGCCGCTCCCTTGCGCCAACCACAATCAAGCAAACTCCATAGTCCATGACACGTAAAAGACCGGAAGACCTGCGCAGCCACCGCTGGCTGGGCGTCAGCGACCTGCGTTCCTTCGGCCACCGCTCGCGCCTGCGCCAGTTCGGCTACGACGCCAACGACTGGGGCAAGAAGCCGGTCATCGGCATCATCAACACCTGGAGCGACATCAACACCTGCCACTCGCATCTGCGCGCGCGCGCGGAGGACGTGAAGCGCGGCGTGTTCCAGGCCGGGGGATTCCCGCTGGAACTGCCGGCGATGTCGCTCGCCGAAGTCTTCGTCAAGCCGACCACCATGCTCTATCGCAACTTCCTGGCGATGGAGACGGAGGAATTGCTGCGCAGCCATCCGATCGACGGCGCGGTGCTGATGGGCGGCTGCGACAAGACCGCGCCGGCGCTGCTGATGGGCGCGATCAGCATGGGCATCCCGGCGATCCTGGTGCCGGCGGGACCGATGCTGCGCGGCAACTGGCAGGGCAATATTCTCGGCTCCGGCTCCGACGTGTGGAAATACTGGGACGAGAAGCGTGCGGGCAATATCAGCGAGGACGACTGGAGCGAGATCGAGAACGGGATCGCACGCTCGTTCGGCACCTGCATGACCATGGGCACCGCGGCGACCATGATGGCGATTTCGGAGGCGCTCGGCTTCACGCTGCCCGGCGCCTCCTCGATACCGGCGGCCGACGCCAATCATCCGCGCATGAGCGCGATGTCCGGCCGCCGCATCGTCGAGATGGTCTGGGAGGACCTCACGCCGGACAAGATCATCTCGGCGAAGGCCATCGACAACGCCATCAAGGTGCATATGGCGATGGGCGGCTCGACCAATGCGATGGTGCATCTCGTCGCCATCGCGCGCCGCGCCGGTATCGAGCTGACGCTCGACCGCTTCGACGAATTGTCGCGCGAAATCCCGGTGATCGCGAATGTGCGCCCGTCGGGAAAATACCTGATGGAGGATTTCTTCTATGCCGGCGGGCTGCGGGCGCTGATGAACCAGCTCCGGCCGAAGCTCGATCTCGACTGCATGAGCGTCAACGGCAGGAGTGTCGGCGAAAACATCGAAGGCGCCGCGATCCACCTGCCCGAGGTCATCCACACGCTCAACGATCCGATTTCGACCGAGCCCGCCTGCGGCATCCTGCGCGGCAATCTCGCCCCGCGCGGTGCCGTCATCAAGCCTTCGGCGGTCGAGAAGCGCCTGCTCAGGCATCGCGGGCCGGCGCTGGTCTTCGAGGACTATAACCACATGGCGAGCCTGATCGACCGCGACGATCTCGATGTCACGGCCGATCACGTGCTGGTGCTCAAGAATGCCGGACCCAAGGGCGGTCCCGGCATGCCGGAATGGGGCATGCTGCCGATTCCGACCAAGCTGGTGAAGCAGGGCGTGCGCGACATGCTGCGCGTGTCGGATGCGCGCATGAGCGGCACCAGCTATGGCGCCTGCATCCTGCACGTGGCGCCGGAAAGCTATGTCGGCGGACCGCTGGCCTTTGTGAAGACCGGCGACATGATCGAGGTCGACGTGCCCGGACGTCGCATCCACCTCGATGTCAGCGACGAGGAAATGGCGCGGCGCAAGGCCGCCTGGCAGCCGCCCAAGCCGCGCTTCGAGCGCGGCTACGGG
>JBFWWQ010000065.1:0-12769 GCA_050246095.1 Pseudorhodoplanes sp.
AGAAATTCGCGGTGGCTCCTCGCAAGCCCTTGAATCGAAAGACGGATCGACGAGAGTGGAGGATCTCGACGGGCCGGGCATCCGGGACAACTGCGTCCCGGTCAGCCTGCCGCAAGCGACGCTGCTGGCGATCGGCGCCGTCCGCCGGCAGGCCGTTGAAGCTCCTGACAAATCCGTGCGTTTCGCGAGCGCAGTCACGGCGACGCTTTGCTGCGATGCGCGCGCGGTCGATCCCGCGCTGGGCGCGCGATTGCTGCAAACGTTCAAGGGCTTTATCGAAAATCCGCTGACCATGCTGGTGTAACGGGAGAAAGCGATGCTGTCCTGGCCGACGCTCACCGCCTTTGCCGTCGTGTTCGCGCTCGCCGCCGCCTCTCCCGGACCCGCGGTCGCGGCGGTGCTCGCGCGCGTGACCGCCAAGGGCAGCTCGGGCATGGTCTTCTTCGTGCTCGGCCTGATGCTCGGCGATCTTCTGTGGGTGTCTGCGGCGGTGTTCGGTCTGGCCGCGCTCGCCGCCCTGTTCCAGCCGCTGTTCATGGTCCTGAAATATCTCGGCGCCGCCTACCTGCTGTTCCTGGCCTGGAAGCTGTGGCACGCGCCGGTCGTCGCCGCCGCGGCCGAACCGGTGCGCGGCCAGGGCAAGAAGCTGTTCGCCGGCGGGCTGCTGCTGGCGATGGGCAATCCGAAGACGATGCTGTTCTATCTGGCGCTGCTGCCGACGCTGATCGACCTGCCGAGCCTCAACGCCATCGGCTTTGTCGAACTCGCGGCGGTCGTCGTCGTGGTGTTCGTTGCGGTGTTTACGGCCTATGTGGTGC
This sequence comes from Pseudorhodoplanes sp., assembly GCA_050246095.1. Taxonomy (GTDB): domain Bacteria; phylum Pseudomonadota; class Alphaproteobacteria; order Rhizobiales; family Xanthobacteraceae; genus Pseudorhodoplanes. The sequence continues at coordinate 819 of JBFWWQ010000065.1, forward strand.
TGGCGGTGCAGGCGCGGCGCGTCTTCACGAGCCCGCGCGCGGTCCGCATGGTCAACCGCACCTCCGGCGTTGCGATGGCCGGCGCCGCCGCGGCCGTCGCCGTGCGGCAATAGTCACGGCAGGACGAGAAGCGTCGGGATCGTGCCGGCCTCGCGCAGTTTCTCGAAAAGCTCCGCGAGCGGCACCGCGAGCAGAAATACCATCGCGTCGGCGAAGGTCATGAGCACGCGAGGCGGGTAGATCGTCAGCGTCTTCTCGTCGTGCCACAGCCGCGGATTCGGAAAGAAGCGCGGCACCGTTTTCAGGTAATGCACGTAGGCGTCCCCGTGCAACCCGACCAGCAGCCTCTCCTCCTGCAGCACGACGATGAGGAACACGAACCAGGCCAACGCGCCGCAGATCAATCCCATCGTCGCGCTGCCGGTCTGCGCGCCGACGCCGGCCGCGCCGACGATCGAAAAGAAATAGAGCGGATTGCGGCACACCGAATAGGGGCCGGTCAGGACCAGCGTTTCGATCTTGCGGCCGGCGATGTAGAGCGACGACCACGTGCGGCCGAGAATGCAGACGACGATCAGCACGATGCCGGCCCATTCGATCATTTCGTGCGCGGTCTCGCCGGACACCGTGACCGAATCCGTCACCGCAAAGATGACGACGCCGACGACAATGCCGGCGAGAAGGACGATCTTCCGGATCGCCTGGACGGTTGCGATATTCATCGAATGCGGGAATCGCTGCCTGTGCGGGACGCGCGATCCTTAGCCCGCCCGCACAGACGGGGCAAGCTTGAGGGACGCTACGATGCGGCGGCCTTATTCCGCCGCCCGCTTCCTGCCGCCGGTAAGCGAGACGCCGTTCAGTTCGGCGACGAAGTCCGACAGCATCGGCACATAATCCTCGCCGCGCCCGGCCGCGACCGCCATCGCATAATAGTTCTTCACCGCGCCGCCCACCGGATTGGCGACGCCGGCGGCTTCCGCCATCGCCGCGAGGTATTTCATGTCCTTGTGCGCGTTGTTGAGCGTGAACTTGTGCGCCTCGCGGTTGCGGTCGAGCACGTAGGAGAAGAAGGTCTGGTAGAAGCCGCAATCCATGCGGCTGCCGCGCAGCCCGGAATCGACCTGCTGCGGCGTCAGCCCCGCCTTCTTCGCCACCGCCAGCGCCTCGGAATAGATCGAGGCATAGCCCATCGCGCAGAAATTCATCAACAGCTTCATCTTGTGGCCGTCGCCGGCGGCGCCGACGCGCACCGCCTTCGCCGCCCACTTGAGGATGACCGGCTCGAGCTTCGGCCACACATCCGCATCGCAGCCGACGATTGCCGAAAGCTGGCCTTCCTCCGCCTGCGCCGGGGTGCCGCCGAGCGGCGCGTCGCAGAAGGCGATGCCGGCTGCCTTCAGTTCGGCAGCCAGCGCCATTGTGGAATTCGGGTCGGAAGTCGAGCAATCGACGATGACGAGGCCCCTGCCGGCGCCGGCCTTCAGCCCCTGCGCGCCGCGCACCAGCGCCTCGACCTCGGCAGAGCCGGTGACGCACAGGAACACGATGTCGGAATTCGCCGCAACCTCGCTCGCGCTTTTCGCCTCCTTCGCGCCGCGCTTGAGCAGATCTTCGACCGGCGCGCGGTTGCGATGGCCCATGACGGTGAGCGGATGGCCCTTCTCGACGAGGTTCTTCGCCATGCCGTGGCCCATGAGGCCGACGCCGATGAAACCGATCCGTTCGGGCATGAGGACATTCTCCGTCTCTTTCCCTCTCCCGTTGGGAGAGGGTGCCGAGCCGCTGCAGCGGCGAGGCGGGTGAGGGTTCAGATTGCAATGATGAGGGAAAATCCCCTCACCCGGCACGCCTTCGCTCCGCTCCGGCGCGCCACCCTTTCCCTATGGGAGAGGGAAGGAAACCGGCTATTCCTTCACCGCGCCGGTCATCGCCGACACATAATGCTCGACGAAGAAGGCGTAGAGGATCACCAGCGGCAGCGAGCCGACCAGCGCGCCCGCCATCAGCGAGCCCCAGCGGTAGATGTCGCCGTCGACGAATTCGTTGACGATCGCGACCGGCACCGTCTTGTTCTGCACCGATTGCAGGAAGGTCAGCGCGTAGATGAATTCGTTCCAGCACAGGGTGAAGCAGAAGATGAAGGCCGAGATCAGCCCCGGAATCGCGAGCGGCAGCACGATCCGGGTCAGGATCTGCAGGCGGCTGGCGCCGTCGATCAGGGCGCATTCCTCGAGCTCGTAGGGGATGGTCTTAAAATAGCCCATCAGCAGCCAGGTCGAGAACGGGATCAGGATGGTCGGATAGACCAGGATCAGCGCGAGCGGCGAGTCGAACAGGCCGTAGTTGAAGATGACGGTCGACAGCGGGATGAACAGGATCGAGGGCGGCACGAGATAGGCGAGGAAGATGAGCCCGCCGATGGTCTGTGCGCCCTTGTAGCGCAGCCGCACGATGGCATAGGCCGCGAGAACGCTTGCGAAGATCGACAATATCGTCGAAGCCGCCGCGACATACATCGTGTTCCACAGCCACAGCGGATAGTTCGATTCGAACAGGAGCTTGCTGATGTGCTGGAAGGTCGGCGTCCATGTCCAGAACGGATTGACCCGCTCCATGTCGAGGAGCTGCTCGTTCGGCTTGATCGCCGTCAGCGCCATCCAGTAGAACGGAAACAGCAGCACGATCAGGAACAGCACCAGCGGCAGGTAAAGCGTGACGAGCCGCCGCGGCAAATTCTCCAGATAGCTCATGCCCTCGGAATGGTCGTCGCGCGGCGCGGCCGCGACTTCGCGCAGGACCTCCTTGGGATCGACCGTGCGGCCGGCAAGCGCGTCAGTCATTCGACTCTCCCTGCTGCCACTTGCGGCGCTGCAGTCCGAACCAGGAGATCATGATCGCGAACAGCAGGAACGGAATCATCGCGGTGGCGATGGCCGCGCCCTCGCCGAGCGCGCCGCCCATGATCGCGCGCTGATAGCCGAGCGTCGCCATCAGATGGGTGGCGTTGACCGGCCCGCCGCGCGTCATCGCCCAGATGAGCTGGAAGTCGGTGAAGGTGAACAGCACCGAGAAGGTCATCACGACCGCGATGATCGGGGTCAGCAGCGGATAGGTCACGTAACGGAACATCTGCCAGCGCGAGGCGCCGTCGAGGGTCGCGGCCTCGTAGAGCGAGGGCGAGACGGTCTGCAGGCCCGCGAGCAGCGTGATGGCGACGAACGGCACGCCGCGCCAGACATTGGCGAAGATGACGCTGGCGCGCGCGTTGTTCGGGTCGCCCAGGAAGTCGATGTTGGTCGAAATCAATCCGAGGTTCTTCAGCGACCAGGAAATGATGGAGAACTGCGAGTCGTAGATCCACCAGAAGGCGATGGCCGACAGCACGGTCGGCACGATGAAGGGGATCAGGATGGCGGCGCGCACCAGCGCCTTGAACGGAAGGTACTGGTTCAGCAGCAGCGCAAGATAAAGGCCGGCCACGAATTTTATGATGCTGGCGACGATCGTGTAGAGCAGCGTATTGAAGACCGCGAGCCAGAAAATCGAGTCGTCCCACAGCCATTCGTAGTTTTCGATGCCGATGAAGACGCCTTCGCGGCCGATCTTGGCGTCGGTGAAGGACAGCCAGACGCCGAGTCCGAGCGGATAGGCAAGAAACAGGATCAGGATCGCCAGCGCCGGCAGCATGAACCAGTAGCCGACCCAGTTCCGGTTCGACTTCAGCCGCTGCCAGGCCGACGGCTCGCCAATGGCTGTTCCGGCGGCCGGCATGTTCAGGGCTGTATCCACCATGCGAAGTCGCTCCCGTCGGGAATCGCAAAAAAGCGGCGGTCCGCAGATGCGGGCCGCCGCCGGGTTTTGTCAGCGATAGATGCGGCGTGCCTGACGCTCGGCAATCGCCATCGCGCCCTTGGCGTCTTCGCGGCCCGTCGCATAGTTCGCGAACATGTCGACCACCACGAAGTCGGCGATCGCCGCCGCCGCCTTCTCGCCGAGAGAACCCTGTCCGCCGGGCGTGAGCGTGCGCTTGGACACGTCGCGATACGGCGTGCGCTTGGGGTCCGCCGTCCAGACCGGATTGGCGTCAAAGGCGAGCAGGAAGTGCGAGAGATAGCCCTGCGCGGCCTCGACCCACGGGTTGAAGTTTTCCGCTTCCAGCATGAACGCGGTCAGCGCCTTGCAGGCCTGCGGAGCCTTCGTGAAGTTGAAGGTGAGGATCGGGAAGGCGAGATGCAGCTCGGTCGGCTTTCCGACCGGGCCGACCGGCATGTAGGCGTGGTTCATGTCGTCGGCGACGGCCTTGTTCTCCTTCGATGCCGTCACATAGATAGAGATTCCGTTCGAGGTGAGATGCAGGTCGCCCGACACGAAGATCTTGTTGTTGGAAGAATCGTTCCACGATGCCGTGCCGGGGATGAAGTTCTCGTACAGCGCCTTGACGAATTCCAGCGCCTTCACGGTCTCCGGCGAGTTGATGATGACCTTGTCGTCCTTGTCGACGAGCTGGCCGCCATGCGCCCACAGCGCCCAGTGCAGCCAGGTATTGGCGTCGCCGGAGGCATGGCCGAGCGCGAAGCCGGCCGGCGTGTTGTTCTTCTTCAGCGCCTTGACGAGTTCGAGGAAGCCCGCGGTGTCCTTCGGGAATTCCTTGAAGCCCGCCTTCTCCATCGAGGAGAAGCGATAGTTCATCAGGCCGCCGGTGGTCGCGACCGGACTGCCGATCCACTTGCCGCCGGACTTGCCGTACATTTCGGCGGACTGCGTCCAGCCGCCATACTTCTTGCCGAGATAGTTGGCGACGTCGGTCTGATCCAGGCACTTGGTCGGGAACAGATGCGGCAGCGAATAGAGGCCCCACACCATGTCGAGGCCCTGGCCGGTATTGGCGACGACCGACGCCTTCGGCTGGATGTCCTCGAAGGATTCGTTGGTGACGACGACGTCGACGCCGGTCGCGGTCTTGAAGGCATTGACCATCTTCACGAAGGCCTCGTCTTCCGCCTGCACGAAGCGGCGCCAGCGCATCAGGTTGATCTTGGCGCCCTTCTCGGGCTTCCACGGCGCGGACTGGGCCCAGGCCCTGGCCCAGTCGAGCAAAGCGGGGCCGGTCAGCGCTGCGGCGGCGGCGAAGGCAGTGCCGCCCTGAACTACGGAGCGGCGTGTAAAATCAGTCATCGTCATTCCTCCCTTGGTCTTTGTCTTGTGGCGCGATTGACGCTTAGGCGTTCAATCGTTTTCCGGTCGTCTCGTCGAACAGATGCACGAGCGTCGGATCGGGTTTGAGCCGGACCTTGTCGCCGGGCTCGAATTTGTGGCGTTCGCGGAACACCGCGACGACTTCCTCGCCGCCGAGCTTGGCGAAGACCTGCGTTTCCGAGCCCGTGGGCTCGACCACGATGATCTCGGCTTCCGCGCCGTCGTCGGCGAGCGTGAAATGCTCGGGGCGGATGCCGTAGACGGCGGGACGGCCGTCGGAATTCGAGGGCGCGCCGGTGAGCGGCAGCTTCACGCCGTTCGGTCCCTCGAAGCCGGCGCTGCCGTTCGCCTTCACCTTGCCCTTGAGGAAATTCATCGCCGGCGAGCCGATGAAGCCGGCGACGAACTGGTTTTCGGGCTTATCGTAGAGCTCGAGCGGCGTGCCGATCTGCTCCACGATGCCGTCATGCATGACCACGATCTTGTCGGCCATGGTCATGGCCTCGATCTGGTCGTGCGTGACATAGACGGTCGTGGTCTTGAGGCGCTGGTGCAGTTCCTTGATCTCGGTGCGCATCTGCACGCGCAGCTTGGCGTCGAGATTGGAAAGCGGCTCGTCGAACAGGAAGACCTGCGGATCGCGCACGATGGCACGGCCCATGGCGACGCGCTGGCGCTGGCCGCCCGAAAGCTGGCGCGGATAGCGCGCAAGCAGCGGACGCAGGCCGAGAATGTCGGCGGCGCGGCTGACGCGCTGCTCGATCTCCGATTTCGGCGCCCTCCGCAGCTTCAGCGAGAAACCCATATTGTCCGCGACCGTCATGTGCGGATACAGCGCGTAGTTCTGGAACACCATCGCGATGTCGCGCTCTTTCGGCGGCACGTTGTTGACGATGCGCTCGCCGATGCGGATTTCGCCGCCGGTGATGTTCTCCAGGCCCGCGATCATGCGCAGCAAGGTCGACTTGCCGCAGCCGGACGGACCGACCAGCACCACGAACTCGCCGTCCGCGATGGAAATGTTGACGCCGTGGATGACGTGGGTCGTGCCAAAAGCCTTGCGAACGTCGCGGATCGCGACCGGCGCCATGCGTTCCTCCCGAGGATCAGCGCTTATGCCGCGCCCGTTCAGGCTGTTGCCCAGCCCGCTTGCTGCCCTAGCATGTTACAGTCCGGTGGCTCAAATCAAGCGCAATGATTCGGCAGAAAGCATTGACCACCCATTGACTTAGGGTCGGTTCATCCGACACTGGTTTTTCAGATTGCGGCATCGCAGAGCAGGAGAGACGTTATGGCCGACCCCAAAACCGAGGTTCTCGTGCTCGGGCCGGCCATGCCTGTGATCCTGGAGGGGCTGGCCAAGGCGTTCACGGTGCACCGCCCGGCGGATGCGGCCGCGCGCGACAAGCTGGTCGCGGAACTCGCGCCGCGCCTGCGCGCGATCGCCGCCAGCGGCGGCCACGGCCTCATCGACGGCGCGCTGATGTCGAAGCTGCCGAAGCTGGAAATCGTCTCCAGTTTCGGCGTGGGCTACGACCATATCGATGCCAAGTGGGCGGGCGGGCACGGCATCGTCGTCACCAACACGCCGGACGTGCTGAACGAGGAGGTGGCCGACACCGCGCTCGCCTTGCTGCTCAGCACCGTGCGCGAACTGCCGCAGGCGGAGAACTGGCTGCGCGCCGGCAAGTGGCTGGACAAGCCCTATCCGCTCACCCGCGGCACGCTGCGCGACCGCACCGTCGGCGTCGTCGGAATGGGCCGCATCGGGCAGGCCATCGCGCGCCGCCTCGACGCCTTCGGCGTTCCGGTGGTCTATCATTCGCGCAATCCGCAGAAGGGAGTCGTTTACCGTTACTACCCGAACCTCGTCGACATGGCGCGCGATGTCGATACGCTGATGATCATCGTGCCGGGCGGGCCGGCGACCAAGGACATGATCGACATGCCGGTCTTCGAGGCGCTCGGCCCGCGCGGCATCGTCATCAACATGGCGCGCGGCTCGGTGATCGACGAGCCGGCGCTGATCAAGGCGCTGCGGGACAAGACCATCATGTCGGCCGGCCTCGATGTGTTCGTGGACGAGCCGAAAGTGCCCGCGGAACTGATCGCGATGCCGCATGTCGTGCTCTATCCGCATGTCGGCTCGGCATCCGAATGGACGCGCCGCGCCATGGGCCAGCTCGTGGTCGACAACCTGCTCGCCTGGGCCGCCGGAAAGCCGCCGCTGACGCCGGTCGCCGAAACGCCCTATCCGCCGAAGCCCCGCTAGCATGCGCCTGCACCCCGCCGCGCTGATCTGCCTTGCCGCCCTGATCGCGGGCGAGGCCCGCGCGCAGGCTGCGGGCGAGCAGGCCAAGGCACTGGCCGGCGGCTACGAATTGTCCAATGCCGAGCGCGACAAGGTCTGCGCGGTGACGCTGAAGACCGATCCGGCGCGCGGCGGCTTCAAGCTCGAACTCGACAAGCCCTGCGCGGAAGCGATACCGGCGACGCGCGAGATCGAGGCCTGGGCGCTGGTCAACGACGCGCTGCGCTTCATCGACGCGCGCGGCCGCGTCCTGTTCGACTTCACCGAGGTGGAAGCGGGGATGTTCGAGGCGGAGCGGCGCGGCGAGGGGCTGTATTTCCTGCAGAACAGCGCCGCGGCGCCGCCGCCGCCCAAGACCGCCGAGCAGATGGCGGGCGAATGGACGCTCAGCCGCAATGCCGGACGACCGATCTGCACGCTGATGCTGCAGAACGCCGCGGCCGACGAAGGCTTGCGCCTGCAGATGCGGCCCGGCTGCGATCCGCTGATCGCGCGCTTCAACCCGGTATCCTGGCGCATGGAGCAGGATCAGCTCGTGCTCAGCGGCCGCAACGGCGAGACTTGGCGTTTCGAGCCGGACGACGAGAACGTCAATGTCTGGCGTCGCCTCTCCGACAGCGCCGAGCGCGTGAGCATGGCGAAGAAATAGCGGGCCGCCGTGGCAGCCCGCTAGGGTTGACCGATGGCCGGTGGCGTGCGGCAAGAGCCGCATGCCCGGCGCCGGAGGAATGGAATCGCCCATGACCGACCTTTCGCGCGAGGATTTTGCCGAACAGCCCTATGGCTGGGTGATCGTCGCGGTCTCGACGATGTGCCTCGCGCTCGGTTTCGGCGCCGGCGCCACCGTCTCGGTGTTCATGAAGCCGTTCGAGGAGGAGTTCGGCTGGTTCCGCGCCGACACCTCGATGGCCTATTCCGTCCACACCGTCGGCGCCGCGATCGGCGGTCTGCTCTGGGGCAGCCTGTCCGACCGCGTCGGCGCGCGCCGGATCGCCTTCCTCGGCGCCGTCGCGATGGCGGCGGGCCTCGCCGCCTTGCGCTGGCAGAGCGATCTGTGGGTGCTGTACCTCTTGTATTTCCTGATCGGGGCGATCGGCTTTGCCTGCCTGTTCACGCCGATCCTGGCGCTGACCGGCCTGTGGTTCAACAGGCGCAAGGGCCTCGCCATCGGCATCGTCACCGCCGGCGGCGCGATCGGGCAGGGCGTCGTGCCTTATGTCACGCAGCTGCTCATCACCGGTTTCGGATGGCGCGATGCGGCTTTCATGGTCGGGATCGGCTATTTCGTCCTGCTGTTCCCGCTCATGTTCCTGCTGCGGCCGGCGCCCGCGTCGGGCGCCCTGGCCGGACAGGCGCAACTCCCGGACGCCAATCTGTGGGGCGTGCCGCATACCGTCACCATCCCCTGGCTTTCGCTCGCCGGATTGTTCTGCTGCGTCTGCATGGCGGTGCCGCTGGTGCATCTCGTGCCGCTCGGCATCGGCCTCGGCTGCACGCCGCAGGTGGCGGCGGGGATGCTGCTCGCGCTGATGGTATCCGGCGTTTTCGGCCGGCTGTTCTTCGGCTGGCTTGCCGACCGCATCGGCGGTCTGCCGGCCTATTTCATCGCCTCGCTGGCGCAGACCTCGGTGGTGTTCTTTTTCGTGCAGACCCGCGACATCGCCACGCTGTTCCAGCTCTCGGTGCTGTTCGGGTTCGGCTTTGCCGGGGTCATGACCTGCCTGCTGATCTGCGCGCGCGAGGCCGCGCCGCTGCGCATGTCGGGGACGGCAATGGCGGTCGTCTCCACCGCGGGCTGGATCGGCATGGGGCTCGGCAGCTACCAGGGCGGCTATTTCTACGACATCACCGCGAGCTATTTCGTGTCCTACGCCAATGCGGCGGCCGCCGGCATCGTCAACCTCGTCGTGGTCGCGGCTCTGTTCTGGTACCGGCGGCAGCGCGCCACACCGCGCCCCGTCCCGGCGTGAATGGCATTGCGCCGAAGCGGGATGGCTTAGGGCCGGATCCAATCTGCTCGAAGCGGGAGTGAGGCAAATCGATCGCCTTCGTCCTTTGAGAAAAGCGGTCGGGTTTTTCAAGTTATTGGATTGGCTTGTGAATATTCCGCTTTTCGTCATGGCCGGGCGAAGTCCCGGCCATCCACGTCTTTCTTGTCGATCCTTCATCAAGACGTGGATGCCCGCGACGAGCGCGGGCATGACGGGGCCAACAGCGGACATGTAGTGGGAATTCAGCTTTGCGACTTACTCAGGCAATCCCGCCTTTCGCAGGGCATCGGTCCACTTGGCGAAATCGTCCGCCCGCCCGAGCGGTGGCAATCCGTGGAGATTGGAGATACGCAATGCGGGATCGAGTTCGCGCATCCGCGCCATCAGCTTTCGCGCCTGCTCGAGCTGCCCTGCAACGGCGTGACACGCAGCGCCAATGCGAATGGCGGTGAGCCAGTTGGGCCGTTCGCGCAATGCCTTTTCCACGCAAGCCAATGCTTCATCGTTGCGGCTGGCGAGGAAATGCGCATAGGCCAGGCCGGCATTCACGCCGCGAAAGATCAGAGGGTCCAGCGGGCTGAGCCGGATCGCGCGATTGAGACGCCCGATGCCGCCTTCGAGGTCGCCCGCGTAAACGTTGAGGTGTCCGCCGAGAAACCACCCGGCAGCAAGATTCGGATTGAGCACGAGCGCGCGATCGACATATACGATTGCATCGTCGAGCTCCTCTGCGAGGAAATCGAGAGAGAACCCTCCCCAGCAGTATGCCACCGCGTCCTGGTTAGCGAGCTGGACCGCTTCGCGCGCCATCCTGATCCCCTCAGCGATCTTCGCTTCGGTGATCGCCCAGGCGTTGACCTTCTGCGTTACGCAGCACCACGCCGCCATGCCGTAGGCTGCGGCAAACTCCGGATCGAGCTGTATCGCTCTCTGAAACAGCGCGAACGCTTCCGCATAACCCGATTGCGTATAGGGCGCGGTACAGGCAACGCCGCGCAGATAGAGATCGTAAGCATCGAGATTCTCGGTCGGCTTGCGTTTTGCGCGTTCGATCTCGGCCTGCTCCAGCTTGGGTGCGATCGCTCCGACGATGTCGGCGGTGACCTGATCCTGCAATTCGAAGATATCGCGCAGTTCGCCGTCGAAACGGGATGCCCAGAGATTCCCGCTGTTTGCGGCGTCGGTCAGTTGCGCCGTGATACGCAGCCGATTTTCCGCCTTGCGCACGCTGCCCTCGACGACGTACCGCACCCCGAGCTCGCGGCCGACCTGCTTCAGGTCGACCGTTCTCTGTTTGTAGATGGAGCTTGATCCGTGCGCGATCACGAACAGCCAGCGAAACTGGGAGAGCGCCGTGATGAGATCTTCAGTCACGCCGTCGGCAAAATATTCCTGTTCAGGATCGCCCGACAGGTTGGCAAACGGAAGGATAGCGATGGACGGTTTTTCAGGAAGCTGCAGTCTTGCCGATCCGGCTTCCGCGTTGACCTGCAATCGATCGGACGCGCTTGCCGTTTGATCCTTTTCGATCTTCCGGACGGCGCCGACGAAGCGGAAACCTTTTCGGGGAATCGTGCGGATAATCCGCTGATTCTCGCCGTTGTCGCCGACAGACTGACGAACGGCGTTGATCGAACTGTTGAGAGTAGATTCAGAGACGATCCGCCTTTTCCACACCGCGGAAATAAGATCGTCCTTGCTGACAACGCGGTCGCGGTTGCGGATGAGGTAGAGCAACAGGTCGAAAACCAGCGGCTCGATGGCCACAAGCTGGTCCCCGGAACGCAATTCGTGCCGATCAGCGTCAAGCGTGAAGCTTTCAAAGGCGTAGACCACTTTCCAGTCCCGAACCGCTGTCTGGCGTCAATCCCACGCAAGTGGCAAGAAAAAACCAAGACTATCCCAAAGACCCCCGCTGTTAAAGAGACCTAGGGTCGGCCTCCGTCTCGAAGGAGGATGCCATGTTCAAACAGACCCTGACTTCCGTTGCTCTCCTCACGCTTCTGCTCAACGGTCAGGCCGCCGCTCAACGCGCCGATCTGGTTGCGGCGTCACCTGCGCCGGTTACGACCCACGCGCACGGCGTCGCTCAGTCGCCCCTCCCCGCCGACGATGACGTGAACGCCGCGCTCACGACCGCATCGAAGTGGATATCGAGTGTCTTCAACCTGCCCGAGCCGAAGAGCCTGCCTGCGGTTCGCAGGGTCTCGCCTCAGGTGCTGGCACTCTTGGCACCCCAAGGGTCGCGACTGGACACGCCCGATCCCGCCAGCCCGGACTCCGGGCCGCAGCCGGCGCAGGGGCGCCTCGTCTACTACGATGACACTACGAACATCATCCACCTGGCATCCAGCTGGACAGGATCAACGCCGGCCGAAATGTCCACACTCGTCCACGCGATGGCACGCCATTTTCAGAAACTCGGCCGCCCGAAGCATTACGATTGCCCG
>JBFWWQ010000066.1:0-12719 GCA_050246095.1 Pseudorhodoplanes sp.
TCGGTCTGCTCGACCGGCACCGTGCCGACCGGGCAGCCTTTCAGTGCCGCGCCCTCCTCGCCCCTGCCGGCGGCGCGCGCGGGCGCCGGACGGGCGGGGGCGCCGGGATTGAGGACGAGCTGAACCGTCGGATTGCCGGGCGCCGCGATCACGATTTCCAGGCAGTCGCCGGGCCCGGTCGTGATCATCCAGGGATGGCCGACAAAGCTCTTGATCGTCGTGCGTTCGCCGGGATTGAGGCTCGCATAATCCTTCGGGTGCCCGTCGAAGCCGATCCACAATATGCCGCGCGACATGCCCGACGCATTGACGAAGGTGACCGCCGTCGCCTGCGTGGAATTCGGCGAGCGCAGCTTCGCGCGCTGCTTGCAGGAGGCATGCGGCGTCTCCGCAGACGCGAGCGTCGGAAGCGACGCGACAGCCGCCGCGAGCAGCGCTGCGCAGATGTGTTTCCCATGACGATGCACGGCAGGCCCCGATTGATCCAAGCGGTCAGTCTAGGGACGCGGGGAGCGGGCGTCCATCGCGCAAGGCGTGTCCCGGTCGCGGCGCAGCGCGAAGCGATGCGCCGCAGAACCGGGACCGTCGCGGGCACCCTTGCTGGAACGGCCCCGGATCGGCGGCGCATCACACGCCATCGAGCATGCACGTATCGAATGAATTTGTCTGCGTGTGCCGCGCCGCGTCCGGGGCACGCCGGAAATCAGCCGCCCTTCAGCAGCTTCTGCCGGTCGATCTTGCCGGTGCCGGTCTTCGGCAGTTCGCGCAGGAATTCCACGATGCGCGGATATTTATACGGCAGCAGCGTCGCCTTGACGTAATCCTGCAATTCCCGCGTCAGCGCGTCGCGCTCGACCGCCAGGTCGAGCGGCACCACGAACGCCTTCAGGGTCATGCGGCGGTCGTCCATCTCGATGCCCATCACCGCCACCTCGCGCACCTTCTTGTGCTCGGCGAGGCAGAGTTCGACTTCGAGCGGATACACCCATTGGCCCGACACCTTGATGAGGTCGTCGGCGCGCCCGCGGAAGAAATGAAAGCCCTCGGCGTCGCGCACGAAGCGGTCGCCGGTATAGAGCCAGTCGCCGCGCATGGTCTCGGCGGTCTTGTCCGGCCGGTTCCAGTAGAGCGGCGCGCTGGAATGGCCGCGCACCTGCAGCACGCCTTCCTCGCCGTCCGCGACCTCCTTGCCGTCGGTGTCGAGGATGCGGATTTCGTAGCCGGGCACGCGCAGGCCGGCGGCGCCGTGGCGCATCCTGCCCGGCGCGTTGGACAGATAGATGTGCAGCATCTCGGTCGAACCGAGGCCCTCGACGATGTCGAGCGCCGACAGCGCCTTCCACGAGCCCGCGACTTCCTGCGAAAGGATTTCCGCCGCCGAGATGCACAGCCGCAGCGAGGAAAGATCGGCACCGGCCGCGTCCGCCGACTTGGCGAGCGCGGTATAGAGCGTGGGCAGGCCGAAGAAGACGCTGGGGCGAAATTTCCGGATGGTCTCGAAAATCGCGCCGGGCTCCGGCTTGCCCGGCATCAGCACGCTCGATGCCCCGACCGAGAACGGGAACGTCACCGAATTGCCGATGCCGTAGGCGAAGAAGATTTTCGGCACCGAGAAGCAGATGTCGTCGCGCGACAATTGCAGGATGTGCCGCCCGTAGCTCGCCGCCGTATAGGCCATGTCGTGCTGCAGATGCACGATGCCCTTCGGGCGCCCGGTCGAGCCGGACGAATACATCCAGAACGCCATGTCGTCGCGATGCGTGTCGGCACCGGCGAGCCGGTCGGGAAAGCCGTCCAGCCAGGAGGCGGCCGCGTGTACGGTCTGCACATGCGGCAAAGCCGCTTCGCCGTTGACGACGATCGCGGTCTGCAAGGCGGTGTCGCGCACGGCTTCGGCCGAGAGCTGGCCGGCGATATCGGCCTCGATCGCGACGACACGCGCGCCGGAATCGGCGAGATAGAATTGCAGCAGGTCCGGCGGCGTCAGCGTGTTAAGCAGCACCGGCACGAAGCCGGCGCGGATCGCCCCGAAGAGGAAGGCGGGATAGAGCGGCGTGTCGTCGAGCAGGAGCACGACCCGCTCGCCGCGTTGCAGCCCGAGCGAGGCGAGCGCGTTGCCGCAGCGCGAGGCGAGCCGGCAGAGCGCGTCGTAGCTCAGCGTGCCGGCGGGGCCGCGCACGGCGATGCGCCCGCCGTCGCCGCGATCGAGGTTGTCGAACAGGATCGCGCTCGCGTTGTAGCGCTGCGGCACCGCGAAGCCTATCTCGCGCGCGCCGGGGCAGTCGTCGGCGACGCGATCCTTGATCGGCGATGTCATGACGGGGTCCCCGTCGCCGCCTGCGGCCGTTCGCGTTCGTAGCGGGCCATGAAGCCCGGCGCGAGCCTGCGCAGGCGGTCGTGGCCGATGCGGCCGGAGCGCGTGATGTAGCTCATCGCGAAATCGACCGGCGCGAGCCGCATATGCGCGGCGAATTGCTCGTACCATTCCGCGCTGGCGTCCGCCGCGCGCACGATCTTCTCCAGCACCGGGCGGCGCGCCGCCTCGTAGGCGGCGAATGCATCGGGCAAATGCTTGTGTTCCGCGAGCGCGCGATCCAGCGCGATGGCGTCTTCCATCGCCAGCCGCGTGCCCGACCCGATGGAGAAATGCGCGGTGTGCAGCGCATCTCCCAGCAGCACGTATTTTCCGTGCGACCAGCGCGCGTTGCGCACCTGCGGGAATTGCCGCCAGATCGAATTGTTGGAAACCAGCGGCCGGCCTTCGAGCGCGTCGGCAAAGACCGTTTCGCATGCGGCTTTCGATTCCTCCGCCGGCATGCGGTCGAGCCCGGCGGACGCGAACGTTTCGGCATCGGTCTCGACCAGGAACGTGCTCATGTCCGGCGCATAGCGGTAGTGATGCACGTTGAACGGACCGAGCGGCGATTGCACGAAGGTCTGCGTCAGCGTCGGGAACGCCCTGTTCACCCCGAACCAGGCGAAGCGGTTGTCGAGATAGGTCACGCGGCTGCCGAAGGCCGCTTCGTGCGTGCGGCGCACCAGCGAATTGACGCCGTCGGCCCCGACCACGAGATCGGAATCCGCCAGTTCGTCGAGATTCGTCACGGTGCGCCGGAATTCGATCGCGACGCCCGCCTGCCTCGCGCGCCGCTGCAGCACTTCGAGCAGCTGCAGCCGCCCGATGGCGGCGAAGCCGACGCCATCGATGGCGATGCGCTCGCCGCGATGCACCAGCGTGATGTCGCTCCAGGTTTCCAGCAGCGGCGTCAGCGCCACATGCGTTTGCGGGTCGTCGGCGGCCAGGAATTCAAGCGCGCGGTCGGAGAACACGACGCCGAAGCCGAACGTGGCGTCCGCCGCGTTCTGCTCGAAGGCGCGAACCTCCCATTGCGGGTTTCGCCGCTTCAGAAGGTAGCCGAGATAGAGGCCGGCGGGCCCCGCTCCGAGAATGGCGACGCGCATGCCGGCGCCCCTGTTTGCGCGATCCTAGAGCATTTTCGAGCGAAGTGTGAGCCGGGCAAAAGCGTCCACCCCCAAAACGACGATGGCCGGGCGCGGGGCCCGGCCATCGGTAACCCTTTCCAGTATTGCCGGACGGGTCCCCGCATGCGCGGGGACGAACGGTGTTATGTATCAGTAGCGGTAATGGTCGCTCTTGTAGGGGCCCTCGACCTTCACGCCGATATAGTCGGCCTGGTCCTTGCGCAACTCGGTCAGGTTCACGCCGATCTTGGCCAGATGCAGCCGCGCGACCTTCTCGTCCAGCGACTTCGGCAGCACGTAGACTTCCTTCTTGTACTTGCCGTCCTTGTTGTTGGCGTAGAGTTCGATCTGCGCCAGCGTCTGGTTGGTGAAGGACGCCGACATCACGAAGCTCGGATGCCCCATCGCATTGCCGAGATTCACCAGGCGGCCTTCCGACAACAGAATGATGCGGTGCTTGTCCGGGAACTCGATCTCGTCGACCTGCGGCTTGACGTTGTTCCACTTCAGGTTCTTCAGCGCTCCGACCTGGATCTCGTTGTCGAAGTGGCCGATGTTGCAGACGATGGCGCGGTCCTTCATCTTGCGCATGTGGTCGAGCGTGATGATGTCCTTGTTGCCTGTCGCAGTGACGAAAATATCGGCGACCGGCGCGGCGTCTTCCATCGTGACCACCTGGTAGCCTTCCATCGCCGCCTGCAGCGCGCAGATCGGATCGACTTCCGACACCATGACGCGGCAGCCGGCCTGGCGCAGCGAGGCCGCCGAGCCCTTGCCGACGTCGCCGAAGCCCGCGACCATTGCGATCTTGCCCGACATCATCACGTCGGTGCCGCGGCGGATGCCGTCGACGAGCGATTCGCGGCAGCCATAGAGATTGTCGAATTTCGACTTGGTCACGCTGTCGTTGACGTTGATCGCGGGCCACAGCAGCGTGCCGGCTTTCTGCATGTCGTAGAGGCGGTGCACGCCGGTCGTGGTCTCCTCGGAGACGCCCCGGACCGACTTGGCGATCTCGCCGAACCAGCCCTTCGGCTTCTCCTTCAGACAGCGCTTGATCAGCGCGAACAGGATTTCCTCCTCCTCCGAGGAAGCCTTGTCGAGGAAGGCGGTGTCGCCCTTCTCGGCGCGCACGCCCAGATGCACGAACAGCGTCGCATCGCCGCCGTCGTCGAGGATCATGTTCGGATGGCCGCCGCCATGCCAGTCGAACAGCTTGGCGGTGTAGTCCCAGTAATCCTTCAGCGTCTCGCCCTTCACCGCAAAGACCGGAATGCCGGCGGCCGCGATCGCGGCGGCGGCGTGATCCTGCGTCGAATAGATGTTGCAGGAGACCCAGCGGATGTCGGCGCCGAGCGCGGCGAGCGTCTCGATCAGCACCGCGGTCTGGATGGTCATGTGCAGGGAGCCGGCGATGCGCGCGCCCTTGAGCGGCTGCTTCGGCCCGAATTCCTCGCGCGTGGCCATCAGGCCCGGCATCTCGGTTTCGGCGAGCGAAATCTCCTTGCGGCCGAAATCGGCGAGCCCGATGTCGGCGACGATGTAATCGGAGAATCCAGCTTTCTTGGCTGCTGCTGCGGTCATGACCATCCCTGAATTGGAGACACGCGGCCGCGACGGCCGCCTTCGGGGCAGCCCTATAGCAGGGGTCCCGGCGGACTGCAACGAGGATATAAAGATTTCTTTATATCAATGGCTGGGGCGGCGCACGGTGCGAAGCGGCTATCGCGGCTTGGCCTTCGCGGGATCGGCCGGTTTCGGCGCGGGCTTCACCAGGCCCGCCTGCTGCAAAGCCTGCGCGGTCTGCTGCATCTTGTTGATCAGGTCGATCGCCGCGGCCGGCGGCAGCACTAGGCGGCAGGCCGGGTAGCGGCGGCCGGTCATCTGCGCGTTCGGCTTCACCTCGTCCATGCGCGTGATGCCGAACTCGATGCGCATGGTCTGGCCGTCGAAGAACAGGCTGTTGATCGAATCCGCGAAGGTTTCCGGGCAGTCGGGCCGGTCGATATAGCGGAATACCGGGGTCTGCCGGTTGGCATCGCCGCGTTTGTCGTTGGCCGGCTGATCCATGAAATCCTCCTCGCTTGCCAGATCCTGTGCAGGGTAGCGCAATCCGCGCCGGACGTGCCGCGGCACCGGCGCCCGCGGCTAATCCTCCTCGCCGAACCGTCCGGTGACGAGCTTTTCGATCGCCGCCACGGCGTTCGCCGCGTCCTGGCCGGTCGCCTCGACCGTGATGCTGGTGCCGGGTCCGGCCGCCAGCATCATCAGGCCCATGATGGAGGTGCCGCCCACGGTCTCGCCGGCGCGGGTCACTTTCACGTCGGCATTGAATTGCTCGACGGTCTGCACGAATTTCGCGGAAGCGCGCGCGTGCAGGCCCTTCTTGTTGCAGATTTCCAGGACGCGGACGATCGCGCCGTCTCGCGCCGCTTCGCTCATTTTCCGGCCAGCACCCGGCTCGCGATGGTCACGTATTTGCGGCCGGCATCCTGCGCCGCCACGACCGCGTCCTGCAACGCCATTTCCGGGCGCACCTTGGCGAGCTTGACCAGCATCGGCAGGTTGATGCCCGCCAGCACCTCGACCTTGGGCCGGCTCATGCAGGAAATCGACAGGTTCGAGGGCGTGCCGCCGAACATGTCGGTCAGCACCGCGACGCCGTCGCCGGTATCGACGCGCTTGATCGCCTCGATGATGTCCTTGCGGCGCTGTTCGACGTCGTCGTCGGGACCGATGGTGACGGACTCGATCTGCTTCTGCGGGCCCACCACATGCTCCAGGGCCGCGCGGAACTCTACGGCGAGGCGGCCGTGGGTGACCAAAACGAGACCGATCATGAAAAAAGAACTCCCCGGCGGCACGGTCAGGTTGCGCCGCACGAAAGGGCGCACATCATGACCATCCGAAGGCCCCTTGCAAGGGGTCCAAACCAGTTTACCGGACTTGCTGCAATGCAGCAATCCGGGTCTCAAATGGTTCGAATCGGGCCTTCGTCAAGACACCGTCCGTTGCGATCGCGCGCCCCGTGGACGGCTATATAGCGCGGCCCGGACGGTAGGGAGCGCGTCTTCTCCCGGTGCGACCGCGAGTCGCGGAACGGTGACCCCGGCCAGGACCGTGCGCCGCTGCGCTTCGGGCGGCAGCCGCTCGGTCCCGGCTTCGGCGAGATCGACGACCAGTCCCACCACCGCGGCCGGCTCGAACGGCATGCGGCAGATCCCGACCCCGCGCACCTCCAGGAGCCCCTGCAGGGCCGCCGGCGCGCTGGCCACCAGCCGCCCGCCGCAGGCCGCGAGATGCACGCGGTCGTCGGCGACCAGCCGGGCGAAGTTTGCGGTCCCGGCGGATTCGATCAGCGCCAGCGCCAGGCGCGACTTGCCGCTGCCGGACGGACCGCGGATCAGGACGGCATGCGCACCGAGCAGAACCGCCGAGGCGTGGATGGTGGGACCGTCGCTGCGCATCCGCCCGCGCGCGTCACATCGCCGGCAGCCGCACGATGAAGCGCGCGCCGGTCACCATCGGCGCACCGTCCTTGGCCGGCGCGGCATGCCGGTTCTCCGCCCAGATGCGCCCGCCATGCGCCTCGATGATCTGCTTGGAGATCGAGAGGCCGAGGCCGGAATTCTGCCCGAAGCCCTGATGCGGTCGGTCGGTATAGAAGCGCTCGAAGATTTTCTCGAACGCATCGGGGCGGATGCCGGTGCCCTCGTCGTCGACCGTCACCTCGACCTCGTCCTTCAGCCGGCGGCAGGTCACGCGCACGGTGCCGCCGGGCGGAGAGAACGAGCGGGCATTGTTGATCAGGTTGTCGATCACCTGGCCGATGCGCGAATCGTGGCCCGGCACGATGAAGGAATTGCGGCCGCCGCCCTCGAAGGCGAGCGTCGCCCGCACGCCGTCGTCGTGGCGGACCTCGTTGGCGGTCGCGACCAGCGTGGTGAGCAGATGCGTGAGATCGACCGGCGCCGCTTCCTGCCGCTGCAATTCGGCATCGAGCCGGCTGGCGTCGGAAATGTCGGTGATCAGCCGGTCGAGCCGCTTCACGTCGTGCTGGATCACGGCGAGCAGGCGCTCCTGGCTCTCCTTGGTCTTGGCCAGCGGCAGCGTCTCCACCGCCGAGCGCAGCGAGGTCAGCGGATTCTTCAGCTCGTGCGAGACGTCGGCGGCGAAGCTTTCGATCGCCTCGATGCGGCTGTACAGCGCGTTGGTCATGTCGCGCATGGTGCGCGAGAGATGGCCGAGTTCGTCGCCGCGGCCGGTGAGATCGGGGATTTCCACGCGCGAGCGGATGCGCCGCCGCACCCGCTCGGCGCCCTCCGCGAGCCGCCGTACCGGGCCCGCGATGGTGCCCGCAAGCAGCATCGAGAGCACCACCATGACCGCGGCCGCGACCAGGAACACCTTGAAGATCGCCAGCCGCTCGGCTTCCACCATCTGGTCGATGTCGGCGCCCTGCGTCGAGAGCAGCAGCGCGCCGCGCACCGCGCGGAAGCGCTGCACCGGCGTCGCCACCGAGACGATCACCTCGCCGCGCTGGTTGATGCGCACGGCGCTCGCCTTCTGTCCGTCGAGCGCCTGATCGACTTCCGGATAGCCCTTGCCGTTGGCCGGCCCGAGTTCCTGATAGATCGGAAGGTCGCCGCGCGCGAGCCACTTGCGCACCGAATTGTATTGCCGCTCCAGGAAACTGGGCTTGGGCGCTTCCGGCGCCGGCAGGTCGAAGCGCAGCACGTCGCCGCGGCCGTAGAGATTGCGGCTGTCGAGCAGCAGCGTGCCGTCGCGGTCGTAGATGCGCGCGCGCGTGTTGGTCGGCGAGATCAGCCGGCGCAGCACCGGGGCCACGCGCTCGGGATTGATCGGGAATTCCAGCGCCGAGAGAAAATCGTCGGGCGGCCCGTAGGATTCGCCCGGCTGCAGCTCGAGCAGCTTGTCGGGATCGATGGTGATGCTGTCGGTTTCCACGATCGCGGAAGCGGCGATGGCGCCGGCGATGATGTCGGCCTGCACCTGCAGGCTGCGCACGCGCGCATCGATCAGGCCGGCGCGGAACTGCGACAGGTACATGATGCCGATCACGAGCGCGAGCAGCCCGGCGACGTTCAGGAACACGATGCGGCGGGTCAGGCTGGAAAACGCGACGCTGAACAGGAAGCGCCAGGGCCCGAGCATCACGTCGCGCAGGTTGCGGCGTTCCGGCGCGCCCTGCCCGGCGCGCTCGGTCCCCGCGAGTTTCGCGACGATGTCCCTGGTCCGATCCAGCACGGTTAAGGCGTCCGCCCGACGAATATCCGCATGCGCGCCATCCTAGCCGATCGCGGGGCGGGCGTCAGACCGCCTATTCCTTGAAGCGATAGCCCACGCCGTAGAGGGTCTCGATCATCTCGAAGTCGTCGTCGACGACCTTGAACTTCTTGCGCAGCCGCTTGATGTGGCTGTCGATGGTGCGGTCGTCGACATAGACCTGGTCGTCATAGGCCGCGTCCATCAGCGCGTTGCGGCTCTTGACCACGCCGGGCCGCGCCGCCAGCGCCTGCAGGATCAGGAACTCGGTGACGGTCAGCGTCACCGGCTCGCTCTTCCAGGTGCAGGTATGCCGCTCCGGGTCCATGCGCAGCGAGCCGCGCTCCAGCACCTTGGCGGTATCGATCTCCTTGGTGACCGTGCCGTCCTTCGGCGCGCCGCGCCGCAGCACCGCCTTCACGCGCTCGACCAGGAGCCGCTGCGAGAACGGTTTGCGGATGAAATCGTCGGCGCCCATCTTGAGGCCGAACAATTCGTCGATCTCCTCGTCCTTGGAGGTGAGGAAGATCACCGGCATGTCGGTCTTCTGGCGCACGCGGCGCAAAAGCTCCATGCCGTCCATGCGCGGCATCTTGATGTCGAGGATCGCCAGATCCGGCGGCGACGACTTGAAACCGTCGAGCGCCGAGGCACCGTCGGTATAGGTGTTGATCCGATAACCTTCCGCCTCCAGTGCGATCGACACGGAGGTCAGGATATTGCGGTCATCGTCCACGAGCGCGATGGTCGGCATTCTTTGTTCCCGTCCGGTAACCCCGGAGGCTGTGAAACCCAGCAAGCTGGGCTGAAATGTGACTATTCCGGACCAACTATGTGATTCCAGGCCCGATTCAAGCACTTTACCGGTAAAACGCAGGCAGCGCCATGCCGCGACGTGGTTAATGCGAGGCGGAATGCCGGGGAGCCACCACCCATGAAGCGACCGCAGACCCTGGCCGAATGGAATGCCGCCGGCGAAGCCTATCTGCCGGGGCATCTCGGCATGCGCTTTCTTTCGGTCGAGCCGCACGAGGTGGTGGCGACGATGGCGGTGCGCACCGCGCTGGAGGCCTGGAACGGCTTCCTGCATGCCGGCTCGATCGTCTCGCTCGCCGATACCTGCTGCGGCTACGGCACGGTGCGCAGTTTGCCCGAAGGCGCGTCGGGCTTCACCACGATCGAGCTGAAGAGCAACTTCCTCGGCACCGCGCGCGAAGGAAATGTCATCTGCCGCGCGCAGCCGCTGCACAGGGGCCGCACCACGCAGGTATGGGACGCGGTGGTGCGGCGCGAGGGCGCGGAGCATGCGATCGCGCATTTCCGCTGCACGCAGATGATTCTGTGGCCGAAGGCCTGACCATGCGGAACGATCCCGGATTCGATCCCGTTGCCGCCACCAAGAAGCTGCTGCGCGAGGCGCGCACCGGCGCGCTCGCCACCCTGATGCCGGGCTCCGGCGACCCCTATTGCTCGCTGGTCAATGTCGCCACCGCCTTCGACGGCGCGCCGCTGCTGCTGCTGTCGCGGCTGGCCATCCATACCCGCAACCTGCTCGCCGACGCGCGCGTCTCGCTGATGCTCGACGAGCGCAAGGAAGGCGATCCGCTGCAGGGCGCGCGCGTGATGCTGGTGGGCCGCGCCGCGGCGACGTCCGCGGCGCACGACCGGCAGCGCTACCTGGCGCGCCACCCGGACGCTAACATGTTTGTCGGCTTCGCCGACTTCGCCTTCTATCGCCTGGAGCTGACCGGCGCGCATCTGGTCGCGGGCTTCGGACGCATCGTCGACCTCGCGCCCGCCGCCGTCCTCACCGACGTGACCGGCGCCGACGCGCTCAAGGAAGCGGAAGCCGGCGCCGCCGCGCACATGAACGAGGACCATGCCGAAGCGCTGGCGCTGTATGCCACGCGGCTTCTGGGCGCACCCGGAGGCGAATGGCGCTGCGTCGGCTGCGACCCGGAGGGCCTCGACCTGCAATCCGGACGGCAGGCGCTGCGGCTGCCGTTTCCGGCCGCCCTGCGCACGCCCGGCGAGTTGCGCCTGACGCTGAAACAACTGGCGGACGCCGCCCGCGCCCGGCGCTGATTTACCATTTCCGGCCCGGCATCTGGCGCAATTTGATGCAGCGCAAGGCGCCGCACCCGGAAACCGATTGCCGTCAAAATGCTTGGCATGGGTCGGTCCGCGGACTATGACGGCGCGCATCGCCAGGGGCCGGCCGTCCAATGCCGGGATTGCAGGAAAATAATGCGGTCGGCGCCGCCGGTGCCGGCCCGACAGCGTGTTTCGGGAGGTCGTTTCGTGCAGCAGACGGGCGTGTGGAACAAGGCGTTCGGCGCCGAAAAATTCGGGCTCAAGGACGTCGCGGCGATTCACTGGAATCTCACCGAGGCGCCGCTCTATGAGCACGCCGTCGCGTCCGGCGAAGCCAGCATCGTGGCGGGCGGCGCGCTGTGCGCGGAAACCGGCCACCATACCGGCCGTTCGCCCAAGGACAAGCACACGGTGGTCGACGCGCTCACCGAGAAGAGCGTGTGGTGGGACGGCAACCGCAAGCTCTCGAAGGAGCATTTCGAGAATCTGCTGCAGGACATGCTGGCGCATTGCCGCAGCAGGAAGCTGTTCGCGCAGGATCTCTATGGCGGCGCCGATCCGACCTATCGCATCAGGGTGCGCGTGTTCAACGAGCTCGCCTGGCACTCGCTGTTCATCCGCACCCTGCTGATCCGGCCGAACCAGTTCGAGGTCGAGACCTTCACGCCGGAAATGACCATCCTCGACCTGCCCTCGTTCAAGCCGGACGCCAGGCGCCACGGCGGGCGCGAAGGCTCCGACACGATGGTGGCGATCGATTTCACCCGCAAGATCGTGCTGATCTGCGGCTCCTCCTATGCCGGCGAGATGAAGAAGTCGGTCTTCACCACGCTGAACTTCTATCTGCCCGCGCAGGGCGTGATGCCGATGCATTGCTCGGCCAATGTCGGACACGGCGGCGACTCGGCTTTGTTCTTCGGGCTCTCGGGCACCGGCAAGACCACGCTCTCGGCCGATCCCAACCGCATCCTGATCGGCGACGACGAGACCGGCTGGGGGCCCGACGGCATCTTCAATTTCGAGGGCGGCTGCTACGCCAAATGCGTGAACCTCTCGCAGGAAGCCGAGCCGCAGATCTGGGACGCCACCAACCGCTTCGGCGCGGTGCTGGAAAACGTCGTGTTCGACCCGCTCACGCGCGTGCCCGACTACACCGACATTTCCAGGACCGAGAATACGCGCTCGGCCTATCCGCTGGATTCGATCCCCAACGCCTCGCGCAGCGGGCGCGCCGGGCATCCGAAGAACGTGATCTTCCTCACCGCCGACGCCTTCGGCGTGATGCCGCCGATCGCCAAGCTCACGCCGGCGCAGGCGATGTACCACTTCCTGTCCGGCTATACCGCGAAGGTCGCGGGCACCGAGAAGGGCCTTGTCGGCGTCGTGCCGGAATTCTCCACCTGCTTCGGCGCGCCGTTCCTGCCGCGTCCGCCGGCGGAGTACGGCAATCTGTTCCGCAAATACATCACCGCGCACCAGGTCGATTGCTGGCTGGTCAATTCCGGCTGGACCGGCGGCAAATACGGCGAGGGCCGGCGCATGCCGATCAAGGCGACACGCGCGCTGGTCACCGCCGCGCTCGACGGCTCGCTGAAGGGCGCGTCCTACCGCACCGACCCTTATTTCGGCTTTTCGGTGCCGACCTCGGTCCCCGGCGTCGAGCCGCATCTGCTCTACCCGATGAAGACCTGGAAGGACAAAGCCGCGTTCGACGCCACCGCGCGCTGGCTGGTGAAGATGTTCCAGGACAATTTCGTGAAGTTCGAGGACAAGGTCGACGCCGAGGTGCGCGCGGCCGCGCCCGAGGTGCGGCTCGCGGCGGAATAGCACATGGTAGTGTCATCGCCGGGGCGCTG
>JBFWWQ010000067.1:0-12478 GCA_050246095.1 Pseudorhodoplanes sp.
CATGCTGCGCCAGTCGCCTGTCGTCAGTTCGGCAAAGGGCGCGTAGCGAGCGATACCCGCACAATTGACAAGAATATCGATCTCGCCAAAGCGCTTGCGAATCTGTCCCACAGCGAGAGCAACCGCGGACTCATCCGTGACATCGCAAACGAAAGCGGCGGTGTCGGCTTGGCCGCATATTGCCGCTGTTTGCTTCAGTCCATCTGCGGATCGATCAAGCAGCGCAAGCCGAAAGCCCCGTTTCGCCATCCTCTCGGCGGTGGCCCGACCGATCCCGCTGGCAGCGCCGGTGATGATGGCCGTGAGCCTTTTGGTCATGAAATAATCCTTTACGTTCAGTGGGGATACAGTCCACGCACAGGTTGCAGGTTGGGATCATATATAATATTCCTAGGTGTCGTGTTGAAATCATGCATCCGTGGCCATTCGGCCCATCACTGACGGTTGATTTGCCTATCCAAGTCCATCGCCGGATATCACGGCACATGCTGAGTGGTTGGCCGTCAGTCAAGGTTTGCGTGCATGGATACGCAAGGCCCACGCTGGGTTCGATCAATGGTGGAATGGAGTTTCTGTGTCTGAGACGAGCGCGATGAATAAACTTGCCAATGACTATCGCAGTCTCACGCAGATTGTGGTCGCGCGCCTGCGCGACGGCATATACCGGGGCGAGTTTCCGCCGGGTTCGCGTCTGAACATCGCCGACCTCGCGGAGGAATACAATGTCAGTTCCGTGCCGGTGCGCGAGGCGCTGCGCAATCTCGAAACCGAGGGGCTGGTCGAATTCCGGGTCCATCGCGGCGCAATCGTGCGTGAATTGTCACAGAACGAAGTGCGCGAACTGTACCTGATCCGTTTTCCACTCGAGCTTTTGGCGGCGAGCGAGGCATCCCGTCATGCTGACGAGAAGAATATACGGCTGCTGGAAGCCATTCTGGCCAAGATGGACAAGATCGATATCGGGTCGGAAAAATGGCATGAACTGCATGGCCGGTTTCACGACGAACTCAACCTGCTGGCGCAGCTACCGCATCTGTCGCAGATGATCCGCGTATTGCGCGGCCAGATGCGGCCTTACAGCAGGACTTACCTGGAAAACGCGGAGCATCTCGCCGCGGCGCAGGCTGAGCATTATCAGCTTCTCAAGGCGGTGCGCGAGGGCAACCAGGTGGCGATCAAACGGATCGTCCGTGAGCACCTGCACCGGCCCGCGCGTCTAGCGATGCGCGCCTTCGGTGCCTCGAAGATGGTGGAACGCGAGTGATCGAGTAATCACCATAACCGTCGCCGTAAGCGCCGGTTCGATAGCCGCGCTCTGAAAAGTCGCTCCATAAATATTACTGCCCTGCATGCTGAGCATGACAGGGCCGGTAATTCTCGTTGACCGCACAAATCAAATATCATATTTGATATTTGAGATCAGGGAGGCAAGAATGTCGGACATTGGCCTGATTCCGGTTGACTGGGAGGCGCGGTTTGACCCGCAACGCATGCTGCGAGAGCGTTTGCAGCGCGCGAAGGACGTGCTGGCGCAATCCGATGTCGACGCCCTTTTTATCTTCCGGACGGAGGATGCGCGCTATCTGATGGGCTATCGCCATCATCTCGGGCCGGCCTTCATCATGGGCAATGCGGTGGTCGTGCTCGCCAAGGGGCACGATCCAATTCTGTGGACCATGGATTACGAGCATTGCCGGTTGCGAATGCCGTGGCTGAGCCCGGATCAGATCCGGCCGCGTGCCAATTTTCGCGAGCCGATCGGCATGCGCCGCTGGGCCGAGCAGGTCGAGGGTCTCGTCGGTTCGCTCAAAGGCAAGCGGGTCGGCATCGATATCTGGGATCTGAACATGGAGCGCGCGATCCGCGAGACATTCCCGAATACCGAATTTGTCGACGGGTATCAGAGCATTCTGATGCGCGCGAAGGAGATCAAGACGCAGGACGAAATCGCCTGCCTGAAGATTGCCAATGCCATCACGGAGGCCGCCCTCGACAAGGCGCTCGAATTCCTTCGTCCGGGCGTGCGTGAGTGCGAGGTGCTTGCGGTGGCTTGGCACACAATGACTGCTATGGGCAGCGAATGGACGCAATGCTCCAACATCGTCTGCTCCGGGCCCTATACGGCTCCTTATCGCCGTTTCACGTCTGATCGCATCATCCGCAACGGCGATCTCGTGATCCTCGATATCGGTGCAGGATATAACGGCTATTGGGGCGATCTCACGCGCACTTGGGTCTGCGGCAACGTCAAGCCGACCCCGGAAATGAAAGATCTGCACCAGAAATGCTACGATGCATTATTTAACGCTGGCGGCGCAGTGAAGCCCGGTGCAACCAACGCCGACGTGTTTGCGCAGGCTGATCCCTATGTGCTCGACAGCCTGGGTCACGGTGCGGGGGTTAATCCCTGGGAGGCGCCATATTTCAGCCCTGCCTCGAAGGACGCGCCGATCGTGCTGAAGGAGGGCATGGTGTTCAACCTCGAGCCTTATGCCGGCAAGCCGGGAGTCGGTGGCATAAGGCTTGAGAACAATCATATCGTCATAAAGGGTGGATGCGACATCTACACGACCTATCCGTTCGACGAGCGGCTCGTGAACACCGTGCATCCGCTTGATACAACGACCGGGCGCACACGCTGACGATCGAGATACCGAGAATATGACGCGATGACGAGCGGTCCTCGCTCCGGATTGCCCTCGTTTCGGCTGGACAATCGGCTTGCTATTGTCACGGGCGCCAGCGAAGGCCTCGGCCGTGCCTTCGCGCTGGCCTTTGCGGAGGCCGGCGCGCGCATCGTCCTATCAAGCCGGCGACGTGAGAAGCTCGAAGAAGTGCAGCGACAGATCGAGGCGATCGGTGGCACGGCCGACGTCGTGCCGGCCGACATGGCACGCCTCGACGATATCAAGGCGCTGGCCGCGGCGATTGGTCGTCTGGAGCACGGTGAGGGTCTCGTGCTCGTCAATAATGCCGGTTTGGGTCACACAAGACCCGCTCTCGATACGACCGAGGAAGAGTGGGATCGGCTCATCGACGTGCACCTGAAAGGTACGTTCTTCTGCTGTCGCGAGATCGCGCCGCTGATGATCGCTCGCGGATACGGGAAGATCGTGAACCTGAGCTCGACCTGGGCGCAGACCAGCGACATCGGCAAGGCGGCATATGGCGCCGCCAAGGCCGGAATCTCGCGCCTGACCGCGGCGCTTTCGACCGAATGGGCGCCGCATGGCGTGCGCGTGAACGCACTGGCCCCGACCGCCACGCTCACCCATTCCACATCATCGTCCATGACCAATAATCCCGAGCGCGCGCAGCGCATGCTTGCGCATATCCGCCTCGGCCGTTTCGCCGAACCCCGCGATATCGTCGGCCCGGCACTCTTTCTCGCGAGCGAAGCGTCGGATTTTGTGACCGGCCACACGCTTTTCGTCGATGGCGGCTGGACCGCCGGCAGCTTCTAGCGTGTGATGATGCATCCGGGCGGCACAGGTGACAGCCATCGCATTGTGCTCGCATTCGGGCATGCATTTCCCGATCTCTTGATCGAACAGAAGGTGCTGGCGGCGGTTGGCGCGCGGGTTATCGACGGCAATAACCTGCCCGCCGAAAGCCCGATCTGGGCGGAGGTGACGGGGGTCTTGCTCGGCACCGGCGAGCGCCTGACCGGTGCGAGACTGAGGGCAATGCCGAAATGCAGGGCCGTGGTGCGTTACGGTATCGGCTATGACAATATCGATGTTGCCGCTGCGAGAGATCTCGGCATTGTCGTCGGCATTGTGCGCGACTACTGCATCGACGAGGTCGCGGAGCACACGATCGCCTGCGCGTTGGCGCAAAGCCGCGATCTCATCGCATGGGATCGTCGCGTGCGGACCGCACAGTGGCGGCGCGGCGCTATGCCCCGCCTGCCGCGTATCTCCCGCCTTTGCCTCGCTCTCGTCGGCTTTGGTCTGATTGGTCGCGCGGTTGCGCTTCGGGCTCGAGCATTGTTCGGCCGTGTCGCCGTCTTCGACCCTTGGACCGCGCCGACGTCCGATGAGCGTGCCCAGGGCTTCGAGTTCACGTCGTCGCTTGATGAGTTGCTTGCCGCCGCCGACATACTGTCGGTGCATGTGCCGCTCACGCCGGAGACGCGCGGGATGATCGGCGACAAAGAGCTGAGCCGGCTCAAGCCAAGCGCCATCGTGATCAATGTCAGCCGTGGCGGCATCGTCGACGAGGCGGCGCTGCTCGACGCGATTGGCCGCGGCGCGCTGCGCTGCGCGGCTCTCGATACCTTTGTCCAAGAGCCGCTGCCCGCCGATCATCCGTTCATGGGCGAGCCGCGCATCCTGCTGTCTCCGCACATCGCCTGGCTTTCCGACGAATCCACGATCGCCTTGCGCGAGCGGGCCAGCGAGGAGATGCGCCACGCGCTCGAAGGCAAGCCGCTCGGCGCACCTGTTTCCTTGTAATATGCTCCATAGGATACAAGCTGGAGCAAGTTTTGATCTGCTCCTATGGTGTGAACTTCATAAATGTTTTCCGAGTTGGCGACGCATTTGCCGTTCCGGGAATCGAAGCATTTCGCGAAATACGCTGAGGCATTGCGAAAAGCCGTATTTCCGGAATGAGAGCGGGCGCAATGGAGAGCGAAGCCGCAGCAGCCGTCGCGGTATGAGATTTGCCGCCAATCAGGACAGGAGAGCCGATTCGAGAATGGCCAGCCCCTCGGAGAGGGTGTGGTCGTCGACCGTGAGCGGCACCAGGATACGAATGGTATTGGCGCTGGTGCCGCACGACAGAAGCACCAGGCCGTTCTCGTAGGCGCGGCGGATCACGCGCTTGGTCGTTTCCGCATCCGGCTCGCGCCCGTTGCGGTCCTTCACAATGTCGAAGGCGACCATCGCGCCCGGGCCGCGGATGTCGGCGATGGCGACCACATCGTTGCGGACCCTGATGCGCTCGAGCCGGCTCTTCAGAAGATCGCCGATCGCCTCGGCGCGTCGAAGGAGACCTTCCTCCTCGATCACGTCGAGGACTGCGAGCGCGGCCGCACAGGCGAGCGGGTTTCCGGCGTAAGTGCCGCCGAGACCGCCCGGATCGGCGGTATCCATGATCGCGGCCTTGCCAACGACGCCCGAGAGCGGGAAGCCGCCCGCCAGGCTTTTCGCCACGCAAACGATGTCCGGCGCGACGTCGTAATGCTCCATCGCGAACATCTTTCCGGTCCGCCCGAATCCGGTCTGCACTTCGTCGGCAATCAATACGATGCCGTGCGTGTCGCAGATGCTGCGCAGTCCGCGCATCAGATCCGCGGGTGCCTGATGAAACCCGCCTTCGCCCTGAACCGGCTCGATAATGATCGCCGCAATGGAGGAGGGCGCACAGTCCGCCTTGAAGATGAAATCGAGATACTGGAGAGCATCGCTCGTCTCGACGCCGCTTTGCGGCGTCGGGAACGGCACGTGCCAGACGTTCGGCAGCGGCGGCCCGAAATCTTTCTTGTAGGGTGCGACCTTGCCGGTCAATGCGGAGGCGAGCACCGTGCGGCCGTGAAATCCGCCGGTGAAGGCGATGATTCCGCACCGTCCCGTGGCGGCGCGGGCAATCTTGACGGCATTCTCGGTGGCTTCGGCGCCCGTCGTGAACAGTGCCGTCTTCAAGGGTCCGGGCACAGGCGCGATGGCGTTCAGCTTTTCCGCCAGCGCGATATAGGGCTCGTACATCACGACCTGAAAGCAGGTATGCGTGAAGCGCGACATCTGCTCCTGAACGGCGGCGATGACCTTCGGATGGCAATGCCCGGTATTCACCACCGCGATGCCGCCGGCAAAATCAACGTATCGCTTTCCCTCCACGTCCCATAATTCGGCATTGCTCGCCCGATGCGCCGAGATCGGGGTCGTGTGGCCGACGCCGCGCACGACGGCGGCGTTGCGGCGGTCCAGAAGTTCTGCGTTGGTTGCCATTCGGATGCCTCTGTTACTTCAAGCGAGATCTGGCGTCGATCTCGAGACGGCCTGCTCACGCTTGCGGCACGAGCGCTCCCGCCATTTCGGCGGCCTCGAGATATTCGTTGAGCAGATTCGAGAATACCTGCCTGACGGTCGTTTCCTCGTTCATCTCGCCGACGATCTGGCCGACGGAGTAGGTCCAGTATTCGAGGCGGCGCGATCGTTCGGCGCGCCGGAAGGGTTCGCCGGACAGGATCGACTGCAGCGGGAATGTGAGAGTCTCGGGCGCGTCGGGCTGCTCCCAGGCCTCGGTATATTTTGAGCGCAGCATGCGGTTGCGCTTGCCGCTCATCGAATAGCTGATGACGGCATCCTCGGAACTGGCCTTGTAGAGCTGCTGCCGCATTTCCGGCGAAAGCTCGCTCTCGACGGTCCCGAGCCAGATCGATCCCATCCAGACCCCGGCGGCACCCGTTGCCAGGGCGGCCGCGATCTGGCGGCCACGGCCGATCCCGCCGGCCGCGAGCACGGGGAGGGGCGCGACCGCATCGACGACCTGCGGCCAAAGCACGAGCGAGGAGATATTGCCGGTATGTCCGCCGGCTTCCGCGCCTTGCGCAATGATCACATCGATGCCGGCATCGCGCTGCCTGATCGCATGCTTGACGTTGCCGACCAGCGCCCCGATGGGAATGCCCTTGCTGTGAACGGCGTCGATGACCCGCTGCGGCGGGACCCCCATCGCGCCGACGATGAATTTGACCGGATGCGCCAGGCATACCTCAAGGCATCGTTCGCTCTTTTGCGGAGTCATGGCCATCTTCGCGGCCGTCTCCCGCATGAACTCGTCAAGCTGGTCGGCGGGAAGCGGCGCGACGCCCGCGCGCTCGAGCATCTGCCGGATGAACGCCACCTGTTGCTCGGGAAGCAGCCCCACATAGTCCATGCCGTCGACATCGGCGAAAGTGCCCGGAAAGACCACGTCCACGCCGTAGGGCTTCTTCCCTACGCGCTCGTCGATCCACTTGAGCGAGGCTTCAAGCTCCTCCGTCGTCATCCATGCCGCGCCGAGAACGCCCATGCCGCCCGCGCGCGTCACTTCCACGACGACGTCGCGGCAATGCGAGAAGGCGAAAATCGGCACCTCGATTCCGAATATTTCAGAAAGAGAGGGCCGCATCTTCGTCTCCTTGCTCTGCCGACGACGGGGAGTGCTGCGCTTGCGCTACGACTTGGAAGCCCAGCCCGCTCTGGCCAGGGCCTGGCCGAGATCGTGGCGTGCGCGGGAATAGGATGCGATTTCGTCGGGGACGATCCTGATGCGCTTCTTCGACTGCAATTCTTCCGAGATGTGGGCGATCACGCCGGGAAGGCTCGACATGATCGCGATGCCCGCCATCTCGGGCGGCGCAAAACCCATTTGCGCGAGGATGGCGGCCATCATGCCGACCTCGTTGATCACAATATCGGGCTTGCCGACGGCTGTGCAGAATGCGCGGTGGCAGGCCTCGTACCATTCACACTTTTCGCCCCACACGCCGGTTTCGACGGCAATCTCCTTTAGCTTCTGCGCGCGAGGGTCGACGAAGCGGAAATTGGGATGGCCGAAACCGGGAATCCGCGCCTTGGCTTTGCGCAGATCCGCGATCCAGGCATTCATGAAGTCTTCAAGCTTGGCGCCGCTCGCCTGAAAGACCGCGTAGCCGTCATGAACGAAGCGTCCGGCATCTTCCGGCGAAAGCGTATATTCGCCGACCGCGAGAACCGCGGTGGCGAGTCCCGGCACCATCTGCGGATTGGCTGAAACGCAATAGCGGGCCGCGATCGTACCCGGCTTGTACAATGAATAATCGAGGACGGAGCAGAGCAGCGCATCGATCATGCGCGACTCTCCCGGCGTCGGCATCCTGCCGCGGATCAGCAGAAAGCTGACCGCCGAGAAGGGCAGCCGGCCGATCAGCGCGCCGAGGCTGTAGCCGCGAATATAGACGTCATCGTCGACCACGTCGCTGACCGAGGTCGTCCAATACGCTGATCCAGTGTCGGATTTTGCCACAATAGCCCGTCCTGTTTTCGCTGCCGGCGCGGCGACGTTTGCACCGCGCCATCGGAAAATTGACCGATAGGTCAAATTACTCGATTGACATTTGACCCGCAAGTCGAAAGAATTTACCCAAGAGACAAATATGATCGGAGGCGATGCCTTCGACGCTCGGAGGCCATTCGGATGGCGGCTGATCACCGTGCGCAATCTGGTCCCGCAACGCCTTCGGGCGAGCGGTTGACGGTCGCGGTGTCGTCTCCGGAGATTCGCCGCTATCGCGGCATCGAGGATTTCCGCGCACATATGCGGGAGCTCGCCGCCGTCGCCGCGAGCGAGAAAGTGCAGGTTCTGCTGCTTCCCGAACTGCTCTGCGTCGGCCTTTTGTGGAGCAGCGCGCGCGCCGCGTCCTGCAAGGTCCCGGACGTTCAGAGCCTCTACGAGGACGTTCTCACCCCGCTATTGCCGCAATACCGGCAGGTTCTTTCGACGCTTGCGGCCGAGACCGGCATTGCGATCGTCGGAGCCACCTATTGGCACAAGGAAGGCAGCCGCTCGGTCAATTCCGGATTCGTCTTTCGTCCGGACGGAAGCGTGATGCGCCAGGACAAGCTGCACCCGACACGTCCCGAAAAGGCGATCGGCACTTCCGGGGGCGACCGCCTCTATGTCTTCGACGTCGCCGGCGTCCGCTGCGGCATGGCGATCTGCTACGACGTGCAGTTTCCGGAAGTCGTCCGCCTGTTGTCGGAATCCGGACTCGAGGTCCTGTTCGTTCCTTCGCTGACCGATGAGAGGGGCGTGTCGCGCGTGCGCTATTGCGCGCATGCGCGCGCCATCGAGAGCCAGGCCTATGTCTGCGTCTCGCCGCTGGTCGGCGAACTTGGAATTCCGGTCGACCGGCCGATCCACGGCGCGGGCGAGCCGCTCGTCGCGGCCCCGATCGACAATAATTTTACCAGTGTCGACGGCGTGTATGCGCAAACGTCGCGGCGAAAGGGCGAGCTTCTTGTTTGCGAACTCGACATCGGCCTCATTCGCCGCACGCGGATCAAATCCGAGATCAGGCAGCTCGCCGACCGCCGCGCAGAACTCTACGCAACGCTGCAGCCGGAAATCGGGTGAGGAGTTCGCGCGTGCAGATCGTCGAGAATTTCCTTCAGCTCCTGATCGTCTCGCTCACCATCGGCTGTCTCTACGGCCTGATGTGCATGGGTCTGAGCATGATCTTTGGAGTCATGCGCATCGTGAATTTCGCTCAAGGCGAGTTTCTGATGCTCGGCATGTACGCCACCTTCTACCTGGCGCTCCTGCTGACGGCGCCGGGGATTTTCGGCCCCTGGACGCCGTTTCTGGCGACAATCCTCGCCGCGCCGTTCCTCTTTATCGCTGCGATCGCCTGTTACGCCGCATTCCTCGGCAGCCTAACCGAACGTCGCGGCATGGGAGAAGACGTCAAGCACAGCGCGCAGCTGATCATCACGCTTGGCCTGTCGCTCGTTCTTCAGAACGGCGCCCTGGTGGTGTTCGGTACATTGCCGCAATCGGCCAAGACGCCGCTTTCGACCGAAGCCTGGATCGTGAGCCTGTTCGGCGGCGACGTCATGCTCTTTGCGAACCAGGCGCGGGTGATTGCGGCGCTCATCGCCATCCTGATCGCCATCGGGATCGTCCTTGTCATGTCGCGGACGGCGCTGGGACGCTCGGTTCGCGCGGCCGCCGACGATCCCGATGCGGCGCGGTATTCGGGCGTCAATATCGGCTTCGTCTACAAGATCACATTCGGCCTCGGGGCTGCGATGACCGCCATCGCGGGCGGCCTGATGGCATCGTATTTCCCGTTTCAGCCGTATGTCGGCGGTGAGTTCATCATCATCATGTATGCGGGCGTCGTGCTGGGCGGCATGGGCAGCGTGCTGGGCGCCTTCTGGGGCGGGCTGATCATCGGCGTGATCCAGCAGATGTCGACCTTGGTGCTTCCGCAGCAGCTTCAGAATGCCACGATCTTCATCGTCTTTCTGCTGATCCTGCTGTTCAGACCCAACGGGCTGCTGGGCCGCTCGACGGAGCGCGCATAACATGTGGCAACCCGTCGCCCGCCCGTTCGCCTTTCTGCTCGCGATCCTTGCGCTCTATCTGTTCGGCGCGTTCTTCGTTCAGAACTCGTACTACCAGCTCATCCTGGCCAGCATTCCGATCTGGGCGAGCCTAGCCACCGCGTGGAACGTTTTCAGCGGCTATACGGGACTGATCTCGTTCGGCCATTCGGCCTTCTTCGCGGTCGGCGCCTATACGGTCACGCTGCTGTTCATCAAGCTCGGCATCACGCCCTGGATCGGGCTCCCGCTTTCCCTCGTCGTCGGTGCGTTGAGCGCACTGATCATCGGCATTCCGACCTTCCGGCTGCGCGGACATTACTTCGCGCTGGCGATGCTCGCCTACCCGTTGTCGCTGATGTACGTGTTCGAGTGGCTGGGCTATCAGGAAATCACCATCCCGATCCATCGGGAGGATCCTTTCCTGTACATGCAGTTTGCCAATCCGTTCGGCTATACGGTCGTGGCGGTCGGCCTGCTGGCGCTGTGCGCCGTCGTCTCGCTGCTGGTCGAACGCTCGCGTTCCGGCCTCATCCTGCAGACCCTGAAGCAGAACGAGATGGCTGCGCAGGCGGCGGGGGTCAATCCGCTGCTCTGGAAAACCGTTTCGCTGATGCTCAGCGGCGCGCTGGCCGCGGCCGCAGGGGGCGTTTACATCACCGTGCTCCTGGTCACGACGCCGCGCGAGGTCTTCGGCGTTTTCGTCTCCGCGAGCGCGCTCATCTTCGCCATGTTCGGCGGCCTGGGATCGGTCTGGGGGCCGTTGATCGGTGCGGCCCTGCTGGTGCCGATGGCCGAGACGCTGCATGCGGAGCTCGGGCATGTGATTCCGGGCCTGCAAGGCATTGTGTACGGCGCAGCGATCATCGTCGTGACGCTGCTCATGCCGGAAGGCATCTACTGGCGGCTGCGCGACAGGTTTTTCGCCCGCGACTCGGCGGAAACGCCGCAGGCCGCCGCGAACATGCCGGTTTCGAGCGCGGCCAGCGTCCGGCTCGTGAGCGACCCCGCGATTCTGAAACTGACGGGAATATCCAAATCGTTTGGCGCCGTGACCGCGGCGCAAGACGTGACGATCGAGATCGCGCGCGGCTCCATCACCGGAATCGTTGGGCCGAACGGCGCGGGAAAGACGACGGTTTTCAACATCGTCAACGGATTCGTGGCGCCCGATGCCGGCACGATTGCGATCGACGACTTCAATCTCGACGGGCTGCCGCCGTATCGGCGGGCCGTCGCGGGCCTTGGGCGGACATTCCAGGTCGCGCGTGTGTTCGAGCGGCTGAGCGTGCGCGACAACATCATGACGGGCGCGGTCGCGAAGGGCCGGAGCATCGCCGAGGCGCGTGAGCTCGCGGCCCATATCGCCGGCATCGTCGGCCTGTCGACCGCTCTGGAGCGCGTCGCCGGCTCGCTGCCTGCTTTCCAGATCAGGCTGATCGAGATTGCCCGTGCGCTTGCGGGCAGCCCGCGGGTGCTCCTGCTCGACGAGACGTTGGCAGGGCTCTCCTCGGCGGAGGCGGACGAGGTCGTCAAGGTGCTGCGCCGCGTCCGCGACATCGGTGTCACGCTCGTCATCATCGAGCACACCATGAGCGTGATGGCGACGCTGGTCGACCGCATGATCGTGCTCGACCACGGCGCGCTGATCGCGGACGGGCCGCCGCAGGAGGTGTTGCGCGACCGGCAGGTGATCGTCGCCTATCTCGGGCAGAAATGGGCCAACCGTGCTTGATCTCACCGACATCACCGTCCGCTACGGTGGCCTGACCGCGCTGTCCCATGTGAGCGTCGCGGTGCCCGATTCCGGCTTCGTGGCCCTGGTCGGCGCCAATGGCGCGGGCAAGTCCACGCTGTTCAAGGCGATCTGCGGAACGGTGCCGCTGGCGACCGGCGCGGTCCTCTACCAGGGCAAGGACCTTGCGCCGTTCGCGACCCACGAGCGGGCGCGGCTGGGAATCGGCCATGTGCCCGAGGGCCGGCATGTCTTCAAGTCGATGTCGGTCATCGAGAATATCGAGGTGGGCTTCTACGCGAGCGAGAAGCGCGCGTCGGATCCTGCAACGCTGAGCATGATTTTCGGCCTGTTTCCCCGCCTCGCGGAGCGTCGCCATCAACTGGCAGGCACCTTGTCCGGCGGTGAGCAGCAGATGGTTGCCATCGCGCGCGCGCTTGCCGGCAAGCCGCGGCTTCTGCTGCTCGACGAACCCTCGATGGGACTGGCACCGGCGATCGTCGATGAGATTTTCGCCTGCATCAAGCTGCTGCACCGCGAGTCGTCGCTCGCGGTCTTGCTCGTCGAGCAAAGGGTCGGAGAGGCCCTCGATCTCTGCGAGAAAGGTTACGTGCTTCAGAGCGGCGAGATCAAGTTTTCTGGACGACCGGAAGAGCTGGCCGCCGAC
>JBFWWQ010000068.1:0-12417 GCA_050246095.1 Pseudorhodoplanes sp.
ACCGGTCGGTCAGGGCCTCGAGCCCGTGTTCCTTGTAGCGGTCGAAAATCTTGTAGCCGGTCTTGCGGGATATCCCGAACTCCCGGCAGACGTCCGTCATCGCCTCCCCGTCCAGCAGGCGGGCGACAAAGCGCAGGCGTTCCTCCATCACCGAACTCGCTTTCCACGGCATCTACACCTCCCGCCCGCCAAAAGTGGCAGAAAGTGTTACCCATGTGTCCGGTACGGGATGTCACCTATGTCTCGGGCCGCTCATGCCCGCCGGCAGACAGCCGTGCAACGCCGCCTCACGCCGCCTGCTGCGCCTTCGCGGCCTTCACCAGCACGAAGTCGTATTTGATTTCGTAGAAGGGCGTCGCGAGCGTCTCGCCGCTCGAAGCCTTGCCGGCATCCTTCTTCACGAAATCCACGATCAGCGGCTCCTTCACGCCGAACACGACGTCGGTCTCGATATAGTCGCCGCCGCGCTGGAAGAGATGCGTGATCACCGTCTTGTAGCCGGGCGCCGAGACCGCGAAGTGAATATGCGCGGGGCGCATGTGGCTGATCTTGGTCCGGCCCATCAATTCGCCGACCGGGCCGTCCATCGGGATCGTGTAGCCGATCGGCGCCACGGTGCGCACATTGTAGCTGCCGTCCGCACGCGCGTGATAGACGCCGCGCATATACTGGTCCTTGCCGATCTGCGCCTCGTACAGACCTTCGCCGTCGGTCTGCCACAGGTCGAGCATGGCATTGCCGACCGGCTTGCCGTCGAGATCGCGCACCGTGCCGGTAATGATGCAGGGAATGCCGGGCGCGCCCCTGGCCATGTCGGCGCCATGCGCGAATTCGTCGGAATGCGGGATGTGAAACGGCCCTTCCACCGTCGAGGGCGTCGCGCCGGTCGCCATGCGGTTGTTGATCGCGTCGACCAGCATGCTCACGCCCATGACGTCGGAGGCGAGGATGAATTCCTGCCGCTTGTCGTCGCACATCTTGCCGGTGCGCGTCAGCCAGTCGATGGCGGCGAACCATTCCTGCGGCGTCGGCTCCACCTCGCGCACGAAGGCGTGCAGATGCTTGATCGCGGCCATCATCACCTGGCGCAGTCGGGGATCCGGAATGTTGCTCCAGCGCTCGACCGCGAGATCGGTGAGGTTGGATTCGGTGACATAGGGCATGGTTCTCTCCCGGGACGGCGGCGCCGCGCGCCTGCATTGGCACGACTTTAACCGGGCGGGTGGTCCGAGCGTCAAGCCGCTTGCTGCCCACGTCCGCCCATCGCGCCTCAATCGACGATCGCGACCGCCCGCGTCCAGCCGGCCGAGCCGCCGCGCACCTTGACCGGGAAGCAGCTCACCGTGAATCCGGTGGCGGGGAGCGCTTCCAGGTTGTGCAGCTTCTCGATATGGCAATAGCCGATCTCGCGGCCGGCCCGGTGGCCTTCCCAGATCAGCCGGGGATCGCGGGTCGCGGCATATTTCTCCTTGGTGTGCACGAACGGGGCATCCCAGCTCCAGCCGTCGGTACCGGTGACGCGCACGCCCCGTTGCAGCAGCCACAAGGTCGCCTCGCGGCCCATGCCGCAGCCGCGCGAGACGTAATCGGGCTGGCCATAGGCTGTGCCGGCCGCGGTATTGACCACGACAATGTCGAGCGGGGACAGCGTGTGCCCGATGCGCGCGAACTCCGCCTCGACGTCACCGGCGGTCGCGACATAGCCGTCGGGGAAATGCCGGAAATCGAGCTTCACGCCGGGATTGAAGCACCATTCCAGCGGCACCTCGTCGATCGTGATCGCGCGCTTGCCGCCGTTCATGGTGGAGGCGAAATGCCACGGCGCATCGAGATGCGTGGTGCAATGCGTGGAGAGCCTGACCCACTCGATCGCCCAGCCTTCGCCGTCCGGCAGGTCCTCGATTTTCAGGCCCGGAAAGAACTTCACCACGTCCGGCGCGGTGTGCCGGTGGTCGAGATATTCGATGCTCGGACCGTAGCCCGGCGGATCGGCGGCCACATCGTTCTCCAGCGGGACGGATATGTCGACGATCCGGCGGGGCATGATTCTCCAGCCTCAAAGTATCTTTTCGGCGGAAGTCGTTGCGTCAATTCGGCGCCGCGTCCGCGAGTTCGGAGGCCATCACGCCGGCCTTGCGGCCCTTCACTTCCGAATTGGCGAAGTTCAGCTCCACCTTCACGCCGTTGGGATCGAACACGAACAGCTGGTACAGCCCCTGATCGTCGACCTGGCGTTCCTTGAACGGCACATTCAGCTTCTGCAGATGCGCGATCATCTCCTCCAGGCCGGTGGCGCGGAACGCGACGTGATCGATGACGCCGGTGCCCTGCACCGCCTGCGATTGCTGGCCGAGATAGGTCATCCGGTTGTTGCTGACATTGGCGCCGCCCTGCGTCAGATGCAGCACGTCGCGGTCGCCGAGATAAAGCCAATAGACGGGGAACTTGAAATCGGGATGCGGGCCGACCCGGAAACCGAGCACCTCGACATACCAGTTCTTGGTCTTTTCGATGTCCTCGGCCTGCAGCAGGAAGTGTTCCATGAAGGACAGCGGCATGGCGGGTTCCTCCGGGTTGCCTCTGCGGTTCGGGCCGCAGGCATGATTGCGCTCAGCTTATCGCCCGCGTCCGGCGTGTCCAGAATTTTGCCGCCGGCCGCCGGGTCCGACGCGGGCCGCTACAGCCCGAGATAGAATTTGCGGATCAGGTCGTTGTTGTTGAGTTCGTCGGCCGACCTGCCTTCGAACTCGATGCGCCCATGCACGATGACGTAGCCGGAATCCGCGATGCGGATCGCCTGGTTGAAATTCTGCTCCGCCATCAGCACGGTGAGCTGGTACTTCGATTTCAGGTCGCGGATGGCGTCGATCGTGCGGCTGACGAGAACCGGCGCGAGGCCGACCGACGGCTCGTCGATGAGCAGGATTTTCGGCGCCAGCATCAGCGCGCGCGCCAGCGCCAGCATCTGCTGTTCGCCGCCGCTCATCGAGCCGGCGAGCTGCCGGCGCCGCTCGGCCAGGCGCGGAAAGGTCTGGAAGCAGAAATCCAGGTTCTTGTCCTTCTGCGCGCGGGCGGTCTTGCGGAATGCGCCGAGCAGAAGGTTTTCCTCCACGGTCAGGCGCGGAAACAGCCGGCGGCCTTCCGGAACGAGCGCGATGCCGAGATCGACGATCTCCTCCGGCTGCTTGCCGATCAGGTCGTGCGTCTGTCCGTCGATTTCCGCCACGATCCGCCCGCGGGTGGGACGGCACACGCCCATGATGCACTTGATCAGCGTGCTCTTGCCGTTGCCGTTGGTGCCGAGCAGCACCACGGTCTTGCCGCTGTCGACGCGCATCGACACGTCCTCGAGCACGCGCACGGCGCCATAACCCGCATCAATGCCTTCGATGCTGATGCTATTGGCCAAGATACGCCCTCTCGACTTCCGGATCGCGGATCACGTCCTGCGGGTCGCCGTCGCCGATCTTGCGCCCGGAGACGAGCACGACCAGGCGCTGGGAGAAGCTCATCACCGCGGTCATGATGTGCTCGATCAGGATGATGGTGACGCCGCGCTCGTTCAGGCGGATCAGCAGCGAGACGATGTCCTTGACTTCCGCGTCCGACAATCCGGCCATCGCCTCGTCGGCGATCAGCAGCTTGGGCTCCGCCGCCATGGCGCGGGCGAGTTCCAGCTTGCGCATTTCCACCTGCGTCAGGTCGCGCGGCAGCCGGTGCGCCTTGGGCGCGAGACCGACCAGCCCGAGCAGTTCGTGGCAGCGGTGGTCGAGTTCGGCTTCCGACGAGGCGACGCCGCCGCGCGCTTTCACCGTATAGAGCAGCGGCACGCGGATATTCTGCGCGATCGTGAGCGTGTGGAACGGCCGCGGCAGTTGAAAGCTGCGCGCCATGCCGAGATGCGTGCGCTCATGCGCAAGAAGGCCGTTCATCGGCTTGCCGTCGAACTCGACGCGGCCGGTCTCGTGCGCGAGCGTGCCGCACAGGCAATTGACCAGCGTGCTCTTGCCGGAGCCGTTCGGACCGATCAGGCCGAGCCGCTCTCCCTGGCGGACGTCGAGATTGATGCCTTCCAGCGCGACGAATCCGCCGAAACGCTTGCCCAGATTCTCGATATGCAGCAGCGGCGCGCTCATGAGGTCTTCGCCTCGGCGTCGTCATGCAGCGGAATTTCCGGCTCCTTGTGCAGGACGTAGCGGTCGAACAGGCCGATGATCCCGTTCGGCGCGATGATGACGAAGCCGACCAGCAGCAGGCCGACGATCAGCAGGCTGACGGCGGAGGAGATCGTCACAGTCGCGATCTGCTGCAGGCTGCCGAGCAGCACGGCGCCGAGCAGGGGTCCGGCCCAGCTCGTGGTGCCGCCGATCATCGGCATCGCGATCGCGTTGACCGCATAGGCGAGGCCGAAGGCGGAGGACGGCTCCAGATAGCCGATGTAATAGGGGAAGGGCGCGCCGGCCATGCCCATGAAGGCGCCCGAGAGCGTGGTCGCGATCAGCTTCAGGCGCAGGGTCGGCACGCCCGAGGCCTCCGCCGCCAGTTCGTCGTCGCGAATGGTGGCGAAGCCGTAGCCGAGTTGCGAGCGCTCGATCCCGCGCGCGGCGCTCAGCGCGATCACCGCCAAAGCCAGCATCAGCAGGAATAGATACTCGATATAATTGCCGATGACCGGCACCGTCGCCGGCCGGATCACATAGGCGCCGCGCGATCCGCCGACATAGTCCCAGTTCACGATCAGCGTCTGCAGCACGACCGCGAGCGCGAGCGTGGCGATGGCGAAGAACACGCCGCGCAGCCGCAGCGTCAGATAGCCGGTGCCGAGGCCCACGAGCCCGGCCATGACGCCGCCGAGCAGCATCAGGACCGGGATCGGGATGTGGTTGAGATATTGCGCGATCGCGGCAAGCGATTCCGGCAAATGCCGGTTCGCGAAGGCGGGGAATTTGGTGATCGCGACCGTGGTATAGGCGCCCATCGCGAAGAACGCGGCGGAGCCGAAATTCACGTAGCCGCAATAGCCGCCGAGGATGTTCCAGGCGGTCGCGAGCACGACGAATTGCAGCACGGTGTAGCCGGCGAAGAACACGTAGTCGTTGCCGAGCTGGCGCGCGGCGAGAAACAGCGCGGCGCCGACGGCTGTGGCGACGAGAATGAAGACCGGCGTCCGCATGCGTCAGCGGCCCATGATGCCGGCCGGCCGCAGCGCCAGCGTGAGCAGCAGGAATCCGAACGCGACCGCCGGCGCCCAGGACGGACCGTAGAAGGTCGCGGTCAGGCTCTCCATGATGCCGAGCAGCATCGCCCCGATCACCGTTCCCGGCAGGCTGCCCAGCCCGCCCAGCACGCAGATCGCGAATACGCGCCCGATATATTCGCGCCCGACCGACGGCTCGACCGGCTGGATGATGATCAGCAGCGCGCCGGCGATCGCGGCGGTCGCGATCGAGATGCCGAAGGCGATGCGCTTGATGCGGATCGGGTCGGCGGCCATCAATTGCAGCGCGAACTGGTCCTGCGCCACCGCCATGATGGCGCGGCCGGTATAGGTGCGGCTCAGGAAAAGCTGCAGGCCGGTGAGCAGCAGCAGCGCGATGATGCATGGGATCAGCATGCGCAGCGGAAAGTCGAAGCCGAGGAAGCGGACGGTCTTGTCGATATAGCCGGCCGAGACGTAGCGATAGTCGACGCCGAACACCAGGATCAGCATCACCTCGGTGACGAAAAGCAGGCCGAAGAAAAACGCGAGCCCGCGCAAAGCCTCCTGTCCGCGTTTCTCGAACGAAACGTAATAGACCTGGTAGACCGCGGCGCCGAGATAATAGAAGGCCGGCAGCACGATGATGCTGACCAGGATCGGGTCGAGCCCGAGCCGCTGGTTGAGGATATAGGCGATGTAGGAGCCGAGGATGATGAAGGCGGGATGGGCGATATTGACGATGTCGAGAATGCCGAAGGAAATCGACACGCCTACCGTCACGGCCGCGTAGAAGCCGCCGAGCAGAATGCCCGCGATCAGCGCATTGATGAACAATTCAAGCGGAAACCCCATGCGGCGCCTCGCTGCCCGTCAAACGATGCAGCGGGGCCGGAAGCGGACCGACATGCCGAGAGCGCACAGAGACGCTGCGTAAGCCACGTTTCCCCCGAATTTCTTTTTGTTGAAAGCCAGTTTGCAGGATGCCGCGACGGTTGGCTAGCCTTTTTGACAGCCACGAACCGTAATGGCGCCGGCATGCCCGCGACATGTTGCGCCGCTGACGCGGCGGGCGCGAAGTGGGCAGGACGCGACTCAGGCCGCCGCGCGAACGGCCTGCGGAATCGGCAGCGGCGCGTTGACGCTGTCGAGGAACTCGACCGTCATGAAGACGAGGTCGCTGTCGCCGATATTTTCCAGATCGTGCACCTTGTATTCGCCGGGTCCGTAGCTTTCGTGCCGCGTTTCGCCCGGCTGATAGGTGTATTCGACCGTCGTGCCGTCCATCAGATGCTGGCGGCCGCGACCGGCGGTGATGGCCGACCAGAAATAATTCAGCACATGGCGGTGAAAGCCGAACCGCTCTCCCGGTTTCAGCCGGATGGTCCACACGCGCACGCGCTCGTTCTCGGAAATCAGCGCGCTGCCCACGCAGCCATTGGGATTGGCGCGCTCGCGCTCGAACTCGGCCTTGAGCGCGTCCGGCCACGGCGCCTTGTCGTGACGTTGCGACGACTTTTCCTTCATGCTGAGCGCCATGCGCGTGACCTCCGGATCGCTTCCCTGCACTATACAATAGGGTCGCAGGCGGGAGGAAGCGTGGCATGGGTGCGTTGCAGCGCGGTCGCGCGGCGATCGTCGGCGGGTCCATGAGCGGGCTGCTGGCGGGCGTCATGCTGCGCCGCGCCGGCTGGCAGGCCGATATTTTCGAGCGCAGCCGCGAAGAGCTGTCCGGCCGCGGCGCCGGGATCGTCGCCCAGCCCGATCTCCTGGCGGCTTTGCAGGCGGTCGGGCTCGACACGGCCCATCTGGGCGTCCGTGTCGGCCGCCGGCGCATGCTCGACCGGTCGGGCGCGGTGACGCTGGAGCGCGAATGCGCGCAGGAGATGACGACCTGGGAGCGGGTCTGGCGGCTGCTGCGCGACGCCTTCCCGCCCGCGCATTACCATCGCGGG
This sequence comes from Pseudorhodoplanes sp., assembly GCA_050246095.1. Lineage (GTDB taxonomy): Bacteria > Pseudomonadota > Alphaproteobacteria > Rhizobiales > Xanthobacteraceae > Pseudorhodoplanes. Next base: position 7,153 of record JBFWWQ010000068.1, read on the forward strand.
CGCGAGTTCGCTTCTGTGCGCGAGAATGCGGGCTCCGTGACGGTTCGATTCACAGACGGCGCGGACATGGAGGCCGATCTCCTGATCGGCGCCGACGGGCTGCGCTCCAGCGTGCGCGCGCAGCTTTCGCCGCAGGTGCAGCCGCTCTATGCCGGTTACGTCGGCTGGCGCGCGCTGGTGCCGGAAGCGGCGCTGTCGCCCGCAACGCATCGCGACCTGTTCGACTGCATGGCGTTCTGCCTGCCGCCGGGCGAGCAGATGCTAGGCTATCCCGTCGCCGGCCCCGACAACGATCTGCGCGCGGGGCATCGCCGCTACAACATGATCTGGTATCGGCCGGCCGAAGAAGGCACGCAGCTGCGCCGCCTTCTGACCGACGCCGAGGGACATTTCCACGCGCTTTCGATTCCGCCGCCGCTGATCCGGCGCGAAGCGGTCGCGGCGGTGCATGCCGATGTGCGCAACCTGTTGGCCCCGCAATTCGCCGGCCTGTTCGGCAATGTCGCGCAGCCGATCCTGCAGCCGATCTACGAGCTGGAAAGCGGCGAACTGGCGTTTGGGCGCACGGTCCTGATCGGCGACGCCGCCTTTGTCGCGCGTCCGCATGTGGGCGCCGGCGTCCTGAAGGCGGCGGACGATGCGCAGGCGCTGGTGGCGGCGCTCGCCGCGCATGAGCATGTGGCCGACGCGCTCGCCGCCTATGCGCACGAGCGCCTGCCGGTCGGCCGGCGCATCGTCGCGCATGCGCGCCATCTCGGCGCCTATCTGCAGGCGACGCGCAGCGATGCCGAAAAGGAGGCGTCCAGCCGGCACGGCATTCCGGAAGCGGTGCTGGCGGAGACCGCGCTGGTGGATTTCCTCAAGGACTAAGGCGCAAAGGCCGGCTTTCGCTCTACCGCTTCATGCCGGCCTTGCGTTCCAGCACCGCGCAGACCGAGGCGGTGTCGTGCAGGGCATGGCCTTGCGTCATGGCGTCTTCATAGACCGGCACCGTGGCATCGAACAGCGGCGTGGGAGCGCCGATCGCGCGCGCATAGGCGCCGATCACCGCCATGTCCTTCTGCCAGATCCCGACCTTCATGGTCGGATCGTCGTAGCGGTTCCTGACCATCAGCGGCCCGCGCAGTTCCAGGATGCGGGAACTGCCGACGCCCGCGGTCGCGAGCGCGAGCACGTCGCGCGGCGCCAGCCCCGCCTTCATGCCGAGCACCATCGCTTCCGCGCTGGCGACATTGTGGATCGCGACCAGCAGGTTCGCGACATACTTCATCCTGCTGCCGTTGCCGAACGCGCCGAGATCGTGCACGGCCTTGGCAAAGTCCGACAGGAGCGGCTTCACCCTGCGGATCGCCGCCCTGTCTCCGCTCGCATAAACCACGAGATCGCCGGTCTTCGCCTGCGCGCCGGTGCCGCTGATCGGGCAATCGAGCAGCGTGTGGCCGGCTGCCGCGAGAGTTGCGTGCGCGCGCAATTTGTCCTCGAGCGCAAGCGTCGAGGTCTCGACGACGATGCGTTTCGGGAGCTTCGCCGCCGCGACCGCGTTTACGACATCGTGCAAAGCCTGCGGGCTCGGCAGGCTGGTGACGATCGTGGGCGCGGCGGCCGCGGCAGCGGCGGCATCCGCCGCCATCGCGACGCCCGCCCTGCGCCGCGCGCGCCGGCGGGCGTCGTCGGTGTCGTAGCCTGTGACCTGCCAGCCCTTCCTCGCCAGGTTGCGCGCGAAGGCGCCGCCCATGATGCCGAGGCCGATCACGGCGACGCTGCGCTTGGCGGTGCGGCGCGTCTTCGCCATGCCGGCTATTCCGCGGTCCAGCCGCCGTCGACGACGAGCGACGTGCCGGTCATGAGCGCGGAAGCGTCGGAGGCCAGGAACACGATCGCGCCCATCAGGTCCTCGACCTGCCCGAGCCGGCCGAGCTTGAGCTTGTCCAGCACGGATTTGCGGAACGCCGCGTCGGCGAGGAAGGGTTTCGTCATCGGCGTCTCGATGAAAGTCGGCGCGATCGAATTCACGCGAATGCCGCTGGCCGCGAGCTCCACCGCCATCGACTTGGTCAGACCTTCGATCGCGTGTTTGCTTGCGGCGTAGATCGTGCGCCGCCCCCAGCCGACATGGCCGAGCTGCGAGGAGACGTTGATGATCGAGCCGCCCTTGCCGGCGGCGAGCAGGCTGCGCACCACGGCCTGCGCGACGAAAAAGGCGGCGCGCACATTGAGGTTGAACACCAGATCGTAGTTTTCCGGCGTGACATCCGCGAACGGTCCCGGCCTGTTGGTCCCCGCATTGTTGAACAGGATGTCGAACGGCGCCTGCGATTCCACGAAGCGTCGCACGGCGGCGAGGTCGGTGACGTCGAGCGGCGCCGCTGCGGCGCGTCCGCCGCGCGCGCGGATCGCGTCCGCGGCGGCCTCGATCTCCGTTTTGGTGCGCGCGGTCAGCATGACGTCGGCGCCGGCTTCCGCCAGCGCCGCGCCCGCCGCAAGCCCGATGCCGCGTCCGGCGCCGGTGACCAGGGCGCGCTTGCCGTCGAGACGGAAGGAGGGGGTTTTTGGAAGCACGTTCATCTCTGATTGTTGAAAACGTGGATGGCCGGGACAAGCCCGGCCATGACGCCGTTGCTACTCCGCCGCCGTCGCGTAGGCGATGTTGCGCCCGCCGTAACGGCGCACGCGGATATTGGCCTGCTCGGCATGGCCGAGAAAGCCTTCCAGCACGCATAGCCGCGAGCAATATTCGCCGACCAGAGCGGAAGCCCGGTCGGTGAGCACCTTCTGGTAGGTGCAGGTCTTGAGGAATTTCCCGACCCACAATCCGCCGGTGAAGCGCGCGTTCTTCTTGGTCGGCAACGTGTGGTTGGTGCCGATCACCTTGTCGCCATAGGCGACGTTGGTGCGGGACCCGAGGAACAGGGCGCCGTAATTGGTCATGGCGTTGAGGAAAAAATCCGGGTCGCGCGTCATCACCTGCACGTGTTCGGAAGCGATGCGATCGGCCTCCGCCGCCATTTCCGCCTCGTTCGCGCAGACGATCACCTCGCCGTAATCCTTCCAGGCCTGGCCGGCGGCGTCGGCGGTCGGCAATATCGAGAGCAGGCGCTCCACCTCCGTCATCGTCTCTTTCGCGAGCTTCTCCGAATTGGTGATCAGCACGGCGGGGGAAGTGGGGCCGTGCTCGGCCTGTCCCAGCAGGTCGGTCGCGCAGATTTCCGCGTCCACGCTGTCGTCGGCGATAATCAGCGTCTCGGTCGGTCCCGCCAGGAGGTCGATGCCGACGCGCCCGAACAATTGCCGCTTGGCTTCCGCCACATAGGCGTTGCCGGGGCCCACGATCATGTCCACGGCTGCGATCGTGTCGGTGCCGAGCGCCATCGCCACCACCGCCTGCACGCCGCCGAGCACGTAGATCTCGTCGGCGCCGCCGAAATGCATCGCCGCCACGATTGCCGGATGCGGCCCGCCCCTGAAGGGCGGCGCGCAGGCGATGATGCGCTTCACGCCGGCGACCTTGGCGGTGACGATCGACATATGCGCGGAGGCGACCATCGGATAGCGCCCGCCCGGCACGTAGCAGCCGATGGCGTTGACCGGGATGTGCCGGTGGCCGAGTACGACGCCCGGCAGCGTCTCGACTTCGAGGTCCTGCAGGGTATCGCGCTGCTTCTGCGCGAAGTGGCGCACCTGCGCCTGCGCGAAGCGGATGTCGTCGAGGTCGCGCCTGGCGACCTGCGCGACGGCGCGCTCGATCTCCTGCGGCGAGAGGCGGAAATTCTTCGGCTCCCAATTGTCGAATTTTTTCGAGAGATCGCGGATGGCGGCGTCGCCGCGCGCCTTCACGTCGGCGAGAATGTCCTCGACGGTGCTCCGCACTTTTGCATCGGCGGCCTCGACCGCGTTCGCATCCAGTCCGCGCTTGAGGAAGCGGGGCATGATCCCTCCTTGTTGTCATGGCCGGGCAACCGGGTCCGGCCTTTGGCCGGCCCGGGTGTAAACTTGACCCGGCCATCCGCGTCTTGCTTCCGGTGCAGTCTAGAGGCGTGGACCCCCGGGACAAGCCCGGGGGTGACAGCGGCGGGTGTTGCGGCTTCGGCGCGCTATTTTATCGCCTGCGGGTTGATCGGGCTGCCGGTGCCGCCGGTGATGATCAGCGGCGGCCCGCAGAAGAAGAACTCGTAGACCTTGTCCCTGGCGCAGTCCTCGGCCAGCTCCTTGAGATAGAAAATCTCGCCCATGCACAGGCCTATCGCCGGGATCACCACCCAGTGCCAGGGCTGGTTCGCCTCCTTGGTCTCGTTCGGCCGCACCTCGACGCCCCAGGTGTCGGAGCAGATCGCGGCGATTTCCTTGGCGTGACACCAGTAGCAATTCTCGAACTTCACGCCCGGCGCGTCGCCGCCGGCATAGCCGCCCCATTCGCCTTCGGCGAGGCAGCGTTCCATCTGCCCGGTACGGACGATGACGAAGTCCGCCTTCCTGATCTCCACGCCCTGCGCCTTGGCGCAGGCGTCGAGCTCGTCGTTGGAAATGCCCTCGCCGTCCTTCAGCCACGCGACGCCGCGGAAGCGCGCGATGTCGAGCAGCACCCCGCGGCCGTTCATCTTGCTCCGGGAATGCTCGATGCCGAGCACGGAGAGGCCGCGCGAGTCGATCAGCTTGGCGTCGTGCCCGTTATAGGCCTTGTCCTCGTAGAAGATGTGGCCGAGCGCGTCCCAATGCGTGGCGCCCTGCACGCACAGGTTCAGCGTGTCGTCGGCGTAGCGGATCTTGTTCCAGTCCTGCTGCCCGGCGACGGCGTCGGTGCCGGTCGCGAGCATCTGGTGGATCGGATTGAACCGGCCGCCGAACAGTCCGGTCTGCGGCCCGCTGCGGTCGAGCGGGATGCCGAGCGCGAACGCCCTGCCGGTCCTGATCAGCCGCGACGCGGCCACGATGTGCTCGGGCTGCACGTGATTGAGCGTGCCGATATGGTCGTCTTTGCCCCAGCGGCCCCAGTTCGACAGCTTCCTGGAAGCCTCCTCGATGGCCGCGCGGCCGACCTTGATATCCATGCGTCCTCCCCTGCGACCTGCGGTTCGATGCCGCCGGTTCCTTTGTCATGGGAATATTCTAGGGGTTCGCGCGTTTTCGTCCATGCCGTCCGCGCAGGACCGGCATACGCCTGCACCCGACGCAACCCGACGCATAGGAGATGCCCGTGATCCGCCTGATTGCGACCGCCGCGCTGGCCGCGCTGCTCGCCGTCCCCGCGGCGCGCGCCGCCGACGTGAT
>JBFWWQ010000069.1:0-12156 GCA_050246095.1 Pseudorhodoplanes sp.
GTTCTCGACCTTCATCGCCAACAAGAATGCGCAGGGCGGGGCCGGCAATTTCTCGCTGGTGCTGCGCGGCTATGTCCGCACCTGGCTGACCCAGGTGCTGGCCGAGTATGAGCGCGCCGGCCTGCTGAAGCGCTTGCATGCGGAGGAATCCGCAGCCATAGCCTGACCCGGCGGCGCGTCGCGCGCCGTTTCGGAATGTGTCGTTCGATGATTTTCGCCGCCATCGTGGCCTCTGCCCGCCCGCGCGCCGGCAAGACCCTGCTTGCGCGCATTCTCGCCGAGAATTTCATCCTCGGCGGCACGCGGCCGCTGGTCTATGACACCGAGGTCGCCGACCGGGCGCTGGCCCGGCGGTACCCGCGCGAGGCCCTGTCGCTGGATCTGGCGCGCGTGCCGGACCAGATGGCGCTGTTCGACGCGCTGGTCTCGGCAGAGAAGCGGCCGCGCATCGTCGATCTCGCCAACCGCTCGCTGCAGAAATTCGTCGACCTCTCCGTCGACGGCGACTTTTACGCGGAGGCGCGCGGCAACGGCGTGGAGCCGATCTTCTTCTTCATTCCCTCGCCCGAGCCCGACGATTTCGAGCGCGCGCTGGAGCTGCGCGAACGCCTCTGCATGAGCCAGTTCGTGCTGGTCGAGAACGAGCATCTCGGCGACGTGCGCTTCGGCATCCGCCAGTCGGACGAATACCGCAGGCTGGCCCAGAACGGCCTGCGCATCGTGATACCGGCGCTGGATCGCGCGCTGATGGATGTGGTGGAGGAGTGGGATATCGGCTTGAGCGATTTCATGCGCGATCCTTCGCTGAAGATCGCGCTCGAGACACGCGATCAGATCCGCACCTGGCTCGTCAAAATTTTGACCGACATTTATCGCGTACTCGATGCCGTCAGTCGCAGCGCGCAAGCCGCGCCCCAGTAATGAGTATCGGGATGCAGCAACGGTATCGCGTGACGGTGGTGTGGTCGGGTTCCCGCCCTTTCGCCTCGAATAATCAAGCCCGGAACCTGTCGCAGCGTCGGCCGTTATACCGTCATCCATTCACGTGGAGGCGAACCATGTCCGATTTCGATCCGAAACACGATCCCAACCGGATCAACGACCCGGTCAACACCAACTGGGAATACGAGCGTCCCTCGCATTCCTGGGGCTGGATCGTCGGCGGCCTTGCCGTCGTCGCCCTGCTGCTGGCGGCCCTGACCATGGGCCGCGTCGACAGCCCCTCGACGGCGGAGAACAACGCGCCGCCGACGCAGGTCACGCGCCCGGCGACCCCGCCGGCACCGGTACCGGCCGATCAGGCCGCGCGCCCGGCACCCTCGGCGCCGTCCACCACCGGCCAGTCGAGCGGCCAGTAGACCGGCAACCGACCGAAAAGAGCCCCGGCCCCGCGCCGGGGCTTTTTTTTATTGCGGACCGAGCAATTGTCATCGCAAGCGGGCTGGGACAGAATTTTACCGTCAGGCCGGCGGGGAACAGCATGGCTGCATCGATCGGGGTTGCCGTCGCAGTTTATGCCCTCGCAGGCTTGGTCACCGCCTTGTCGTTCGTCACCTTCGGCGTGCATCGGGTGCTGCCGCCGGGTACCGGCATGAGCGTGCCGGCGCGCATCCTGCTGCTGCCGGGCACCGTCGCGCTCTGGCCCTATGTGCTGTATCGCTGGTGCAGGACATCCCCGCCGCGATGACACATACCCACCGGAACTGGCACCGGGTGATCTGGCCCGCGCTCGCTTTGCTCGTCGGTCTGGCGCTGACCGCGGCGCTGGTGCTGCGCGCGCCACCGGACCCGCCGGCGCAGGAGCGCAAGCCATGAGCGTCGGTTTCCGCGCCGTGCAGTGGAATCGGACGAAAGTGCTCTACGACGCCATCCTGCTGGCATCGGTCGTTGCATTCGTCGCGGCGTTTCTGGCCGTCAGTTTCAGCCAGCATCCGCCCAAGGACCGGCCCGACGAGATCGATCGCTACATCCGCGCCTTCGGGACCTGCGCCTATCTGATGCTGACGGCGATCCTGTGCATCGGACCGCTGGCGCGGCTCGATCCGCGCTTCCTGCCGCTATTGTACAACCGCCGGCATTTCGGCGTGCTCACGTTCGTCGTCGCGCTGCTGCATGTCCTCTGCATGCTCGCGTGGTACCAGGCACAGGGCAGCCTTCCGAGCCTCTGGGTCGAACTCACGACCTGGGGCGACTATGCGAAATTCATCGGCTTTCCGTTCAAGGTGCTGGGTCTCGGCGCCTTGCTGATCCTGTTCCTGATGGCGGCGACGAGCCACGATTTCTGGCTGACCTTTCTCGGACCGCCGCTGTGGAAGGCGCTGCATATGGCGCTCTATGCGGCCTATGCACTGGTGGTCCTGCATGTCGCGCTCGGCATCATGCAATATGATCGTTCGCCGCTGATCCCGACCATGCTGATCGGCGGTTTCGGGCTGGTCGCGCTGCTGCATATCGCCGCCGGCCTGCGCGAGAGGCGGCGCGACAGCGGCACCGTCATCCATCCCGGCTGGATCGCCGTCGGTCCGCCGGACTCGATTCCCGACAAGGCCGCGCGCATCGTCACCGCGCCGGACGGCGAGCGGATCGCGGTGTTTCGCGACGGCCACCGCATCGGCGCGCTGAGCAACCTGTGCGCGCACCAGAACGGCCCGATCGGAGAGGGGCGCATCGTCGACGGTTGCATCACCTGTCCGTGGCACGGCTACCAGTACCGTCTGGAAGACGGCTGCGCGCCGCCGCCTTTCACGGAACGGCTCGCCACCTATCGCGTGCGTATTGAGCGTGGCATCGTCGAGGTCGATCCCCTCGCGCTGCCGCCCGGCACGCCCGCCGCGATTTCCTGCTCGCCGCGCGGGGAGGCGAGCTAGCAGGCTTTTTCGGCAGCCGTGATTCGATGCGATCGAATCAAATCACGGTCGGGTTTATCGATTTGTCGCGCAATCTTGCGGCGAACCGGTGCCCGCTTCGCCGGATTGCGCTTTGACCGTCACAATTCCGCGCGGTTGCTGAAGCGGCGTTCACCGCCGCATTCAGCGCCCGTTCAATCGCAGACCGGTTTGCTGTTGTACGAGGGGCGCTCGTTTTCGGGAGACATCGAGATGTTGCGTCGAATGACCTTGGCCGCCGCCGCCGCTCTGGCGGTCGGCCTGCTCGCGGCACCGTCGTCCGCATCCGCCGGATGGCGTCATGGCTGGCACGGCGGTCCCGGCTGGCATGGCGGATGGAACGGCGGCTGGAACGGCGGCTGGCGCGCCCGCCACTGGGGCTGGCGTCCGGCTTTCCCGCGCTTCGGAGTCTATGGCGGCTACGGCGCGTTTGCGGGCTGCATCCGCTGGCGGCAGGTGCCGACGCCGTGGGGCTTCCAGTGGCGGCGGATCAACGTCTGCTATTGAGCCGCCGCATCCGGCAGGCGCTGGCATGGGTTGCCGGCGGCCGTCCGCGGCGCCCACCGGAAGAGGCGCGGCAGCCGCAGAAGCGGGCCGCGCCGGCCGGGCGGCGCGCTATTCGCCGCCAGCGGCCGCAGGACTTCAGAAGCGCAGATTGACCCCCATGACGGGGCCATGCATCAGCATGTCGTATTCGTACAAGGTGTTGCCGGCGCCGCGCGAATAATCGACGGAGAGGGCGCGGTAGCCGATCATGCCGTTCCAGGTGCGTCCCAGCATCGGGAAGTCGAAATTGTAGGCCGCGACCGTCTGCCAGGAGAATTTGCTGCCGACGCCGAAGCCGCCGACATCGCCGCTGAGCACGAAATCGTGGCCCGGGGCGAATTGATGCCGGATGCGGCCGCCGACCACCGGGTCGATCCAGGTGATGCTGCCGGACGACGCGACGGCGCGCCCGCGGCTGATCTTCAGGTCGGCAATGTTCAGCGTGCCGCTGATCGCAAATTCAGCCTCGACTTGCTGCCACCAGAAGCGGCCGCCGCCATAGAGGTCCACGGCGGTGCCGGAGCCCGGCATGCCGGGATTGGCGCCCCATCGCGCCACCTCGTAGGCGATCGCCGCCTCGGCGATGGCCATCTTCATGCTCATGTCGCTGACCGTGGAAACGCCGCCGCCGATTTCCGGGCGCACCTGCACGAAGCGCGCGCCGTTGCCGGCGTCCCCGAGCTTCGCATAGACGAAATCGCCGAGCAGGGCGAAACGTCCGTAGCGCGCCTCGAACGACGACATGACAGCGAAGAGCTGCTTGGGAATTTCCCGATGCAGGAGATCGATGAAGCTCAGATCGACATCCATGCTGCGGCCCTTGATCGTCGAAGTGCCGTCGAGCGACAGCGCCCAGAGATAGGGCGTCACGCGATAGGTCCAGGTCTCGAACTGGACCGGCGGCGCCGCCGCCTTGCGGACCGGAAGGTCGGCGGCCTGCGCCGGCGATAGCAGCGAGGCCCAGGTCGCCGACGCCGCGATGCACAGGCACGGGATCGTTCGCGACTTCGGTGTCCCGCCACGCCGCAGCCGGCGGGACACCAACCTGGTCAAAGAAAGCTTCGGCATGGGCTCCCCCCGAACCGCGTCCGCCTAGTAGCAGGGCGGATACGGATAATAACCGCAAGCCGGGCGCGGCGGATAGTAGGGCGCCGCATAAGCGGCCGCTGCCGCACCTGCGGCGACCGCTGCTCCGGTGGCTGCGGCGGCTCCGGCATAATAGGCGCCGCGATAGGCGGTGCGCCGCGCGACGCCGGCATACGACATGGGTGTGAACGGTCGACCGATGATGTCGATGAACAGCGAGGCCGCGCCGTCGGCGCCGGCCAGATCGCCTTCGAGAATATCCACGTCGAAGGTGAGGCGGTCGCCCTCGAGCTTCGGCGATTTCAGCACGACCACCGCGTCCTTGACGCCGCCGCCGTCCTTGGTGAAGCCGGAAATCGTTGCGTTCGGCGGATCTTTCGCGAAATTGTCGCTGCCCTTGTTCCAGTCCTCGATGATGCGGCTGGTCAGGTCGTGGCCGGCGGCGCGCACCGGGCGGTCGGCGAACACGATGGCATTGGGCGAGATGCCGGTGAGGACGAGCTTGTCGCCCTGCAGGGTGGCGCCGCGCGAATTCAGCACGAACAGCGACGGCACGACCTGCGGCTTGCCTTCGCCGATGGTCTTTTGCAGCGGCACATGCTGCGTCGCAGCGTTGGATGAACTGCCTTGCGCCTGCGCCTGATGCGCAAATCCGCCGAGAAGTCCGATCAGCAGCGTGGTGCGGGCTATTCTGGAGATGGTCATGGGCATCCTCGCAACTCGATAGTTTCAAATTTGATGGGTATTCGATCTCAGGGGTGACGCGCCGCAATCGCGGTCGCCGGAAGGTGGACTAGGTTTATTGCAGCCCCGCGTGAACCGCTAGCATGGCTGGGGCGTCAACGCTTGCCATTTCAGGCCATCCGTCTTGATTTCGATTTTCGTGTCATATGAGTATGCTAAGGCGTGCCGGCACGCAGCGTTGCGCCCGATCCCGCTCGAGAGACGATCGGCTGCGCGGCGGATTTTTGGGGGAGTACGACCATGCTGGACTGTAACTGGCTGAGTTTCTTGACGAAGCGGTCGCTCATCCGCGCCTTCTGTGCGGCTGCGATCCTCGCCGTTGCGCTTCCCGATGCGGGCAAGGCGCAGACCCAGCCGCTTCCGCCCCTGCCGCCGCCCGGCGTGACCGGCGTCAATGTCGGCATGCTGAGATGCAACCTGTCGCCGACGATCGGACTGGTATTGGGCTCCCTGCAGCGGATGGATTGTCGCTTCGCCCCGTCCGGCCCGTTTCCGCCCGAGGTCTATACCGGCACGTTCGGCACGCTCGGCCTCGATGTCGGCGTGACCTTCGCGCAGGGTCTTGCGTGGCAGGTCTATGCGCCGACCACCGGCCCGCTGAACGGAGCGCTGGCGGGGACCTATGTCGGTCCGAGCGCCGAGGCGAGCGTCGCCGTCGGGGTGGGGGCGAACGTGATGTTCGGCGGCTCGAACCGCTCCTATGCGCTGCAGCCGGTATCGCTGTCGGGAGACGCAGGCGTGAATGTGTCGCTCGGTATTTCGACCATCGAATTGCGTTTCGTGCCGTAGCCGAGGGCTGCGACAGGGAAATGGAGTGACACGATGCCGCTGACTCGCCGGTTGTTCGGTTCTGTCGCGTTGGGCGGGGGAGCGCTGGCCCTCGGACCCATCCTGGGATTCGCGCAGCATTCCACGGCGCGCAAGCCGGCGCAAACGGTCGAGGAAGCCCAGATCTATCTGATCCGCGGCTTGTTCGGGGTGTTCTCGTCCGGGATGGACGAGATGTATGCCCAGTTCAAGAAGCAGGGCTACACCAACACGACGATATGGAGCTGGACCGACGTCGACCAGATCGCGCATGACATCGTCGCCGGGCACGCGAAAGGCGACGACGCGCATGTGGTTCTGATCGGGCATTCGCTCGGCTCGAACGCGGTAGTGCAGGTCGCCGACCGTATCGACCGCGCCAGCATCCCGGTCGATCTCGCCGTCACCTTCGATATCACCGAGGCGCTGCAGGTGCCGCCGAATGTCGCGCGTTTCGTGAATTTCTATCAGAATAACGGCTTCGGGCGGCCTGCGCTCGAGCCGGCGGGCTTCCCCGGCCAGTTCGACAATATCGATCTCTCGGGCCAGCACCAGCTCTCGCACGGCAATATCGACAACGCTCCGCAGCTGCAGGCTTTCGTGCGCGACCGCGTCTACGACATCACGCACTCGCATGTGCGGGTGGTTGCGGCCAAGCGCAAGTCGGCATCGCGCGGTTAGAGCGCAATCCGGCGAAGCGGAAGCCGGTTCGCCGCGGATTGCGCGGCAAACCGAAAAACCAGACCCCGATCCGATTCAACCTGATCGGATCATGGTCTAGCGCAGCGCCCCGCGCGCGCCGCCGGTGCGCGCGGGGCGTCGCACTTCGATTCCGGATTCGATCGATGCGCTGTGTCCCGTCGCGGGCGCTCAGCGCATATTGATGCCTTCCTTGGCGCGCACGTCCTTGAACACCACCGAAATCGCTTCGATGATCAGCTTTTCGGGATGCGCCTTGCAATAAACGATCACTTCGTGCTCGACGAGCTTGCCCTTGCGCAGGTCGAGGAAGTGCTTCTTGGCGAGCCCGTTATACCAGCCGCTGTACCAGACGGTGAGCATGTCGGCGTCTTCCTGCCAGGTACCGGCGAGCTGCGCGCAGGTCAGCTTCTGCACGTCGATATAGCCGTTGGCATCCGCATAGGCGCTGAGATCGGTCTGCGCGCGGGCGGTTGCAGATGAAACCACCAGCGCCGCGACGCACAGGGCTGTACGCATCGATTTCCGCATTCTTTTCTCCCGTTCGGTCGACCGGACCGCGCTTCTATGGCGGCCAGCCATATGCTAGTCGTCGGCTGTTTGCATTGCCATTTTGAGCCATGTCCGCATTTTCATACGATTTCGCGCACCGCTCGCTGACGTTGATTCATGTCCCGCGATTCCTTTCGGAGTGCGGCATCCGGGCGGCACCGATCCTGCGGGATGCCGGTATCTCCCCCTCCGCCCTGAGCGATCCCGAAGCCTGGTTCAGCCGCGACATCTGTTTCGCGCTGGAGGCGGAAGTCGCGCGCGTGAGCGAGTTTCCGTATTTCGGTCTGCAGATCGCCAGCCATTACGAACTGGCGCAGCTCGGCTGGTGGGGATCGTCGATTGCCGGCGCGCATTCGCTGCTGGAAGCGGTGGAGTTTGCGACCCGCACCATCGACACCTTGCAGCGCGGCACGCAGTTCAAGGTCATCCGCACGGCGAAGGCGCTGCATCTCAACTTCAGCTATCTCGGCCGCGGTCCGCTGGACCCGCTGCAGCACACGCTGGCGACGCTGCTGGTGCTGCGCAAGATCGGATTGCTGACCGGCGAACGCGAGGCGGTCTCGGTCAAGGTCGGACGCAAATACGCGCCGGGCTTTTCCGTCCTGCACGAATATTTGGGGCCGAACGTCACCTTCGGCTGCGAGCATGACGGCGTGGTCTTCGACGGCGACATTCTCGATCATCCGCTCGGCAGCCCGCAGGTCGACCGGCATGCCTATCTGGAGACGGCCAGCGCCGTCACCGCGCTGATCGCGCAGCTGCTGCCGCATGAGCGGCCGACCAAGGAACGCATCGCCGAACGGCTGGGGGTGAGCCCGCGCACGCTGCAGCGGCGCCTGGACGACTGGGGCGTCTCGTTCGAGGAAATGCTCGACGATTACCGCCGCAACCAGGCGATCCTGCTGCTGCGGCGCCAGGAGCTCACGGCCCTGGAGATCGCCTATTCGCTCGGCTATTCCGATCCGGCGCATTTCAGCCGGGCGTTCCGGCGCTGGACCGGGATGAGCCCGCACCGGTACCGGCGCAGCAGCGAGAACGGAATTTTGGCAAACGCTGACGTAACCGGTGGCGCCGAACCCGCGAGGCCGGAATAGGCGGGCAGGCCGTCGCACCTTACTTTTCCCGCGCCGAGGCCAGACGGAGGCTGCGGCCGTTCAGGCGGCGGCCTTGCGGATCGTCTCGATCAGCAAGGCAGGGGAAAACGGCTTTTGCAGATAGGCGATGCATCCGGCGGCGAGCGCATCCTTGTGCGTCTCCTCGTCGTCGAGAGCGGTCATGAAAATGGTCGGGATGTTCAGCCCCTGCGCGTTCAGGCGCCGTTGCAATTCGATGCCGGAAAGCCCGCCGAGATGGATGTCCAGAAGCAGCAGCGACGCCTCGCATCCGCCGGCCTTTTCCAGGAAAGCCTCGGCGGAGGGGTAGCTTTCGATCCGGTAGCCGCTGACGCTCAACAGACGCTCTAGGCTTCGCAGCATGCTGGCGTCGTCTTCTACCACCGCGATGACCACGGGCGAGCCCATTACGTTCCCAAATAGGCTGTTGATCGCGCAAAGACGCGCGTCTGCTCTGTCTGCATGGCGCGAAAGCGCCAGAAATCATATTGTCTCTTTGGACGATGGGCCGGCGGAAACGCCGGCGCGGCGACCTCATCGACGCGCGTTCAACAGGCCAAGTCGCTCGGCGATGGCCACCGCTTCAGCCAGCGATTGCACCTTCAGCTTTTCCATCACCGCGTGCCGATGCGCCTTGATCGTGCGTTCCGAAGTCCCGAGCTCTCCGGCGATCTGCTTGTTCATCTTGCCGCGCACCACAAGCGCAAACACCTCCCTTTCGCGTGGCGTGAGGCTGTTCACCAGAATGCGCATCGCATTCATCCGTTCCCGTCGCGTGCGGGCCTCGCTGTTGCGGGAAATCGCCCGCCCGATGGCCGCCAGCAGGTCGTCCTTCCCGGCGGGTTTGGACAGCACGTCGTCGGCGCCGGCCTTGATCGCGCGCACGCTCATCGGAATGTCCCCGTGCCCGGTGAGGAACACGATGGGCAGGATATTGTCCTGCGCGGCCAGCCTGCCTTGCAGGTCGAGCCCGTCCAGGCCCGGCAATTGCAGATCGAGCAGGATGCAGCCGGGCGCATCTTCCGGGTCGCGCCGAAGGAAATGCTCGCCCGAATCGTACAGCGCGACCCGGTAGCCTGACGCCTGCAGAAGCCTGGCGACCGAGTTGCGGAAGGACGCATCGTCGTCGACCACGTGGACGGTAGGGAGTGCGTCCGTCATTACGCGCCGGCCTTGGTCAGCGGCAGCTCGAAGCGGAAGGTGGCGCCGCCGCTCTTGCGGTTTTCGGCCCAGATGCGGCCGCCTAGATTCTCGACGATGGTGCGGGCGATGGAAAGGCCGAGCCCGGTGCCCTGCTGCTTTGTGGTGACGAACAGATCGAAAATTCCCTTCAGCTCCGTCTCCGGAATGCCGGAACCGGTATCGGAAACCGAGACCTGCACCTTTGCATCGCCGACGAAGGCCGTCGCAAAGCGCAGCCGGCGGGCGTTCGGGGTTTTTTGCATGGCATCCATGCCGTTCATCGCGAGGTTCAGGAGCACCTGCTGCAGCAGCACCGGGTCGGCTTTGACATTCGCCGGTGCCCCTGTCTGAACGCCGACCTCGACGCCGCGGCGCATAGCCTCCGGTTCGAGGATGTGCATCACTTCGTCGATGATCTCGCGCAGTTCGACATCCTGGACCTGGGGTTCTCCCTTCTTCAGGAACCGGCGCAGATGGTCGATGATCGCCCCCGCGCGCGCGTCGTCCTTGCGGATGTCGCACAGAATTTCCCGGATCTGCCCGAGATCGAGCGGGGACTTGTTCATCAGGATTTCGGCGGCCTGGATGTTGTTCATGATGGCGCCGAGCGGCTGGTACAGCTCGTGCGCGATCGAGGTGGACATGACCCCGAGCGAGAGCGCGCGATCCATCTGCGTCATTTCGACCAGGCGGCGCCGCGATTCAAGCTCCGCGGCCTGTCGGCGGTAGCGTTGCCAGAGCAGGGCGGTGATCATCAGGGCCTGCAGCAATAGAGAGGCGATCACGCCGACCAGCAGCCGGCGGTGCTGCGCCCACAGGCCTGGCGGGCGGAAAAAGACTTCGCTTCCGGGAGGCAGATTGCGCTCGCTGACATTCCAGCGGTGCATTTCCCGCCAGTCGTATCGCGGCGTCGCAAATCCGATGGGCGGCGGCTTGATCGCGCCGGCCGGCTCGCCGCTGAGAATGCGGAGGGCGATGTCGGCCGTCTGCCGGCCCGCCTCGGCCACCGGTAGCATCGGGCCGCCGACGATCCCGTCGCCGAAAAAGGCGTCCGAGTAACTGAAAAGCGGCGCATTGGCCGCCGCATGCAGCTTGGTCAGCGTCGTGCCTTCTTCATGGGCGACGCCGGCGGCATCGACATACAGCATGATCTGCAGGATGGCGGAGTGCGGCGGCAGCGCGGCGACGCGCGTCAGCATTTCGTCGAACGACAGCTCGTTGTACCAGGTGATGGCGAGGCGATCCGCGAAGGGCTGCAGCTCCTTGCCGATCTGCCCCATCCAGTATTTCTCGATCGGAGACTGGCCGATGGCGATCACGAGATTCTTCGTCTCGGGCAATATCTGCACGATGTTTTCCACGACGCGCGCGAAATCGGCGGAAACCGTGACGGCGGCGTCGTTGGCAGTGAGATTGAGGCGCGGCACGCGCCGCTGCTCGACGGCCGCCAGCACCATCGGCGTGAGCGGGAAGAGCTGCTGCCGATAGCGCTGGACAAATGCGACCGCGGGCGCGCCGATGCTGATGATGAGGTCGGGAGGATGCTTGCCGTAGAGCGCGCGCAGGTAATCGACGAACGGCAATTCGGGCGTCTCGTTGTCGATGCGGACCGTGTAGAGCGAATGCTCGTACAGATTCAGCGGCCGGGGCGATTGGCGGATCAATTCCGCGCGGATGAACCTGGCGTAATCGCTCCAGGGCTTAAAATCGCGGCCGAACGAATGCAGGATGACCACGCGCTTCGGCTCCACCGCGAAGGCAGGCGCGCTTAAGAACGAAACGATGAGAAAGCCAATGGCGCAGGCTGCGTGAATTCGCGCCCGCCCTGCGGTTCGTCGACGCCCATTCATCCGCCGAACAGCCTGTATCGCCCCCGGTGCGCCAAACACCTGCCCCAAGGGACAATATCAGAATTCCCGGGCCGGTGGCAGTTTCGGCATGTCGCTGCGCCGGAGATCACATCGAAGAAGCCTGCCGCCACGGATTCGATCTGCTCCGGCCGGTTGGCGGCCCGGACGGGATCGTAACCGGGGCGGCGTGGACCGGCTTCACGGCAAGCCCGACAAGTCTTGCTCTTTGAGGGAGGTGATCCATGACGAAATTTATTCTGATCGCCGGGATGCTGGCGCTGTTTACCGCTGCCGCCGAGGCAGCCGTGTACTGCAAATATGTCGGTGTCCCGAAGGGGTGCATAGCCAGGCCCGGTGTCGTGCTCGCGCCGGCGCCGGTCGCTGCCGCTGTTGTCACCCCCGGTCTGGGCGCGCCGGGCGTCGGCGTGCGCTACGGCACGCCGCTCAATCGCGGCGGGCCGGTCAACCGCGTCGGGCGACGCTAGCCTACATTGCCTATGTGCGTCCGGCCTGCGGATACCACCCGTATCCGCCCTGCTACTGATGGAAGGGAGGCAGTTATGAAGTCGATAGGCACTTTGCTTGCGACATCGAGCATCATCGTTTTCGGAATCGTCTCCGCGGCCGCTCAGGTCACGACCGGCGTGCCGGGCTCTCCGTCCGCCACCATCACGATCGACGGAAAGCAGCTTC
>JBFWWQ010000070.1:0-12079 GCA_050246095.1 Pseudorhodoplanes sp.
GTACAGCGCAAAAACCTGCGCCTTAAGTATTTGTCGTTGCTGTATTTTTCAAGCCGCAACCGAGGCGGATTCGGGACCGGCCGGCGCTCCGCAAAAGCCCCCGTTTGGCACTCCGTCGAGCGCTCTCAGCGCCGCTCGTTGTCCGTCTTGCGCGGCACCGGCAGGCGGTAAGGCGGGGCCTGTTCGGCGTCGGGGATGGGCTGCGCGAATCCCTGCAGTGCCGCCGTCCAGATTTCGACGCGCCGCAAGTGCTCGCGCACGCCCCCGATCGCATCCTGCAGATGCTGGTTGATCCGGTCTCGCGCCGGATCGGAGGCGGGCATGGCGGTCTCCGGGCTGCAATCGCTTCTTAGGGTGAGACGCGGCGACAGTCGGTCTCGTTCAGGATGGCAATGTCGGGAACCGGACCGTTGTTCCCTTTCGTGACGGGAACCCGCGTCAGCCGGCGACCCGGACCCGACCGGCGGAAACCTCGACCACCTGGGCGCGCCCTGCGAGGTCGGCAAAGGCGGCCGGATCGGCGCCGGTCATGAAGACCTGGGAACCGATCGCGGCAAGTTCGTCGAACAGCGCGCGGCGGCGGCCGGGATCGAGATGCGCCACGATCTCGTCGAGCAGCAGAACCGGCGCGAAGCCGGTCATGTCGGAAAGGAGCTTCGCATGCGCCAGCACCAGGCGGATCAGCAGCGCCTTCTGCTCGCCGGTGGAGGCATCGGCGGCGGCGATGCCCTTGGGGCCGTAGATGACCGTGAGATCGGTGAGATGCGGGCCGTCCAGCGTGCGGCCGGCGGCGGCGTCGCGGGCGCGGTTGTCGTGCAGCACGGCGCGGTAGCGTTCCTCGATTTCCGCCGCCGGCCGGCTTTGCACCTCCTGCTCCATCCAGCCGGCGAGCGCGATCTGCGCGAAGGGGAAGGCGCTGCCGGCATCCGCGTGCATCACGCCCTGCAGGCGCAGCACGGTCTCCGCGCGCAAAGCCGCGATCGCCACGGCGAGTTCGGCGGTTTCGCGCTCGATGGCGTCGAGCCAGTGCCGATCCGGCTGCCGTTCCTCCAGCAGGCGGTTGCGCGAGCGCAGCGAGCGCTCCAGCGCCGAGACGCGGCTGCGGTGCTGCGCATCCACCGCCGCGACCAGGCGGTCGAGGAATTGCCGCCGGCCGGAGGCGGGGCCGGCGAACAGGCCGCCCATGTCCGGCGTCAGCCAGATCACGCGCAGATGGTCGGCGAAGGCGATGGCGGAGGAGACCGGCTCGCGGTCGATGCGGCATTTGCGCGTCGGCGCGCCTTCCGCCGCGGCGGGGGGCTCGATGCCGGTGCCGAGTGCGGTGAGGCCGAGCGCGCCCTCGATCTCCGCGGAGACCGCCCAGGAACCGTCGCCCTCGACAAAGGCTATTTCCTCGAGCGTCGCGCGGCGCAGTCCGCGGCCGGGCGCGAGGAAGGAAATCGCCTCGATCAGGTTGGTCTTGCCGGCGCCGTTCGCGCCCACCAGCACCACCGCGCGGCCGCCGCAATCGAGGCTCGCCGCGTGATAATTGCGGAAATTGGACAGAGACAGCCGCAGGATTCTGGCGGCGGGCATGACGCGCGCGAACGGGCGCTCACACCCGCATCGGCATCAGGACGTAAAGCGCGCCCTTGGTCTCGCGGTCCTGGATCAGCGTCGGCGAGCCGGGATCGGCGAGTTTCAGGATCGCGTTCTCGCCCTCGATCTGGCCGGCAATGTCGAGCAGGTAGCGCGAGTTGAACCCGATATCGAGCGGATCGGCGTCGTACTCGACCTCCAGTTCCTCCATCGCGCTGCCGGAATCCGGGTTGGTGACCGACAGCGTCAGCTTGCCCGCCGCCAACGACAGTTTCACCGCCCGTCCGCGCTCGCTGGAGACCGTGGAGACGCGGTCGACCGCCGCCTCGAAATCCTTCTTGTCGACGACCAGCGCCTTGTCGTTGTTGACCGGAATGACGCGCGCATAGTCGGGAAAGGTGCCGTCGATCAGCTTGGAGGTCAGCACCACGTCGCCGACGGTGAAACGGATTTTCGATTGCGACAATTCGATCCCGATCTCGGCCTCGCTGTCCTCGATCAGCCTTTGCATTTCGCCGACGGTCTTGCGCGGGACGATCACGCCAGGAATGCCCTTGGCGCCGGACGGGGCGGCGATCTCGTATTGCGCCAGACGGTGCCCGTCGGTCGCGACCGCGCGCAGCAGGTCGCTCTTTCCGCTGCTCACCGCATGCAGATAGATGCCGTTGAGATAGTAGCGCGTCTCTTCCGTCGAGATCGCGAACTGCGTCTTGTCGATCATCCGCTTGAAATCGGCGGCCGCGATCTTGAAGCTGTGCGTCATGTCGCCGGCATTGAGGTCCGGGAAGTCGCTCTCGGGCAGCGTCTGCAGCGTGAAGCGCGAGCGGCCCGCGCGCACCGCCAGCACGCCGCGGTCGCCGGAGCCTTCCAGCACGATCTGCGAGCCTTCCGGCATCTTGCGCACGATGTCGTAGATCATGTGCGCGGGTACGGTGGTCGCGCCGCTCGGGGCGACCTCGGCGGCGATCGTCTCGTTCACCTCGAGATCGAGATCGGTGGCTTTCAGCGTCAGCTTCGAGCGCTCGGCGCGGATCAGCACATTGGCCAGGATCGGGATGGTGTTGCGCCGCTCCACCACGCGGTGCACGTGGCTGAGTGACTTCAGGAGCTGGCTGCGCTCGACTGTGACTTTCATGGGATCGCCCGCCGGTGGGAAGGATGTTCTTGGGAGCGCCGCGCGGGCGGCGCTGACGATTGCCCGGCCGCTCGCGGGTGGCGCCAACGGCCGGGAGGCCGAAATTGGCCGGTCGCGCCGGGTTCGGCAAGAGCCCGGCGGATTATTCCTGCAATTGGCGCTTGAGGACCTCGATTTCCTCCGCCAGCGAAGTATCCGACCCCAGCAGGCCCTCGATCTTGCGGACCGCATGCAGGACCGTGGTGTGATCGCGCCCGCCGAACCGGCGGCCGATTTCCGGCAGCGAGCGCAGCGTCAGCGTCTTCGCCAGGAACATGGCGATCTGGCGCGGGCGGACGACATTGGCCGTGCGGCGCGACGAGAGCAGGTCGCTGCGGCTGACATTGTATTGCCGCGCCACGACGCGCTGGATGTCCTCGATCTTGACGCGGCGCGGTTCCTGCGGCCGCACCAGGTCGCGCACCTCGCGCTCGGCCATTTCCAGCGTAACCGGTTGCCCGGTCAGCTTGCTGTGCGCCAGCATGCGGTTGAGCGCGCCTTCCAGATCGCGTCCGTTATGCGTCACCGCCCTGGCGATGAAGCCGATCACGGGCTCGGGCAGATCGAATTCCGGATGGTGGCTGCGCGCGGCGGCGATGCGGCTTTTCAGGATTTCCATCCGCATCTCTTCCGGCAGCGGCCCCATCTCGACCACGAGGCCGCCCGCCAGGCGCGAACGCATGCGGTCGTCGAGGCTCTCCAGCTCGGTCGGCGGCCGGTCGGCGGCGATGACGACCTGGCGGCCGGCATCGATCAGCGCATTCAGCGTATGGCAGAACTCCGCCTGGATGTTCTTGCCGGTGAGGAATTGCAGATCGTCGATGACCAGAACGTCGATGCCGCGCACCGCTTCCTTGAAGGCGATCGCCGTCTGCGATTTCAGCGCCGAGACGAAACCGTACATGAACTTCTCGACCGTCAGGTAGAGCACTTTGCGCTCCCCGGCGGCGTTGCCCGCCCAGGTCACCGCATGCAGCAGGTGCGTCTTGCCGAGGCCGACGCCGGCATGGATGTAAAGCGGGTTGAACATCACGCTGTCGCCGCGGCGCGCGGCGGCGACCTGCTTGGCCGCGGCATGCGCGAGCGTGTTGGATCGCCCGACCACGAAACTGTCGAAGGTCAGGCGGGCATCGAGCGGCGAGCCGCCGAGGTCGTCGTGCGCGGGATGGCCGGCGGGATGCGCGGCGAAATATTCGCCGTTCGCCGTGCCGTTGCGGGCCGGTCGCGCCGCCTCGCTGCGTTCGATCGGAAGTGCCGGGCGCGCCTGCGGCCGCACCGCCGAGCGAACGGTCAGCTCGATCCGCTGCACGGTCTGCGCCTCGGCCTGCCAGCAACTCAGCAGGCGGTCGCTATAGTGCGACTGGATCCAGCTCTTCAGGAAGCGCGTCGGCACCGAATGCCGGGCCGTCTCGTGCTCGACCGCTTCGAGGTCCATGCGCGCGAACCAGCTGGAAAAGATATCGTCGCCGACTTCAGCCTTGAGCCGGCCCTTTACGCGGGACCATGTATCCTGATCCGTGGGTGTCATCGGTTGCCTCTCCCCGACTTGGTCTTCTTCTGTCGCTCCCTCGGCAAGCCGCTGCCGGGGTGCGAACTGATGCCCGCCCCTGGCGATCCGCAGGGCGGCCGCCGGCAGGCTGCTCGTGGCGAGCCGTTCACGCGCGTTGTTTGCGCGTGCGGCGGCTGCAACGAGCGATCAGTGGGGAGTCGGGGGATGGGCTGCGCCGTGCCTCCGGTGCTCAATAGGCAGTGAGAAAACTGCGCCGCTGCCGTTGCGGCATTCGCCGTCCGCGGGCGAGATCGCACCCTCGCCGTGCGTTGCGTGACCCGTCGTCGTCATACGTCCCCCTTCCATCCGCGTGTGGTAACGCGGTGGTCAATTTCTTGTCGACGTGCGAAGTACTGGGAACTTTTCTTCGCGGTAGCCGATCACTCGGTAACAGGCATCGCAAAGATCACTGGAAGGTCGTACGCGAAACGCAAGGAGACCGCGGTACCCAGGAAAGCTTGTCGTGAAGACACATGTCGCCCGCTCTCATCGATGATGAGTTCCAAAACAGACCTTTGACTGAAAACTCTCGCTGGCGCGAAAGCGAAATGAAAGAAACACAGGTGGCGTAGGCTCGCAATGAATTTGTTAACGCGGCGCGCCGTTCGGTTTTCCATGTTGCGCCTGCAGCACAATGCGGCTGTGCAGACTGTCATCACAACGTCTTGAATAGCCATGCGGATTTTTGGAAGCGGCGCGCGCGGTGCGAAGCTTGCGGCGAGGCACGAAGCGGCCGGGCTGTTGCTCTTGCGCATCGCCGCTGCGGCCGAAACTGCAGGTCCCGCAAATCCTATGGCATTAAGCTCTTCTTGAATCGCGTATTTTTCTGAGCATTTTGACATGTCGTCGCAGCCGGACGCGCGGCGCCCGCACCGCATCGAACGCCGAAAGCCCCTGGCGGGCGCACGGGACGCCAGCCGCGCAACAAAAAAGCCCGGCATCCGGCCGGGCTTTCAATTCACGGTCGAACGGCAGGATTATTTTGCCAGTTTCGCGATCTGGTGCGTCAGCCGCGAGACCTTGCGGCTCGCCGTCTTCTTGTGCGTGATGTTGAGCTGCGCCGCGCGCATGATTTTCGGCTCGGCGGCGTGCAATGCGGCCTGCGCGGCCTTCTGGTCGCCGCTGGCAATCGCTTCTTCGACCTTGCGGATGGCGCTGCGCATGTTGGTGCGGCGCTTCTTGTTGATCTCCGTGCGGCGCGCGGTCACGCGCGCGGCCTTACGGGCGGATTTCGTATTGGCCATGAACCCTCTGGGACAGTCGGCAGGATCGGCCTGCGCCAAAATGGTTGCGGCGGCGCAATGCCGCCGCAGATTTGGCCCGCTTATAGTGCCCGGGGGCGCGGGCGTCAACGCCGCCGGGAGCCGCTCAGGCCACGCGCCGCGCCCGCACGCCGTCATAGCCGGCCAGAACCGCGGCGCGGTCGGCCGCACTGAAAGGCGCCAGTGGCGGCTTCATCCGCGCCAATGCCGGGTCGCCGTGGATATGGGCCAGCAGCGCCTTGATCCCCGAGACCAGCGCCTTGCCGTCGAACAGGCTGCGGATCGCCACGGCCTGCTGCGCGGCCGCGGCGTCGCCGCTCGCCCAGGCGCGGCCGCACAGGTCGGAATTGCAATTGGCCGTCGCCGAGATGCAGCCGGCGAATGCGCCCTGACGCGCCTCCAGCAGCGCCGCTTCCGTCGAGGGGAAGACATCGAAGTCGCGCGAGATCGCGGCGACGTCGCGCGCATAGGCCATGTCGCCGGAGGAATCCTTGAGGCCCGCGATGCGCGATCCGTGCGTATCGAGCAGGCGGCGGATCAGGCCGGCGTGCCAGTGCAGCCCGGACATGGCCGGGAAATGGTAGAGATAGATCGGGATCGCGCTGTCGGAAGTGGCGTCGACGATCGCGGCGATATAGGCGGCCAGGCCGTCGTCCGGCACGCCCTTGTAATAGAACGGCGGCAGCACCAGCGCGCCGGCAAAGCCGAGGCTTGCGGCGTGCCGGGTCAGCGCGATGGCGTCCGCCGTCGCCGCCGCGCCAGTCCCGACCATCAGCCGCTCCATCGGCAGGCCGGTAGCGCGGTAGGCGCTCATCAGGCCCTTGCGCTGGTCCACCGAGAACGACGTGGCTTCGCCGGTGGTGCCGAGCACATTGAGCCCGTCGCAGCCGTTGTCGAGCAGGAAGCGCGCGAGCTTGAGCGCGCGCGGATGGTCCGGATCGCCGCCTTCGTCGACCGGCGTTGCGATCGCCGCGATCACGCCGCGCATGCGCTTGCTGCCCATTCCAGTCTCCTCAGCCGCTGACGTTGAACGCGGCCAGCGCGGCCATGTTCACGAGGTTGGTGTCCTTGGCGCCGAGCTGCACGATCTGCACCGGGCGGTCGAGGCCGACCAGGATCGGCCCGATGACCGTGGCGCCGCCGAGCTCCTGCAGCAGCTTGGTCGAGATCGAGGCCGAATGGAATGCCGGCATCACCAGCACATTGGCCGGGCCGGTGAGCCGGCTGAACGGATACGCGGCCGCCGCCTCCGGGTTGAGCGCGACATCGGCGGCCATCTCGCCGTCATACTCGAAATCCACGTGCCGGCGGTCGAGGATGCGCACCGCCTCCTGCACGCGCGCCGAACGTTCGCCGGGCGGATGCCCGAAACTGGAAAAGGCCAGCATTGCGAGTTTGGGCTCGTAGCCGAACCGCCGCGCGGTGCCGGCGGCCTCGACCGCGATCTCCGCCAGTTCCTCGGCATCGGGCATTTCCGTCACCGCGGTGTCGGCGACCAGCAGGGTACGTCCGCGCGCCAGTACCAGCGACACGCCGATGACGCGGTGCCCGGGCTTCGGGTCGATGCAGCGCTGCACGTCTTCGAGCGCGACCGAGAAGTTGCGCGTCACACCCGTCACCATGGCGTCGGCGTCGCCGGAGGCGACCATGCAGGCGGCGAAGTGGTTGCGGTCCTGGTTGACCAGACGCTGGCAGTCGCGGAACAGGTAGCCCTTGCGCTGCAGCCGCTCGTACAGATACGCCGCATAATCCGCGTTGCGCCGGGACAGGGCGGCGTTGATGATCTCGATCGAGCCGCCGAGATCGACGCCGAGATTCTTCGCGCTTTCGCGCACCCGGTCCTCGCGCCCCACGAGCAAGGCGGTGCCGAGCCCCTGATGCACGAAGGTCGCCGCGGCGCGGATCACCTGCTCCTCCTCGCCCTCGGCGAAGACCACGCGCTTGGGCGCGCGCTTGAGCCGGTCGAACACGCGCTGCAGCACGCCCGCGACCGGATCGCGCCGCGTGCGCAATTGCTGGCGATAGGCGTCCATGTCGACGATCGGCTTGCGCGCGACGCCGGTATCCATCGCCGCCTTGGCCACGGCCGGCGGCACGAACGAGATCAGGCGCGGATCGAACGGGACCGGAATGATGTATTCGGGGCCGAACTTCGGGCGCATGCCGTAGGCCATCGCGACCTCGTCCGGCACGTCCTCGCGCGCCAGCTCCGCCAGCGCCTTGGCCGCCGCGATCTTCATTTCCATGTTGATCGTGGTGGCGCGCACGTCGAGCGCCCCGCGGAAGATGTAGGGGAAGCCGAGCACGTTGTTGATCTGGTTGGGATAGTCGGAGCGGCCGGTCGCCATGATGGCGTCGTCGCGCACGGCCGCCACTTCCTCGGCGGTGATTTCCGGGTCCGGATTGGCCATGGCGAAGATGATCGGCTTGTCGGCCATCGACTTCACCATGTCCTGGGTCACGGCCCCCTTGGCGGAGAGGCCGAAGAACACGTCGGCGCCTTCCAGCGCCTGCGCCAGCGTGCGCGCCTTGGTCGGCACGGCATGCGCGGATTTCCACTGGTTCATGCCGTCGGTGCGGCCCTGGTAGATCACGCCCTTGGTGTCGCAGAGGATGAGATTGGCGGGCGCGAACCCGGTGGCTTTCAGCAGTTCGAGGCAGGCGATGCCGGCGGCGCCGGCGCCGTTGCAGACGAGCTTGGTATCCTTGATGTCGCGCCCGGTGAGGTCCAGCGCATTCATCAGGCCGGCGGCGGCGATGATGGCGGTGCCGTGCTGGTCGTCGTGGAACACCGGGATATCGAGCAATTCGCGCAGCTTCTGCTCGATCACGAAGCATTCCGGCGCCTTGATGTCCTCCAGGTTGATGCCGCCCCAGCCTTTGCCCAGCAGCTTGACGCAGTCGATGAATTCGTCGCTGTCCTCGGTCGAGACTTCGAGGTCGATGGAATCGATATCGGCAAAGCGCTTGAACAGCACGGCCTTGCCTTCCATCACGGGCTTCGCGGCCAGCGCGCCGCGATTGCCGAGACCGAGAATTGCGGTTCCATTGGTGATGACGGCGACGAAATTGCCCTTGGTCGTGTAGTCGAAGGCGCGGCTCTCGTCCTCGGCAATGGCGATGACCGGCACGGCGACGCCGGGCGAATAGGCGAGCGACAGGTCGCGCTGCGTCGCCATCGGCTTGGTCGCCACCACTTCGAGTTTGCCGGGGCGGCCTTCGGAATGGAAAAGCAGGGCTTCCTGGTCGGTGAAGGTCGGCCGCTTTCCGCGGCCGTTATTCTGGGCGGGCATGTTTACTCCCTACTGGCGGCATACCCGCCGTATCGGCTGAAACCTACAGGAAGACAAAGGGTTGTCTCAAGCCGCGCGGACTGTGAACGAAATCGGGGTGGCGGCCGACAATTGAATCACGGGCGGGGGCAGGTTAAGCGTGGCTTCGCACTCCTCATTGCGGTGCAACAAACATGATCCGTGGATTCCTTCGTTTCATCGGCCTTGTCGTTCTGGCCGCAGCTTTCATCTTCCTGATCTATGACGGCACCAAGTCCATTGCGGACCGGTCGTTTTTCATCACCCGCGGGGTCGATGTGTGGTCGTCCCTGCACCAGGCCAGCCTGATTGCGCTGCAGCCCTGGGTCGAAACCAATATCGCGCCCTGGGCCTGGAATCCGGGCGTGACCACGCTGATCGCCCAGCCGGCCTGGCTGCTGCTCGGGATCGTCGGGATCGTGCTGATCCTGCTCGGGCGCCGGCGGCGCCCGCTGATCGGCTACGGCCGGTAGGGAGCCGGCGGCCTGAACGGCTAGCGGCCCGCGGCGGCGGCGCCGGCGGCCGCGACCGCCGTATCCTGGCCGGCCATGCCCCCGGAGACCCCGATCGCCCCGATCACCTTGCCGTCCGCCACGATCGGCAAGCCGCCTTCGATCGCGATCACGTCCTTGATGCCGACCAGCCGCAGGCCGGCGCCGCCGCCGGTGACGGCGTCCTGCAGATCCTTCGAGGGACGCTTGAAATTCAGTGCCGTGCGCGCCTTGCCGGCGGACACGTCGATCGAGGCATATTGGGTATTGTCGAACTTGTGCATCATTACCAGCTGCCCGCCGCTGTCGAGAATGGCGATGGCGACCTGCAGATTGAGCTTCTGCGCTTCGGCTTCCGCCGCCGCCATGACCTTCTTGGCAATGTCGAGCGTGATGGGGGGGCCGTAGGGCGGCTGCGTCTGTGCCGCGGCGGGCAGCGCGCCGGGCAGGAGCAGGGCGAGCGCAAGCGCGATGGGTCTGATCGACATGAGGCCTCCGAATGCCGCTTCGTCCAGCCCGATAGCGCAGAATGGGGCCGGGTGTCATCTGCCGATGTGAAGCCGACAGAGGCGCGCTCCGGGATATCGGCTCGCGCCGCCGTGAAGCCGATCCACCGCACGCCTGCCGCCTTGTGATCGCCGCGCCGATGCGCCGGCCCGTTTCCGCGACTATATTGGGGACCGAGAAAGGGAGACTGGATCATGCTGTTCTTCAAGAAATCCCTCGATCTGCCGACGCGCGCCGATGCGCTGCCCGGTCGGCCGACCCCGATCCCGACCGCCGCGAAGCATTTCGTGAACGGCAACCCGCTGCAGGGGCCGTACCCGGCCGGCGCGCAGAAGGCGCTGTTCGGCATGGGCTGCTTCTGGGGTGCGGAGCGCAAATTCTGGGAACTGGGCGAAGGCATTTACGCCACCGCGGTCGGCTATGCTGCCGGCCTGACGCCGAACCCGACCTATGAGGAAGTCTGCTCCGGCCGCACCGGCCACAACGAGGTGGTGCTGGTCGTGTTCGACCCGGCGCAGATTGCCTACGACAAGCTGCTGAAGACCTTCTGGGAGAACCACGATCCCACGCAGGGCATGCGCCAGGGCAACGATGTCGGCACGCAATACCGTTCCGGCATCTACGTGTTCGATGCCGCGCAGCGCAAGGCGGCGGAAGACAGCAAGGCGATGTACGGCAAGGCGCTGGCGGGCCGGCGCTTCGGCGCGATCACGACCGAAATCCTCGACGCGCCGGAATTCTATTTAGCCGAGGATTACCACCAGCAATATCTCGCAAAGAATCCGCGCGGCTATTGCGGGCTCGGCGGCACCGGCGTCGCGTGCCCGATCGGCACGGGCGTCGCCGCGTAACGCGGCGGCTCTCGCGTGGGATGGCGGCCGTGCTAGGTTCGCAGCTTCCGCAAACGGGGGCGCGCATGCAGCGGCTGGAACAATGGCTCGAATCCTTCCTGTTCAATTCGCGCTGGCTGCTGGCGCCGTTCTATATCGGCCTCGCGCTCAGTCTCGTGCTGCTGCTGTATTATTTCGTGGTCGAATTCGTCCATTTCGCGGGCTCGATCGGCGGCGCCAGCGAGAAGGATGTGATCCTCGCGGTGCTCGCTTTGATCGACCTGTCCTTCACCGCCAATCTCGTGCTGATCGTGATCTTTTCCGGCTACGAGAATTTTGTGTCGAAGATGGAGATCGACACGCATGACCGGCCGGAATGGATGGCGAAGGTCGATTTCGGCGGCCTGAAGCAGAAGCTGATGACGTCGATCGTGGCGATTTCGGCGGTCGAGCTGCTCAAGGGTTTCATGAACATGCAGAACTACGATTCGACCCGCCTGGCCTGGCTGGTCGGCATCCATGTGACCTTCCTCGGCTCGCTCCTCGTCGTGGTGATCGCCGACCGCATCAGCGAGCCGCTCAAGCACCCCAAGGAAAATCCCGCCACCCTGGCCAAGAAACGGGCGGCGAAATCGGCCTGATTTCCGCAGCGGGCGGACAAAGGCGGCGCCGGGAGCGGGCGCGTGCCGGCGGTTCCCGGCGCTAGTAGCGCTTTGTTAACCATACCCGGCGTTAATCGTGTCCTAACCCTGTTGGTCCGGACCCGCCGATGCGGTCACGCGCGCTTTCCCGCCGTCTGTTTGTGTTGTCGCTTGCGGGCGTCGGATTGTCGGCCTGCATGCGCACGGCGCCGACCCCCGTCGTGGCCGGACTGCCGCCGGGGCAGGGGGGAATCTATGTGCCGGGCGCGCCGGGCTTTGCCGAGGGCGAAGTCTATGCGCTCGATTCCGGCGACAAGCTGCGGGTCTCCGTGTTCGGGCAGGAAGGCATCAGCAGCACCTATCTCGTCGACGTTGCCGGCAACGTGAATGTCGCGCTGATCGGACCGGTGCCGGCGCGCGGCTACACCACCCAGGAACTGGCGCGCGCCATCGCCGCCAAGCTGCGCAACGGCTATGTGCGCGACCCGCGCGTCTCGGTCGAAGTCGAGGTCTATCGGCCGTTCTACATTCTGGGCGAGGTCAATGCGCCGGGCCAGTATCCCTATGTCGCCAACATGACGGTGGAGACGGCGATCGCCATAGCCGGCGGCTTCTCCCCGCGCGCGCAGAAGCAGACGGCGAAGCTGTCGCGCACGGTCGGCGGGCAGATCTATTTCTCGCAGGTACCGATGAACACCGCGATGCGCCCCGGCGATACCGTCAATGTCGCGGAACG
>JBFWWQ010000071.1:0-12033 GCA_050246095.1 Pseudorhodoplanes sp.
AACGAGATGTGCCCCTGCGGCTCCGGCAAGAAGTTCAAGCACTGCCACGGCAAATACGCTTGAAGCATGATGACTTTAGGTTGAGGCAACACAATTACCCTCTCCCCGTCACCCTGAGGTGCGATTGCGAAGCAATCGCCTCGAAGGGTGACGGCCTATTCTGTGGCCGTTCATCCTTCGAGGCTCGCGCGCAGCCAAGTTTACGCTGGCTGCGTAAACTTAGCTGCGATGCTCGCACCTCAGGATGACGGAGTAAGAATTGCGCGCCGATTCAGTCTAAAATTATTCTCGCCTTAGCAAGCTGTTGGAAAAGTCGTTCCGGTCATTCCGGACGCCGCACGCAGGCAAGTTTACGCAGCCTGCGTAGACTGGGCTGTCAGCGGAACGCGCTCCAGCGGCTGTCGAAGTTCGACGTCGCGGGTCCGGTCGGCTGTGCGCCGGGCATGACGGCGCCCGCCGATGCGGCCGGGGCCTGGGCGACCTGCGGGGTCGTTTCGGTTTTCGGCTTCTGCGCCTCGGTCCCGTTGTCGGAACCGCGCAGACCGACGGAGCGCGCGACGCGCGCGGTCAGGCTTTCCTTCTTCGGGGCGTCCGCGGTCGCCGCCGCATCGGCCGGGGCCGGGGCCGCCGCCGTGGTGCGCGGGCCGACCACGCGGGTGAGCAGGCTCGGCTTGGCCGGCTTCGGTTGCGGCTCGACCGCGGCCACTTGCGCGACCGGCGGCTCCTTCGGGGTCGGGCGGAAGAAATTCGCGAGCTTCTCGCCGAAAGACAGCTCCTCCGGCTTGCTGCCGACCTTGGCCTGCGGCGCACTGCGCGGCAGCGGCACGTCGGCGGATGCGATGGCCGCGGTCGTCTCAACGGCCGGCTGGAAACGGTCGTCGGATGCGGAGGCGTAGGAGGTGTCGCTGGCAGCGAGGGTGCCGGGGCCCTTCACGTTCGGATCGACGACGAGGCGGATCTTGCCCTTGTCGTCGACCACTTCGGTCGGGCGCAGCGCGGCGACGAATTTCGGGTGCATGCCGCCGTCGCGGTTGCTCCCGACCGGCGCGGTCGGAGCGTTGCGCGACACCAGCGTGGCGAACTGCAATTCGTCCTGACGCTGACGGTCGTTGACCGCGTCCGCGATCTCCTGCGGCGTGTCAATCGCCGGACACTTGCCGCGCGGATCGAAGCGCGAGGAATTCTGCGCATTGAAAACATAGCGCCGCTCGCAGACATCGACCTTGGGTTCCTGCCGCGTGACCTCGAAATGGTCGTTGCCCTGCTTCAGCATCTTCCAGAAGGCAAAATGCGGACTGTTGCGGTGCTTGGCCATGTTGGCCGGCGTCATGCGGAACGGATAGGCCTGCACCTGGAACGATTTCTGCCCGCCGAAGAACGACTCGCGGCCCATCGCGAAGATTTCCTGGATCTGCTCGTCGGACATCGCGTAGCAGCCGCGTGAGGAGCAGTCGCCATGCACCATCAGGTGCGCGCCGGTGCGGCCCCAGGAGCGGTCATAGGCGTTCGGATAGCCGAGATTGAACGCGAGATAATACGAGGAATTCGGGTTCATCTGACCCGGCGCGATATCGTAGAAGCCCTCCGGCGCCTGCCGGTCGCCTTCCTTGATCTTGGGACCGAGATCGCCGGACCAGCGGCAGACCGGATAGGTCTTCAGCAGGGCGTAGCGGCCGCTGCGATCCTGCTTCCAGACTTCCAGCTCGGCTTCCTGCTTGAAGATGCGCACGAGAATAGGCGAATCCTTCGCCATATTCTTGTTGTCCATCTCGGTGAGCAGCGCCTGCGGGATCGGCGCATTGGCTTTGCTGTTGGCGGGGAAGACGCCTTCGGTCTTGCAGCCCCCAAGCAACAGGGCGGCGGCCAGCGCCGCCGGACCGAACCAGGCGCGTACAGATTTCGGGCGGCGGATCAATACGTTGCCCCCCACCTGCGGCTGTCCCCAAGCCATCATGCGAGATGGTTATCCCTCTCGGTCACGGGCCGCAAGGGCCGCACCCCATATCCCCCGTCATGATGACCATGACCGGGGTGAATGAATGGTAAATTCTTACGAAATATGAGGGGAATAACGCGGCGGCATTAAGGCCGCCCGGCACCGCCCACAGCCGCCGGAACCGCGCGCTACGGGGCCGCGTTGCGGCCGATGGCGAGGAACTTTTCCTGCCGCTGGCGGCGGATGTTCTCGCGGTTCAGGCCGCTCAGCGAGGCGAAGGAACGCGCCACCGCGTCGGCGGTAGAAGCGATGGCGGCTACCGGGTCGCGGTGGGCGCCGCCGGATGGTTCCGGCACGATCTCGTCGACGATGCCGAACCGGATCAGGTCCTGGGCGGTGATCTTCATGTTGGTGGCGGCGTCCTGCGCCTTGCTGCTGTCGCGCCACAGGATCGAGGCCGCGCCTTCCGGCGAGATGACGCTGTAGATTGCGTGCTCCAGCATCAGCACCTTGTTGGCGGTCGCGATGGCGATGGCGCCGCCGGAGCCGCCTTCGCCGAGGATGACCGCGACATTCGGCACCGTCAGGTTGAGGCAGGCCTCGGTCGAGCGCGCGATCGCCTCGGCCTGGCCGCGCTCCTCGGCGCCGATGCCGGGATAGGCGCCGGCGGTATCGACCAGCGACAAGACGGGGATGTCGAAACGGTCGGCCATCTCCATCAGGCGCACCGCCTTGCGGTAGCCTTCCGGCCGCGCCATGCCGAAATTGTGCTTCAGTCGCGCCTCGGTGCTCGAACCCTTCTCGTGCCCGATCACGCAGATGCTGTCGCCGCGGAAGCGCCCGAAGCCGCCGATAATGGCTTCGTCGTCACCGAATTTGCGGTCGCCGGCGAGCGGGACGAAGTCGGTGACGATCGCCTCGATGTAATCCAGGCAATGCGGCCGTTGCGGATGCCGCGCGACCTGCGTCTTCTGCCACGGCGTCATCGCCGCATAGAGTTCTTTCAGCGTCTGCGCGGCCTTCGCTTCGAGCCGCGCGATCTCGTCGGCGACCTCGACCGCCTCGCCGCCGGCCTGCACGGCGCGCAATTCCTCGATCTTGGCCTCGAGCTCGGCAACCGGTTTCTCAAAATCGAGATAGCTACGCATCTGCACGGGAAGGACCTGGAACTTGCGGGCGCCCGGCCCGCGGCGGGCGGCAAACTGGCCTTTGAGCGGTATTCAAGTCAAGGCAAAGCCCGACAGGAGGATCGGCCGAGCCCAGACAGGCTTACCGGTCCGCCAACGGATGCAGGTCGCGCACCAGGCTCTTGAGCCGATCCTCGAGCACATGCGTGTAGATTTGCGTGGTCGAGATGTCGGCGTGTCCGAGCAGCGTCTGCACGACGCGCAGGTCGGCGCCGTTCTGCAGCAGATGGCTGGCAAAGGCGTGGCGCAGCACATGCGGGCTGACTTTCGCCGCCGGCAGGCCGCAGGCCGCGGCCAGCTCCTTCAGCTCGCGCGCGAAATGCTGCCGCGTCAGGTGCCCGCTCTCGCCGAAGGACGGGAACAGCCATTTCGCTTCCTTCGCCGCGCTTTTTTCGGCGGCCGCCGGTTTCAGCGCGGCGAGATAGCCGGCCATCGCCGCCTTCGCCTTGTCGTTGAGCGGCACCATTCGCTCCTTGCCGCCCTTGCCGCGCACGATCAGCATGCGCTGGTCGCGCCGCGCCGCGGCGGCGGGCAAAGCGACGAGTTCGGAGACGCGCAGGCCGGTGGCGTAGAGCACTTCCAGCAGGCAATACAGGCGTGCCGCGCGCCTGCGCTCGGCGTCGGAGCGTGCGGCATCCTCCGCGGCGCCGCGCGCCCGGCCGAGCAGCGCATCGACATGGCCGACGGACAATACTTTCGGCAGCGGGCGCCCACGCTTGGGTCCTTCCAGAACCGCCGCGGGATCGTCCTTGCGCAGGCCCTCGGCGTAGAGGAAGCGGTAGAGCTGGCGGATCGCCGACAGCCGCCGCGCCGCCGACGAGGCCTGGAAGCCGCGCGCGGCGAGCGCCCCGAGATAGGCGCGGATGTCCTCGCTGTCCGCGCGCGCGAGCGTGCGGCCCCGCTCGCCGAGAAAGGCGGAGAAATCCTCGAGGTCGCGCGCATAGGCGTCGAGCGTGTTCCTCGAAGCCCCGCGCTCGGAGGCGAGCATGTCGAGAAACAGCCCGACCGGGTTCGACGGCGGCCGGGCCGGCGACGGCTTGCCCGGCGAAGGCCTATTCGACGAAGGCCTGCTCGACGAAGGCTTATTCGGCGAAGGCTTGGGCGCGCGCGCCATGCGTTGCGTCCGTGCGCTCCGTTAACGCTGTTTGGCGAAACGGTCCTGCGAGACCGTGACCGACATTTCCCGGACCTGCGGCTTGACCAGATAGGCAAGCGCGCTCATGCCCGCGAAAACGATGCCCGCGAGCAGGGCGACGACGGTCAGGAATCGAAACAGGCTCGGCATGGTCGCGACGCCGCTTTTGAGCTAGAAGCTGCGGGGAATCTCAAGACGACTTTTTATCATGCCGGACGCCGCTTTACACAATATTTTGCCGGGCTCGCCGGAGGCCGCCTTGCTGGCGGCGCTCGGCAAGCGTTCGCTGGTATTGGTGGGCATGATGGGCGCCGGCAAGTCCTCGGTCGGCCGCAAGCTCGGACAGCGGCTGGCGCTGCCTTTCGTGGACGCGGACGTGGCGATCGAGGAGGCCGCCGGCATGAGCATCCCGGACATTTTCGAGACGCGCGGCGAAGCCGAGTTTCGCGCCGGCGAGGCGCGCGTGATCGCGCGCCTGCTGGAGGGCGGCGCGCAGGTGCTGGCGACCGGCGGCGGGGCCTATATGAACGGCGACACGCGGGACGTGGTCCGCCGGCGCGGGCTGGCGATCTGGCTGCGGGCGGATTTCGACGTGCTGATGCGCCGGATCAAGCGGCGCAGCGACCGGCCGCTGCTGCGCACCGCCGACCCCGCCGCGACGCTGCGCGAATTGATGGACAAGCGCTATCCTGTCTACGCCCTGGCCGACCTGACGATCGAATCGCGCGACGTGCCGCACGACGTGATCGTGGACGAGATCGTGGACGGGCTGCATGCCATGCTGTGCGGCGCGTCCGCTGCCGCGCAGCCCGTCGCGGAGAAACTGCCATGACCGCAGCACTGCGCCCTGCGGAGCCGACGATCGTGCCGGTCGCGCTGGGATCGCGCGCCTACGAGATCGTGATCGGCCGCGGCGTTCTGAATTCGCTCGGCGCCCGCGCG
This sequence comes from Pseudorhodoplanes sp., assembly GCA_050246095.1. Taxonomy (GTDB): domain Bacteria; phylum Pseudomonadota; class Alphaproteobacteria; order Rhizobiales; family Xanthobacteraceae; genus Pseudorhodoplanes. The sequence goes on from JBFWWQ010000071.1 coordinate 5,201, forward strand.
GCGGCCTTGCGGCCAGGCGCCAAGGCCGCGATCGTCACCGACGAGAATGTGGCCGCGGCGCATCTGCAGGCCGCGACGGCCGCGCTCGCCTCGGCCGGCATCGCGGCCTCGCCCGTGGTCGTGCCGGCGGGCGAGGCGAGCAAGAGCATCGCGCAGTTCGAGGCGGTATGCGACGCGCTGCTGGCGGCGCGGATCGGGCGCGGCGACCTGGTGGTGGCGCTGGGCGGCGGCGTGATCGGCGATCTCGCCGGGTTCTGCGCCTCCGCGGTGCGACGCGGGCTCGACTTCATCCAGGTGCCGACCTCGCTCCTGGCGCAGGTGGATTCCTCGGTCGGCGGCAAGACCGGCATCAATTCGCGTCACGGCAAGAACCTGATCGGGGCCTTCTACCAGCCTATCCTGGTGATCGCCGACACCGCCGTGCTCGACACGCTGCCGGCACGGCAATTCCGTGCCGGCTATGCCGAAGTCGCCAAGCACGCCTTGCTCGGCGATGCCGCCTTCTTCTCCTGGCTGGAGAAGAACTGGCCGGACGTCTTTGCCGGCGGGCCGGCGCGCGAGCATGCCATCGCGGTGAGCTGCCGCATGAAAGCCGGCATCGTGGCGCGCGACGAGCGCGAGACCGGCGAACGCGCCTTGCTCAATCTCGGGCATACCTTCGGACACGCGCTGGAGGCGGCGGCGGGATTCTCCGAGCGGCTGCTGCACGGCGAGGCGGTCGCCATCGGCACGGCGCTGGCCTTCGAATTCTCCGCGCGCCAGGGGCTTGTTTCGCAGGCCGACGCCGCGCGCGCGCAGGCGCATCTCGCGGCCACCGGGCTTCCGGTCCGCATGCAGCAGATCGCCGGCGGCGTGCCGGATGCAGGCCGGCTGATGCAGCTGATTGCGCAGGACAAGAAGGTCAAGCGCGGCGCGCTCACCTTCATCCTGGTCCGCGGCATCGGCCGGGCCTTCGTCGCCGACGATGTCGCGCCCGCGGAAGTGGAAGCGTTTCTGGCCGAGAAGCTGCTCGAACGATGAGCGCGGAAGACTGGCTGTCGCTGGCGGTCGTGATCCTGTGTCTGCTGCTGTCGGCCTTCTTTTCCGGCAGCGAGACCAGTTTGACCGCCGCCTCGCGCGGCGCCATGCGGCGGCTGCAGAAGCAGGGCAACCGCCGCGCCCGCGCGGTGAATGGCCTGCTCGCCGCGCGCGAGCGCATGCTGCGGGTGCTGCTGTTCGGCAACAACGCGGTCAACATCGCCGCGGCCTCGCTGATGACCGGCCTGTTCCTGTCCTGGTTCGGCGGGATCGGCATCATCTACGCCACCGTCGTGATGACCTTCCTGATCATGCTGTTCTCGGAAATCCTGCCGAAAGCGGCGGCCTTCGCCGCGCCCGATCGCACCGCTTTGCTGGTCGCCAAGCCGGTCGCCTTCGTCGTGCGCCTGTTCGATCCGCTGGTCGCGGCGATCGAGAGCCTGGCGCGCCGGATCCTGCAGGCTTGCGGGTGGCGCGCGGTGCGGCGCGAGGCGCACGGCGCCGCGGACGGCGAATTGCGCAAAGCGGTCGCGGTCATGCACCCGCAGGGCGGCATCGAGAAGCTCGACCGCGACATGCTGGAAGGTCTGCTCGACCTGCGCGAGCTCGAAGTGTCGGATGTCATGATCCACCGCACCGAGATGGTGACGGTGGATGCCGACGAGCCGCCGCAGGCGATCGTCGAGGCGGTGCTGGCGGCGCCGGTGACGCGGCTGCCGCTCTGGCGCGAAAAGCCGGAAAACATCGTCGGCATGCTGCGTGCCAAGGACATCCTGCGCGCGCTGCAGGCCGCCGACGGCGATGCGGCGAAGGTCGATATCGCGGCGATCATGACGCCGCCCTGGTTCGTGCCGGAAACCACCCCGCTCGCCGAGCAGCTCAAGGCGTTCCGCCGCCGCCATACGCAATTCGCCCTGGTCGTCGACGAATACGGCGAGGTGAAGGGGCTCGTGACCTTGGGCGACATCATCGACGAGATCGTCGGCGACAGCGCCGACGAGCACGACATCGACGTGCCGGGCGTGCGCCCGCAGATCGACGGTTCCGTGCAGTGCGACGGCTCGGTGCCGATCCGCGATCTCAACCGCGCGATGGACTGGACGCTGCCGGACGACGAGGCCACGACCATCGCCGGCCTCGTCATTCACGAGGCGCGGTCGATCCCGGAAGTGGGGCAGAGCTTCACCTTCCACGGGCTGCGGTTCCGCGTGCTGCGCAAGAGCCGCAACCGCATCACCGTGCTGCGCATCACGCCGCTGAGCCGCAGGATGCCGCTTTCCGCGGCCTAGTTTGAATTCACGAAGATCGAAGTAGGTCCGCCCGTATCCCGAGAGTCCGGCCGAAAATGAAATTCGACAAATCAGGTTTGTTTGCAAATCCGTCATGCCCGCGCTTGCAGTCAAGCGTGCGCAGACTGCATAAATTTGTCTGCGCGGGCATCCGCGACTTGGCGGCACCGCAGCAAGAAAGACGTGGATGGCCGGGACGAGCCCGGCCATGACGACGCCTCGGTAAATATCGAAAAAGCTTGGCCGACTTTTCGGCCGGTTTCTCAGGATGATACCGGTTGCGTTGCCTCGCTGCCGCTTCGATCCAGCCGGATCGGGTTTTAGCGCCCGGGTTCCCCCGGCGCGCCGGCATGGATCGACAGCGCATGCAGGCCGGCGGCGAATTCCCGGTCCAGCGCCCCGTTGACCATGCGGTGACGCTCGACCCGCGACTTGCCGCGGAAGCTCTCCGACACGATATAGACGCGGTAATGGGTCTCGCCTTCGGGCCGATGCCCGGCATGGCCCTTGTGCAGGTGGGATTCGTCGACGACCTCGATGCTTTCCGGCGCGAAAGCTCTCGTCAACTTCTCCGTGATGACATCTTTTGTCGACATGGTGGCGCGCTTAGTCGAAAACGCGCACAAAGGTCAAGTCCGGCGCGCCGGACGGCGCGACATCGCGTTTGTCAAGTCTTGAAGGTCGCGGGGCATCGTCCGCATAATCGGTCATGAAGTTCGATTCACCTTTGTTCGACCGCATCCGCGTCAAGCCGGGGCAGGACCGCACCGTGCGGGTTTCCTCGCCGGTCTGCGACTGGCCGGGTTGCGAGCAGTCCGGCACGCACCGCGCGCCCAAGGGCCGCGGGCGCGAGGGCGAGCACTGGCGCTATTGCCTCGATCACGTGCGCGAATACAACCAGTCCTATAATTATTTCGCCGGCATGAGCGACGATGCCGTCCTCAAATTCCAGAAGGACGCGCTGACCGGGCATCGCCCGACCTGGAAGATGGGCACCGGCAAGAACGCCGATCCCGGCCGCTTCTATGCCGAAAGCTCGATCGATCCGTTCACGCTGTTCCGCGAATTCGGCGGGCACGGCAGCGGCGCGGCGGAGGCGAAGCCGGAGACGCGCACCATCCGCAATGTCGAGCGCCGCGCCTTCGAGACACTGGGGCTGGAATTGTCGGCGACCAAGGTCGAGATCAAGACGCGCTTCCACGAGCTGGTGAAGCGCCATCATCCGGATTCCAACGGCGGGGACCGCTCCACCGAGGACCGGCTGGTCGAGATCATCCAGGCCTACAATTACCTGAAGTCCGTCAATCTCTGCTGACGAAGGTTTCGCTTTCATTGCGCCGGATGCCGACCCGGCCCGGTCAACGCCATCCCGGAAATCTTGCATGCAGTCGTTCTCCTTGCAGGGCCGCAACGCGCTCGTCGTCGGCGGCACCAGCGGCATCGGCAACGTCATCGCGCACGGGCTTGCGCAGGCCGGCGCGCGGGTAGGCATTGCCGGCCGCGGCCTGCCCAAAATCGATGCCGCGCTGGCCAGGCTGAAGGCCGACGACGCGGACGCGCGCGGCTATGTCTGCGATGCGACGCAGGCCGGCGCGATCGAGACGCTGAAGACGGCCGTGCTGGCCGATTTCGGCCATGTCGATATCCTGGTGCCGGCGCAGGGCATCAATCTGGTCAAGGCGACGGAAGAATTCACCGAGGCCGAATACGACGCGATCATGGATACCAACCTGCGCAGCGTGTTCTTCACCTGTCTCGCCTTCGGGCGGCACATGCTGGAGCGCGGCGAGGGGGCGATCGTCAACATCACCTCGATGTCGGCGCATCGCGGCTGGCCGCGCGCGGTGCCCTACGGCATCAGCAAGCACGGAGTGCTCGCGCTCACGCATTCGCTGGCCGCGGAATGGGCGCCGCGCGGCGTGCGGGTGAACGCGATTTCGCCCGGCTTCTTCCTGACCGAGCTGACCGCCAAGGCGCTGAATCCGGCGCGGCGCGAGAGCGCCCTGCGGCGCACCCCGATGGCGCGGTTCGGCGAGCTGGACGAGCTGATCGGCGCCGCCGTCTACCTGGCCTCGCCCGCCGCCCGCTTCGTCACCGGCACGGTGATCAATGTGGACGGGGGATACCTGGCCGGAGGAATCTGAGGGCCAGGCCGGGTTTCCCCTGTAAATCGCTGGAATCGCTCACTATCTTTGATCGGACCGATCAAGAAATCGCGCAATGGGGCGGGTTTATTCGCCCCCTGCCTTTCTGGTAGTTTGCGCCCGATATCCCGTCCCCGACGGCACGAAGCGCGCTCCGGCACGGCCGGCGCAACGGAGAAACAATGGCAACCGCGACCCAAGAGGCGGCTTTAGCCCCCGCAAACCTGCCCGACATGAAGGTGTCGGTCCGGCAGGTCTTCGGCATCGATTCCAACATGGAGGTGCCGGCCTATTCCGAGCCGGACGTGCATGTGCCGGACCTCGATCCGGATTACATTTTCGACCGTTCGACGACGCTTGCCATTCTGGCCGGATTCTCCAAGAACCGCCGCGTGATCGTGACCGGCTATCACGGCACCGGCAAGTCCACGCATATCGAGCAGGTCGCGGCGCGTCTCAACTGGCCATGCGTGCGGGTCAATCTCGACAGCCATATCAGCCGCGTCGATCTGATCGGGAAGGACGCCATCGTCATCCGCGACGGTCTGCAGGTCACCGAATTCCGCGACGGCATCCTGCCCTGGGCCTATCAGAACAACGTGGCGCTGGTGTTCGACGAATACGACGCCGGCCGTCCGGACGTGATGTTCGTGATCCAGCGCGTGCTGGAATCCTCCGGCCGGCTGACGCTGCTCGACCAGAGCCGGGTGATCCGCCCGCATCCGGCTTTCCGCCTGTTCGCCACCGCCAACACGGTCGGCCTCGGCGACACCACCGGCCTCTATCACGGCACCCAGCAGATCAACCAGGCGCAGATGGACCGCTGGTCGATCGTGACCACGCTGAACTATCTGCCGCACGACAAGGAAGTCGACATCGTGCTCGCCAAGGCGAAGCATTATCGCACCGAGGAAGGCCGCGACATCGTCAACAAGATGGTGCGCGTCGCCGATCTCACCCGCAACGGTTTCATCAACGGCGACATCTCGACGGTGATGAGCCCGCGCACGGTCATCACCTGGGCGGAGAATGCCGATATCTTCGGCGATGTCGGTTTCGCCTTCCGCGTCACCTTCCTGAACAAATGCGACGAGCTGGAACGTTCGATCGTGGCCGAGTTCTATCAGCGCAGCTTCGGGCAGGATTTGCCGGAATCTTCGGTGAACGTGGCGTTGACGTAGTTCCTGATTGTCGTCCTTCGAGGCTCGCTGCGCTCGCACCTCAGGACGACGGAACGAGGCGGGCGCGTTTCTTTCGCCGTCATCCTGAGGCGGCCGCGCAGCGGCCCTCGAAGGATGACGGACAAGACCAGGCCGATGGCGTCGAACTACAAATCCAAGTCGCTGCCGAAGGAAGCGCCGAACGAGCCGTTCAAGCGCGCCGTCACCGGCTGCCTGCGCGCCATCGCCAAGAAGCCGGATCTGGAAGTGTCGTTCGCGGCCGAGCGGCCGGGGCTAGCCGGCGGCAAGGCGCGGCTGCCGGAGCCGGCGCGCAAGCTGAACAAGCAGGAGGCCGCGATCGTGCGCGGCCATGCCGATTCCATCGCGCTCAAGCTCGCCTGTCACGATCCCGCCGTGCACCGCAAGCTGGTGCCGGGCGGCCAGCAGGCGCGCGCGGTGTTCGATGCGGTGGAGCAGGCGCGGGTGGAGGCGATCGGCGCGCGCCGCATGGCGGGCGTCGCCGGCAATCTCGCGGCCATGCTCGACGACAAGTATCATCGCGGCAAGTTCGACGAGATTTCCGACCGTGCGGATGCGCCGATCGAGGATGCGCTGGCGATGCTGGTGCGCGAGCGCCTGACCGGACTGCCGCCGCCGCCGGCGGCGAAGAAGATCGTCGAGCTCTGGCGTCCCTTCATCGAGGACAAGGCCGGGCGCGGGCTCGACCGTCTCGAGCGGCTGGTGGAGAACCAGTCGCGTTTCGGCGACGCCATCCACGATCTGCTCGAATCGCTCGACATGGGCGAGGACCGCTCCAGCGAGGCGGACGAGGACGAGGATACGGAGGAGAACGAGGACGAGCGCAGCCAGGACGAAAACGGCGAGGACGGCGAGGCGAGCGACGCCTCCGACCTGGAGCGCATGGCGGCGGAAGAGGCCGAGGGCACGAGCGACGACGCGCAGGATGCCAGCGCCGAATCGGTCGATGCGCAGACCGCCGACATGGCCGACGACACCGACCTCGGCGACGCGGAGACGCCGGGCGAGCCGTGGCGGCCGCGCGGCGCCGGCGCGCACGAGCAGCGCGGCCCGGATTACACGCCGTTCGTGACCCGGTTCGACGAGGAGATCGCGGCCGAGGACCTGTGCGAGCCGGAAGAGCTCGACCGGCTGCGCGGCTATCTCGACAAGCAGCTCTCGCATCTGCAGGGCGTGGTCGCGCG
>JBFWWQ010000072.1:0-12004 GCA_050246095.1 Pseudorhodoplanes sp.
GCCGCGCTGTCCCGCGACCAGAGCCGGCGCATCCAGGTGGAGACGGCATCCCGCACGGCCACCGTTTTCTCGCGCAGCCAGGTCCCGGCGGAGGCGGCGGGCGAAGGGGCCTCCGCCTCGCGCGGATGGCCTGCGCGCCAGGCGCGCGGGGGCTCGAAGCTGCCGCTCCATATTCCGCGCCGGGCGCCGCGCGCTTCCGCCTCCGCCGCCGCATAGGGCGTGGCGAAATCCGGATAGGCGGTGGCCCAGCCTAGCCGCACCATTTCCGCGCCGAGATCGCGGCCGCCGGCGGTGCAGATTGCGACCGCGCGGCCGAAGCGATCGCGCGCGCGCTCCACGCAGTGCACGCTGTTCGACCCGATCAGCTTGCGTAATTCGCTGCGCGCGCGCTTGCCGCAGGGCCAGCCTTTGCCGGCGGCGTCGCGGCAGTCCTGGTGCAATTCCGGCGCGTCGATGCCGTGCAGGCGGAAGCGCTGCTTGCCGAGGCTGAAGGAATCGCCGTCGGCAACGCGCAAAGTCGCGGCCGGCGCGGCGATCGCGCCAGCAAGCAGGATGATGATCGAGAGAATCGCGGCCCGCGTCATGCCGTCAGCATAGAGCGCAATCCGACGAAGGGGGCACCGGTTCGCCGCAAGATGGCGCGATAAACCGAAAAAACTAAGTCCTGATCCGATTCAACCGGATTGCATCGCGGTCTGGCGAACCGCCGCCGATGCGCTATCGCGCCGCGGCGGCGTTCGATGCGACGGCGCCGCCCGCGGCCTCCACCGCATGATAGGCGTCGGCGAGCCCCGCGCCGAAATCACGGTCGCGGCCCTTCGGTCCGAGGTCCCTTGCGGTCGACACCAGGATGGCGCGGACATTGTCCTGCGTCAGCGCCGGCTTGCGCTCGAGCAGCAGCGCCGCGACGCCGCTGACATGGGCGGCGGCGAAGGAGGTCCCGGACGACATCTGGTAGTTCGCCTCCGGCGCGGGCAGCAGGATATCGACGCCCGGCGCCGCCACCGCGATGTGGTCGCCGCGGTTGGAGGCGCCGAACAGCTTGTCGTCGGCGTCGGTCGCCGTCACCGCGATCACGTTCGGGTCGGCCGCCGGATAGAGCGGCGGCGACTTCGCGCCGGCATTGCCCGCCGCCGCGATCAGGATGGCGCCGCGGCTGCGCGCGCTCGCGAGCGCGCGCGCCAGCAGCGGGTCCTGCGGGCCGGCAAAGCTCATGTTGACGATGCGCGCATGCTGCGCGATCGCCCAGTCGAGGCTCTTCAGGATGCCGAACGTGGTGCCCTGCGCGGTCTTGGCGGCGGAGCCGAAGGCGCGGATCGCCAGGATGCGCGCGCCGGGCGCCACGCCGCGCAATTTCGCGTGCGCGGCGATCGCGCCCGCAATGGCGGTGCCGTGCGTATGCGCGGGCTCCTCGGAATCCAGCGCATCGAACTTGCCGGCGATCACGCCGTCGAATTCCGGATGCGCGGCATCGATGCCGGAATCGATCACCGCGACCAGCACGCTGTCGCCCTTGGCGACGCGATGCGCCTGCGGCAGGCGCAGCTTGGCGAGCGTGTATTGGGCGGGATCGCCCTCCGCCGCCGCATAGGCCGGCGCGCCCGTCGCGGCATTTTGCGACAGCATAAACAGGAAATTGGCCTGGAAGCCCTGCACCGCGCGCTCGCCCTGCAATTGCCGCAGCACGGTTTCGGGCGGGCGGCCGTCGGGAATGCGGAAGCGCACGATGGTGGAATTGGTGAGCGCGAAGCTCTGCGCTTCCAGCCGGCCGAGATTGTGCCGGCGGGCGACGTCGTCGACCGAGTCCTGCGTCGCGTTGCCGGCGAATTCCACCAGTACCTCGTCGGCCACGTGCGGACGGCCGGCAAGGCTCGGCAGCGGCGCGGACGGCGGTGGCGTCGGCGCCGCCGGTGCGGCGTTGCGCGGCGGCTTGCCGGCGGGCGGCTTCTTCGCCTCCTGGCGGACCTTGGGCTGGCGGACGGGTTCCCGGTAGCCCGGCTGCGCGCTCGCCGGCGGCGTCGAGAGCAGAATGCCGGTCCCGATGCCGACGCCAAGGCCCACGCCGAGCCCGGTGCCGAAGCCGCTGCCGCCCGGCGGGCGCGGATGGCCGCCGCCGGTCATGCCGGGCGTATAGCGCGGGCCGGGATTGACGTTGATATTCGGCGTGCGCATCGGCGAGAGGGTCGGCGCGCTGATGCGCGGCCCGATATTCAAGCCCGGTCGCAGCGACTGGGCGCCGGCCGGATGCAGGATCGGGAGACACACGAGCCCTGCGACCGCCGCTGGCAGGAGCAGGCGCAACACGGTGCGCGGTCGAAGCATGGCTTCAGCCTCCAACGGCCTGAAACGCCTCACTTTGCCGCCCGCATGACGCCCGATTTATGGCGGCCGGCGGCGCGAATGCCTAAGGCTGCGCCGGCAGCACCGTGCCGACGGCCTTGTTGCTCTGCAACTGCTTCACCACGCGCGCCAGTTCTTCCTTGGGCAGGCCGGTGACCGCGACGCGGACGCGATACAGGCCGCCATTCGGCCCGTCGACGATCGCGAACTTGTTCTCCTGCAGGAATTTCTCGATATCGGCGGCGGTCGCCTGCGGCGCGAAGCGCACCAGCGCGAAGGCGCCCTGCGCCGCGGCCGGCGCGCCGGTTTCGTGGGAGACGGTGCGGTAGCCGCCTTCGCGCGCGCGATCCTGCATCAGCACGCCGGCGATGATCCCGGCCTGCAGCACGATGGCGAGCATTGCCGCCGCGCCCGACCAGGCCAGCGTGCGCGGCGAGAGATTTCCGAAGAATTCCGACATGCGGCTGGCGAAACCCGCCGCCGCCGACGGCTTGCGCGCGGGTTCCGCGTCGATCTTCTCGAACAGCCGCGCCATCGCGCGGGCGGAGGGCGCGCCGAGCGATTCATTCAGCCGGATGGTTTCGCCGAGTTCCTCGCGCACCCGCTCGAACTGGCGCGACAATTCCATGTCGCCGGCGAGCGCTTCCTCGACCCGTGCCGCGTCCTTGCGGCTGAGCGTGCCCGCGGCGAACCACGGCAGCAGGGATTCGACGTCCTCGCGCTCGGACATCTTGCCGTTCGTCATCATGGCCATCCTCTTTCAATTCCCGCCGCTTTGAGCGATTCCGCCAGCTTCTTGCGCGCGTAGAACATGCGCGTCTTCACGGTGTTCTCGGGAATTCCGACGATCTCGGCGACCTCCTCCACGGATTTCTCGTGGTAGTAGACAAGATCGATAATCTCCCGGTGGTCCGGCGAAAGCGTTGCGATGCACTTGCGCAGGATCTCCCCCGTGTCCTTCTTCTGCATGGCGACCTCAGGAGTATCCGAGGTGTCCTCGATCGCCGCAGCCTGCTCGTCGTCGAGTTCGGCCTCCTTGCGCCCCCGCAGGGCGGACAAGGCCTTGAACCGGGCAATGGCGAGCAGCCAGGTCGTCACCGCGCTCCGCCCCTCGAACCGCCCGGCCTGACGCCAGACATCGAGGAAGACTTCGCTGATCATGTCCTCCGCCACGGACTCGTTACGGGTGAGTCGCAGGACAAACCGGTAGACCTTGACGTGATGCCGCGCATACAGCACCTGCATCGCCAGCCGGTCCCCGCCCGCAATCCGCTCGATCAGCAGTTCGTCCGATGTTGCCTGCATGGGGCGGCCGACTTGCAATTGTGTCGCTGCGAGGGCTGAAATGGTTCAAAGGCCCTGAACCGACGGGTTCGGACCCTATAACTGCCCCTGAACGCCTTGCATCTGCAAGCAATTCGCGACTTAGCCCGGTTTGCGCCCCAGAACTGTGATCTTCCTCACATTCGATCCCGCCCCATGACGGCTCCCACGACGCTCGATCGGCTGAACGCGGTTCCTTCCCGGGAATTTGCGGCGGCGCTCGCAGATGTGTTCGAGCATGCGTCCTGGGTCGCCGAGGCGGCCGCGGCGTGGCGCCCCTACCCGAGCGTCGCGGCTTTGCACGAGGCGATGATGCGCGCGGTGCACGAGGCCCCGGCCGAGCGCCGGCTCGGCTTCGTACGCGGCCATCCGGAACTCGGCAGCAAGGTCGCGCGCGCGGAGCTGACGCGGGATTCGCAGGCGGAGCAAGGCGGGCTCGGGCTTAACCGCCTGAGCGATGCGGAATTCGAGCGTTTCACCCGGCTCAACGACGCCTACCGGAAGAAATTCGGCCTTCCCTTCATCGTCTGCGTGCGCCGGCATACCCGCGATTCCATCCTGAACCAGTTCGAGCGGCGCCTTGCCAACGATGCGCAGGCCGAGCACGCCACCGCGCTCGCGGAGATCGGGCTGATCACGCGCCTGCGCCTGGTGGCCAAGGTCGACGGCCCGGGCAAGCCGAAAACCGACGGGCGGCTCTCGACGCATGTGCTGGACAATGTCGCCGGCAGGCCGGCGCGCGGCGTGCGCATCACGCTGGACGAAATCGGCACGAGCGCCCGCGGCCGGCTGGTCGAGACCGTAACCAATGCCGACGGCCGCACCGACGCGCCGCTGATCGGCGGCGGGCCGCTGCGCATCGGCACCTACGAACTGCAATTCCATGTCGGCGCCTATTACGCGGCGGCGGAAGCCGCCCTCGCCGAGCCCGCCTTCCTCGACATGGTGCCGATCCGCTTCTCCATCGCCGAGCCGGAAGGCCATTATCATGTGCCGCTGCTGGTGACGCCGTGGAGCTACGCGACCTATCGCGGCAGCTAGCCATGCGTCGCTTGTCGCGGCCGGCGCGAAACGGAGGACCGATCATGCTGACGCGATGGCTCGCGGCGATGGCGATTGCCGCCTCCGGCTTGCCGGCTCCGGGTGCGCTCGCGCAATCGCTGCATCCGCCCGATCCCGCCTGGAACGTGCCGCAGATCGGCGCGCTGCCGGACAACGAGATGCGGCAAGTGGTGCAGCGCGGGCACGATCTCGTCACCGCGACCTATGCGCATATCGGGCCGAATGTCGCCGATCCCGCCAAGCGCTATGCCGGCAACAACCTCGCCTGCAGCAATTGTCATCTGCAGGCCGGCACCAAGAAATTCGGATTGCCGCTCTGGGGATTGTGGAACGACTTCCCGCAATACAGCGCGCGTCTCGGGGCCGAGATCGGCATCGAGCAGCGGGTCAATTCCTGCATGGAGCGCAGCATGAACGGCCGCGCCTTGCCCGGGGACTCGCCGGAAATGCGCGGCCTGGTCGCCTATATCAAGTTCCTCTCCACCGGCGTGAAGCCGGGGGAGAAGGTGGCGGGTCTCGGCGCCGGGAAAATGCCGTTTCTGAAACGCGCCGCCGATCCGGAGCGCGGAAAGCAGGTTTTCGCGCGCGCCTGCGCGATCTGCCACGGACCCGACGGCGAGGGCATGCTGCGCAGCCGCGAGGTGCCGGCGCTCGGCTATCTCAATCCGCCGCTCTGGGGACCGGACAGCTTCAACGACGGCGCCGGCATGGCGCGCCTGACCAACGCGGCCAATTTCGTGCATTTCAACATGCCGAACGGCACGAGCTACGACCTGCCGCGGCTCAGCCAGGTTGAGTCCTGGGATGTCGCCGCCTATGTCATTTCCCAGCCGCGCCCGAAAAAGGCCGATCTCAATCGCGATTTCCCGGATCTGCTGCTCAAGCCCGTCGACACGCCCTACGGACCCTATGCCGACGGGTTCAGCCGGAAGCAGCATCAATTCGGGCCGTTCGGCCCGATCGAGCGGGCGATCGACAAATTGAAGGCCGGGAAGAAGAACTGAACCTGCCCCCTTCCGCCCTCCGAACCGACGACTGCAACAGGAAAAAACCGTGATCGATCTCTATACCTGGACCACGCCGAACGGACGCAAGGTTTCCATCGCGCTCGAAGAGATGGGCCTGCCCTACGCCGCGCACGCCATCGACATCGGAAAGGACGAGCAATTCGCGCCGGACTTCCTGAAGATCGCGCCGAACAACCGCATCCCGGCGATCGTCGACCGCGACAACGGCCTGAGCCTGATGGAATCCGGCGCCATCCTGATCTATCTCGCCGACAAAAGCGGCAAATTCCTCGCCAAATCCGGCGAGCAGCGCTACCGCACCATCGAATGGCTGATGTGGCAGATGGGCGGCCCCGGCCCGATGCTCGGCCAGGTGCATCACTTCGTGAAATACAATCCGGGCAAGGCGCCCTATGCCGAGGAGCGCTATCTGAAGGAAGCCCACCGCCTCTACGGTGTGCTCGACAAGAGACTGGATGGGCGGGAATTCGTCGCCGACGATTATTCCATCGCCGACATGGCGATCTGGCCGTGGATTTCGCGTTTCGAATGGCAGACCGTGGATCTCGACCGCTACCCCAACGTCAAGCGCTGGTATCGCGCCATTGCCGGTCGGCCTGCGGTGCAAAAGGGGTATAAGGTCCCCAAGGACGTGGGCGAGATTCCGATGCCGGCGTGAATGTTCGACCTGCGAGAAGCGAGGTGCCGATGCCCTCTTCCGCCGAATGGCAGATTGCGCCGTCCCAGCGACCGAAGGCGAAGGACTATTCCTTCGATCTCGAGCGTGCGCTCGGGGCGATGGTGTCGCTGCATGCGATCGTGCCCGCCGATGCCATGACCGCGGAAGTGCTCGGCACCGAACGCGGCGGCAACGGCGTGTTCATCCGCGACGGCATCGTGCTCACCATCGGCTATCTGGTCACCGAAGCCGAGACCATCTGGATGACGCTGAACGACGGGCGCGTCGTGCCCGGCCACACGCTCGCCTTCGACAACGAGACCGGGTTCGGGCTGGTGCAGGCGCTGGCGCGGGTGGATGTGCCGACGCTGGAACTCGGCCGCTCCGCCGACGCCGAGCTCGGCGAGCGCGTTGTGGTGGCGGGCGCCGGCGGCGTGCAGCGCTCGGTCGCCGCGCGCATCGCCGGCAAGCAGGAATTCGCCGGCTATTGGGAATACGTGCTGGACGAGGCGCTGTTCACCGCGCCGGCGCATCCCAACTGGGGCGGCACCGCGCTGATCGATCACAACGGTTACCTGATCGGGATCGGCTCGCTGCAACTCGAACAGTCGCGCGAGAAGGGCAAGAGCGAGCATCTCAACATGATGGTGCCGACCGATCTGCTGAAACCGATCCTCGACGACCTGATCCGGCGCGGCGCGGCCAACCGGCCGGTGCGGCCCTGGCTCGGCATCTACACCACCGAGATCGACGACAAGCTGGTGATCGCCGGCGTCGCCGGCAAGGGCCCCGCCAAGGCCGCCGACGTGCAGCCGGGCGACGTCGTGGTGGCGGTCGCGGGCACGCGCGTGAGCGAGCTCGCCGAATTCTACCGCAGCATATGGGCGCTGGGCGCGGCGGGCGTCGAAGTGCCGCTGACCGTCTGGCGCGAAGGCGAGATGCTGGAATTGCGCGTCCGCTCGACCGACCGCACCTCGCTGTTCAAGACGCCGCGGCTGCACTGACCGAGCCGGCCTGACCGCATCCCACGCAAGAGAAAGCCCGATGACGATGTCGATGTACCAGGCATCCGTGCCGATCTTCCTGCAGTCGCTGAATGCCCTGACCCACATTCTCGACAAGGCGTCGGCGCAGGCCGTGGCGCGCAAGTTCGAGCCTGCGGCGATTTTGAACGCGCGCCTGTTCCCGGACATGTTCCCGTTCGTCAAGCAGGTGCAGATCGCGGCCGACTTCGCCAAGAACACGCCGGCGCGGCTGGCGGGCGCCGAAATCCCCCGCTTCGAGGACAACGAGACGAGCTTCGAGCATCTGATGGCGCGCGTCGCGCGCACGCTCGATTACGTCAAAACCTTCAAGCCCGCGCAGATCGACGGCTCGGAGGATCGCGAGATCAGCCTTTCGGTCGGCGGGCAGCCGCGCAGCTTCAAGGGTCAGGCCTTCCTGCAGCATTTCGCGCTGCCCAACTTCTTCTTCCACTATGCGAGCGCCTACGCGATCCTGCGCCACAACGGCATCGAGCTCGGCAAGCGCGACTTCATCGACGGCTGATCCGGCCGGCCCGGCAGCCCGCGAAATGCACCGCAACAGCGTGTAAATGCTTTACGGTTCCTTTACGCTGGGGCCGAAATCCATGCGTCTCTTTATGAGAGAAAAATGATTGCCGATTAGGCATGCGGGCATCGAAAGATGCGTTCGACATGCCCGGCACTGCGACCAATATTCTGCCTTTCGGCCTCCTCGCTTTGACCGTGGGCGCCGCGTTATGGCTCCTTGCCGCGCTTCGGACCGCGCGCCGCGAGCTCGCTTTGCTGCGCCGGACCACCGATCACATGCCGCAAGGCCTGGTCATGTTCGATCGCAATTTCGATCTGGTCGTGACCAACCAGCCCTATTGCGAGATGTACAAGATGTCGCCCGATATCGTGAAGCGGGGCTGCAACCTGCGCACGATCCTGGCGCATCGCGCTTCGGTCGGCACGTTCAACGACGACGTCGAGCGTTACGTTGCGCGCCTGCGCCGGGCGCTGGATGCCGGCGAAACCATGAGCGCCGATTTCGACTCGCCCGACGGCCGCACCTTCTGCGTCACCAACAAGCCGCTGCCGGAAGGCGGTTGGGTCGCGACCCACGAGGACATCACGCCGCGCCGCCGGGCCGAGCGCGAACTCGACCGCACCCGCAACTTCCTCAATGCCATCGTCGAGAACGTCCCGGAAGTGCTGGTGGTCAAGCGCGCAAAGGACGGAAGCTACGCCTTCGTCAACCGCGCCGGCGAGGAATTCTACGGCCGCAGCCGCAAGGACATGGTCGGGCGCACCGCGTTCGACTTCTTCGCCCTGGAAGATGCCAAGATCATCACGGGACGCGACCGCGACGCCCTGTCGACCCCGAACGGCCGCGAAATCTCGGGCCACGGCATCTTCATCCACGGCCGCGAACCGCGCGTCATCGATTCGAAACGCATCCCCATCATGGGCAAAGACGGCACGCCCGAATACCTGCTGACCGTGCTGCATGACGTGACCGAGCGCAACGCCGCGGAGCAGAAGATCGCGCATCTCGCCCACCACGACCCGCTCACCGACCTGCCCAATCGCGCCGCCTTCACCATGCGCCTGCAGGACGTCATTTCGGCGGCCAAGGCGTCGGGCGAGAAATTCGCCCTGCTGTGCCTCGACCTCGACCACTTCAAGGAAGTCAACGACCTGTTCGGCCATGCTGCCGGCGACACGGTGCTGCTCGAAATCGCGCGGCGCATCAAGGCGGCGGCCGGCGACTCCTTCGTCGCGCGCGTCGGCGGCGACGAGTTCATGATCATCGTGTCGAATCCGGACCAGCCGCGCGCCGCGCACGATCTGGCGGAGCGGCTGCTGCGCGCGCTGGGCAACGAGATCGAGTGCGACGGGCGCACGCTGCGCACCGGGCTGAGCATCGGCGTGGCGGTCTATCCGGACGACAGCGGCGACGCCGCCGCCCTGCTGCGCAGCGCCGACGCGGCTTTGTATCGCGCCAAGGCCGAGGGGCGCGGGCTGGTCCGCTTCTTCGAGGCGGACATGGACCGCATGCTGCACGAGCGGCGCGAACTGCAGAACGACCTCGTCATGGCGATCGAGCAAGGCCAGCTGATGCTGCATTTCCAGCCGCAGGCCAAGATCAACGGCATCGTCATCGGCTTCGAGGCCTTGCTGCGCTGGAAGCATCCGCAGCGCGGCTTCGTGCCGCCGGACACGTTCATTCCGCTGGCGGAGGAATCCGGGTTGATCGGCCGCATCGGCGAATGGGCGCTGCGCGAATGCTGCCGCGAGGCCGCGTCCTGGCCGAAGCCCCTGCTGATCGCCTGCAACCTGTCGCCGCTGCAATTCCGCCACGGCGATCTCGCGACCACCGTGCACGGCATCCTGCTGGAGACCGGACTGGCGCCGGAGCGTCTGGTCCTGGAAATCACCGAAGGCGTGCTGATGGACGACTTCACCCGCGCCTTGTCGATCCTGCGGCGCGTGAAGTCGTTCGGCGTGCGCATCGCGCTGGACGATTTCGGCACCGGCTATTCCTCGCTGTCCTATCTGCAGTCCTTTCCCTTCGACAAGATCAAGATCGACCAGACCTTCATTTCCAATCTCGAACGCAATGCGCAGTCGGCGGCGATCGTGCGCGCGGTGCTCGGGCTCGGGCAAAGCCTCAATCTGCCGGTGGTCGCCGAAGGCGTGGAGACCAACGAGCAATGGTCGATCCTGCGCCGCGAGCGCTGCGACGAGCTGCAGGGCTATCTGATCGGCCGGCCGGCCCCGATCGGCGACTATGCGCAGCTGGTCGGGCGCACCGGCGCACCGCCCGCGCGCCTCGCCGAAGCCGTGCCGGCGCAGGCCGGTATCCGGCGGCCGAGGGCGGTTCCTGCGTCGCGATAAGACCTTTACCGCGCCGCACAATCTTCACATTGAGGGCGGGTTTGCTCAGCAAGAAGCGAGCCGCACCGAGGGGACAATTTCCTTTCTCGTCTTTCAACGGCGAGCGCCTGCTGCGCGCGCGAAGGATGGGTTTTCGCCAGAATGCGGCTTGCCGCCCTGTTCGCAGCATTCCTGATCGCGATGGCCGGACTTGTCGCCTGGCCGGAGCGGCTCGGCCCGCGCGGCCTCGGGATCACCGAATGGCGCGGCAGCATGTCCGAGATCACGCTGACCTCGATCGCGCGCACGCTGCTGTCGTTCGAGCAGCGCTGGGAGAAAGCGCTCGGCCTGCGCGCCAGCATCGAGATCGACATCCCGCTTCCCGACCCCGCCCCGCCGGTCGCGATCCTGCCCGAACCCAGGCAGGACGTCCCGATCGAGCAGGTCTGCGAGAAGCTCGCGGAAGCGGCGGCGGAAAGCGAATTGCCGCTCGGCTTCTTCGCGCGGCTGATCTGGTTCGAAAGCAGCTTCCGGCAGCGCCTCGTCAGCCGCGCCGGCGCGCAGGGCATGGCGCAGTTCATGCCCAAGGTCGCCGAGGAGCGCGGGCTGGAAGATCCGTTCGATCCGCTGGCGGCGCTGCCGGCTTCCGCGCGATTCCTGCGCGAGCATTACCGCTATTTCGGCAATTGGGGCCTCGCCGCCGCCGCCTACAATGCCGGCGCCCGGCGCGTCGAGGAATGGATCGCACAGCGCGGGCCGATGCCGGACGAAACCCGCAACTACGTACGCAACATCACCGGTCACGAGCCGGAAAAGTGGCTTGAGCAGAAGCCCGTCGAGATCGCCGTGCATTTGCCCAAGCTCGCGCCCTGCGAAGGCGTCGGCGGCCTGTCGCGCCAGGTCGAGGCGCGAACCGTGCCGGCTTTCGTGACCGCCGTGGTGGTGAAGGCGATCGACGAGGCGAAGGCGGCAGCGGAGCGTATCCGTATCGCCCGTGCCGCCGCCGCCAAGGCGCGGCTCGCGCGCATCGCCAAGGCGCGCCAGGTGGCGGGCGCCGAAAACAAGCCCGAGAGCAAGGTTGCGGCGGCGTCCCCGGCGCAGACCGAGGCCAAACCCGCGGCCAAACCGGCCGTGACGGCGGCAGCCTCCGCACCCACGGCACCCGCAAGGCCTGCAAGCAAGACCGAGGCGGCCAGAGCTTCTATGGCTGCCGGAACGGCGACCGCAGCCAGCGCGGTCGCCGCCAAGCCCGCTGCCGCCAAGCCCGCCGTCACCAAGCCCGCCGTCACCAAGCCCGCCGTCACCAAATCCGCCATTGCCACGACGACGGCAAAGCCGGCGCCGAAGCCCGCCGCTGCCGGCAAGCCCGCCAAGCCGGTCAAGCTCGCCGAAGCCAAGCGTTAGGCCGCGGTCGATTAAAGGAATCGACCCCACCGGCCGGATGAAAATTGCGGCCTGTTGCCCGTACCGCCGGATTGATGGAATAACGCCTGTCGTGAGGACCACGATGAGCTTCGACACCATCGTCCGCGGCGGCACGATTGCGACGGCCTCGGACACGTTTTCCTGCGACATCGGGATCAAGGACGGGCGCATCGCGGCCCTGGGGAACGCGCTCGGCGCAGCCGCCGAGAGCGTCGATGCGAGCGGTCGGCTGGTGCTGCCCGGCGGCATCGACAGCCATGTGCATATCGCCCAGCCTTCCGGCC
>JBFWWQ010000073.1:0-11941 GCA_050246095.1 Pseudorhodoplanes sp.
TCGGCGCCGTCAGTCGTGAGTTTCAAGCTGTTCACGCTGGACAATGCGATCGTTGCCCGCCGCATCGGCCATCTGTCGCGATCGGACGCGGCGCGGGCGCGGGCGGGCCTGCGCAGGTGCCTGGGGCGGTAGGCGCGGGCCGGCCGGATTGACCCCGGAATGCGCGGGCGCGGGCGGTGTTTTCCCTCTGCGGCCGCCTTGGCCGCAGCAGAAAAAAGTCCGGGAGATCGCGATGAAATCAGCCCTCAGCCTCGTCCTGCTGGCCGCGCCGCTGGCGCTGGCGGCGCCTGCCGCAGCGCAGCAGGCGGCCAACATGACCTTCTTCATCACCAGCGAAAGTGGGGCCAAGGGGGCCGATTTCGGCGGGCTTGCCGGAGCGGATGCGCATTGCCAGCGGCTCGCCGCCGCGGTCGGCGCCGGCGGCAAGACCTGGCGGGCCTATCTTTCCACCCAGGGCACCGGCGGCGCCCAGGCGGTGAATGCGCGCGACCGCATCGGCCGCGGCCCCTGGGTGAACGTCAAGGGCACGACAATCGGCAAGGATGTCGACGACCTGCACGCCAATGCGGCGATCAACAAGGAGACGGGGCTCACCGAAAAGGGCGCCGTGGTGAACGGGCGCGGCGATCAGCCGAACATGCACGACATCCTTACCGGCTCGACGCCGGAAGGCCGCGCGCCCGCCGGCGACGCCGACATGACCTGCGGCAACTGGACCAAGAGCGGCGAGGGCGCGGCCATTGTCGGGCATCACGACCGCATGGGGCTGAACGACCAGCCGCCGGCCAAGTCGTGGAATTCCTCGCATCCCTCGCGCGGCTGCAGCGCCGACGCGCTGAAAGGCACCGGCGGCGCCGGCTTCCTCTACTGCTTCGCGAGCAACTGAACGCGACCGCCCGCGCGCGCGGCCGCAGGCGCGGCCGCCGCTGCGGCGCGGGGAAGCGCTACGCCATCTTCCGGTTGGCGGGCTTGGCTTCGCGCAGGCGATAGAAGCGCACGAGTTCCAGCGCGGTCGCGGGCTTCAGCCGCTCGAAGCTCGCGCGCGCCTGTTCCAGGTCGCCCGCGGGGAAGTCGAATTTCTGCGCGCGCATCTGCAGCGTGGCGCGCGTCGCCGGCCAGGACAGGCCGGCCGCCTTGGCCAGGATCAGCACCGTCTCCGCGCGCTTCTGCATGAGCGCCCGCTCCACCGCCGCGACCGGCAGGTCGCAGAGCTGCGACAGCGCGAAGGCGGTTTCCTCGAACTGTCCGGCGCGCGAGAAAATCTCCACGTAATTGTCGCGCAATTCGCCGGGGCGGTGCGCCGCGACGCCCGCCTGCGCGGCGAGGAATTCGGCGGACGCCTCCCCGGTCTCCGCCTGCAGCGCGCCGGTGGCGTCGGCGACCGCCTGCGCGACTTCGCCTGCCATTTCCGGATGCGCGGCCTGCAGCGCGACGCGCACGACCGCGGACGCCTGCGCCAGCAGCGTCAGGAAGACCGGCCGCGGGATGTCGGCGCGCTGGCCGAGCCGTTCGGCGAGGCCGTCGTCGCCATGCGCGCGCGCGCCGATGCGCGCGAAGCCGTCCTCGGAAAGGCGCGCGCCGGCATTCTCTGCGAGCTTCATCAGCACGCGCCGGTCGCCGCGCGCGATCACGCTGTCGGTGACCGCCTCGCTCAGCGCGCGGCGGTGGCAGATCGCGAACAGATGCTGCTGGCTCTTGGTGCGCGCGACGGTGATAAGCACGGCATCGTCGAGCCGCTCCGATACCGACAGCAGCGGCCACGCCACCTCGATCGCGTCGTCGAGCGCCAGCGATTTCACGATGCGCTGCGGCGCGTTCGGAATAGGCGCCAGCCGGCTGGCCAGGATGACGCGCGCCTTGAACTCGATTTCGGCGGCGAGCAGGCCGATCACGTCGTCGAACAGCGCGACTTCCGCTTCGGAGAAGTTCTCCGCGCCATGCGCGAACAGGTCGGTGACGTGCTGCAGGATCGCCTCGCGCCGCTCGCGCGTGCCGTGGGCGATGGCCTCGCTCACCTCGTCGAGCAGCGAGACCGGTGCGCCGCCGCCGGCGCCGTGCAGCGGCTGCGTCAGCGGACTGGCAATGATGCTCTCGGCGGACATGGTAAACAATCGTTGAGGGTCCAACGGCTATTCAATTAGCAACTGCTTAAGAAAGCGTGTGGACCGGAAAATTTGCGCCTTGCCGGGGCTAGCGCGGGTCCGGCGCCAGCACCTCGCCGAGCCGGCGCGCCGGGCGGCCGTGGCCGTCGCAGCCGGGATCGGTGGCCGCGAAGCGGCGTCCGCTGCCGTCGGTGCAGGCATAGAGCGGTACGGTGCCCGGCAGCGGGTCGCGATAGACATAGCCGGCGCTGCGCCGGCGCGCGGCAAGCTCGGTGGCGCAGGGACGGTCGGAGAGGAAGAAGCCGGCGGCGGCGCTGGCACATTCTTCCAGCAGCAGCGAGGGCTCGGCGGGCGCTGCGGTGAGCACGTAGCCGAGCTCCTTCTCCAGCGCGAAGCGCGGCCGCTCGCCGGCGACGAGCGGCGGTCCGCTGGTGGTCATGCGCATGCCGTTCGGGTCGACAAAGCGGGCGAGCGCCGTGCGCACCTGCGGCGCGGCGGGCGCGCCGTGCATGGTCATGCGCATCTTGTGCATCACCAGATAGCGCTCGGTGAAGCCGGCATCCGGCGGCACATAGGCGTAGGTGAGATAGGAATCGTCGCCCACCGCATTGCCGCCGTCCGGGTTGACGAGACTCGGATAGGCGTAGAGCGCGCTCGGGGCGGGGCGGTCCCAGATATCCTCGTCGTACAGGACGAGCGGTGCCGACAGCGGCGCGAAACGGATCTTGTCGGCGGAGAGCGAAAGCTTGAGCGAGCGATTCACCGCGAGCAGCAGCATCAGCTTCTGCGGCGTCCACCACGCGGCGCTGTGTCCCGGAAACTGCGCCAGCGGCACCGCATCGCCGCCCAGCGCCGGCACGCTCCAGGCGCGGCCGTCCCATTTCATCCAGCGGCCCGGCGCCGGATCGCTCTTCGGCGCGCGCATGGCGGTGATCCTCCAGTCGGCCGCGCGCAGGCAGTACATATAAAGAAAGCCGTCCTGGCCGTCGGCCCAGGTGCAATCGCCTTCGCCGGTCAGCTGTCCGGGCAGGGGCTTCTGGCTGGCCTGCGCCACGGTGCCGAGCACGCGCCACGTCAGCCCGTCGTCCCCGGAGGCGGCGACGGCCATGCTCTTGTGGGTTTCGCCGCGCTCGTAATTGCAGGCGGCCTCGTTATGCACGAGCGCGTACAGCGCCGTACCGCTGCGCGACAATCCGGTGATCCAGTTGCCGCATTCGGCCAGCGTGCCGCGCGCGCCCGGCCGCATCACCGGCCGCCGCGCCCCGCCCATGCCGGAAATGCCGTTCCCGTCCACCGCGTAGGTCGTGGCGTTGGAGACGAAGCCGCGCAGCCTTCCGTCCGGCAGCTTCAGCGCGACGAAAGGCGCATCCGATTCGTCGCCGGCCGGGCCGCGCATCACCATCGCCGGACCGATCGTGACGCCGACGCAGGCCGCGCAAGGCAAAGGTGCCGGAACCTGCGCGTGCAGGGCCGCGCCGGCGCCGAGCAAAGCGGCGGCAGCGATGCAGCCGGCTAACGCGGCATAGGGCAAGGGCAAGATGCGCATGGCGGCATTATCCATGCGTCCGCGCGGGGCGGCATCACATATCCGCTCTGCAGGAAAGGATGTTGCGTTAGGGTAAAGGCGGGGCGAAGAGAAGCCGCCCGGAATCCTGAATGTCTTCGAAACCAAGCCCCCGCCGTCCCTCCCGCAGCACGCCGCCCGCGAAGCGGCCGCCACGCGGCCTGACCGGCGAGGCGGCGGTGCTGACCAAGGCGCAGGTGCGCGGCATCCTCGCCGGCATCATGCTGGCGATGTTCCTGGGCGCGCTGGAACAGACCATCGTCGCTACCGCGCTGCCCAGTATCGGTCGCTCGTTCAACGACCTGCAGAACCTGCCCTGGGTCGTCACCGCCTACCTGCTTGCCGCCACCGCGGTGACGCCGCTCTACGGCAAGCTCTCCGACATTTACGGACGGCGCGCGACGCTGCTGACGGCGATCCTGCTGTTCGTCGCCGGTTCGCTTGCCTGCGCGCTCGCGCCCAACATGCTGACGCTGATCGTCGCGCGCGCGCTGCAGGGGCTCGGCGGCGGCGGCCTGATGTCGCTGACGCAGACGGTGATCGCCGACATCTTCACGCCGCGCGAGCGCGGGCGGCTGCAAGGCTATATCGGCACCGTCTTCGCGCTGTCCTCGATCGGGGGGCCGGTGCTGGGCGGCGTGCTGACCGAACATGTGCACTGGTCGATGATCTTCTGGATCAACCTGCCGCTCGGCGCGCTCGCCCTCGCGATGGTGGGCCGCGCGCTGCGCCTGCTGCCGCGGCACGGCGCCCGCCATACGCTCGATTATATCGGCGCCGTGCTGATGGCCGGCGCCTCGGTCGCGCTGCTGCTGGCGATGACCTGGGGCGGCACCCGCTTCGCCTGGATCTCCGCGCCGATCGGCGGACTGCTCGGCCTGTCGGCGATCCTGTGGGCGCTGTTCGGCATCCGCATCGCGACGGCGCCGGAACCGTTCCTGCCGCTGGCGGTGCTGGGCAATCCGGTGGTGCGTTCGGCGTCCTTGGCCGGCGCCTGCGCGATGGGTGTGCTGGTCGGGCTGACCATCTACACGCCGCTCTATTTCGAGACCGTGCTGCATTATTCGGCGAGCCAGTCGGGGCTTGCGCTGATTCCGCTGGCGACCGGAACGGTATTCGCCGCGACCATGACCGGGCGCGCGATGACGTTCGTGGAGCATTACAAGGTGATGCCGCTCACCGGTCTCGGCGTCGGCATCCTGACGCTGGGCGCGCTCGCGATCTGGCCGGTGGGGATGCCGGTCTGGGCGATCCTGTCGCTGAGCGCGCTGATCGGCGTCGCGCTGGGCTCGGTGTTCCCCGTCTCCACCGTCGCCGTGCAGAACGCGGTGACGCGCGCGCATGTCGGCACCGCGACGGGAGCGGCGAATTTCTTCCGCGCACTCGTTTCCGCACTGGTCGTGGCGCTGTTCGGGGCGATCCTGCTCGGCGGTCTCGGCGGCGCCACCGGCGTCTCGATCGAGGCGCTGGCGCGCACCGCCTCCGGCGCCGATCTCGCCACCGGCTTCCGCTTCGTCTTCGTCGCCGCGATGCTGGTCCTGTGCTTCAGCCTCTGCTTCGTGATCGCGATGGAGGAGAAGCCGCTGCACGGGTCGGCGGGCGAGGGCACGCCGCCGGAAGCGGTGAGCCCGATCGGTCCGGAGCCGGCAATGCAGGACAGCGAGCGCGACTCGAAGCGCCGCTAGTGCCGTATCGCCACGCTGTGTTCGGCCGCGCGCAGGATGTCGAGCGCGCGCCACGGCTTCTGGATGAACACGGCGCTGCGCGGCATCCGGCCGTCCGGCCCGTCGGCACCCGAGGTCACGATCACCTTCGCATGCGGACAGCGCCGCGCCGCGATCCGCGCCAGCGCGAAACCGTCCATATCGCCGGCGAGGCGCACGTCGGTGAAAACCAGCGCCAGCGTGGCGCCGATATGCTCGAGGGCTGCGACCGCGGCCTCGGCGCTCTCGCATTCCACCACCGTCATGTCGCTCTCTTCCAGCAGCATGCTGACCAGGGAGCGCTGCATCTCGTCGTCTTCCACGACCAGTGCGATGGGGTGGATCGGTGCCGCCTCTGCCATGCGGGCCTCCCAGTTTTCTTGAATTGCGCCTTCGGCCCGGGGACAATGTCGGTATGGTGGCGAACGTTCCGAAATTCGTGCGAAGTTCCGGAGTTTTTCGGCCTGCGGCGGCCCGGCAGGCGATGTGGCCCGGCGGAATCGGCTAGGATTTGCGCGGATACGGGCGTGCTGCCCAATCTTCACGGGGTTGTCCTGCCGGTGGTTTCCAACACGCTCGCGACTTTCCTGCTGTTTTTCTCGGCCCTGTTCTCGATCGTGAACCCGATCGGCGGCGCCCTGATCTACAGCCAGGTGACCCTGAACCGCGCGCAGGCGGAGCGCCGCAGGCTGGCCTGGCGGGTCGCACTCTATTCGGCGATGACCATGCTGGTCGCGCTGTGGGCGGGCGCGCCGGTATTGTCCTTCTTCGGCATCAGCATCGCGGCCCTGCGCGTCGCCGGCGGCATCGTCGTGGCGGCGAATGCCTGGCAGCTCCTGTCCGCGCCGGAACAGGAGGAGGGCCGCAAGCAGGAACAGGCGGCGCCCGCCGTGCTCTCCGGCGACGTGGCGTTCTATCCGCTCACCATGCCGTTCACGACCGGGCCCGGCACGATCGCGGTGTCGATCGCGCTTTCGGCCAACGGACCGGCTTTCGAGAAGGAGTGGATCCCGTTCGTCGTGGGCGCGTCCGGCGCGGCCCTGGCGATCGCGCTGGTGATCGGGCTGTGCTACTCGCAGGCGGACCGGCTGGTCTCGCTGCTCGGCCAGAGCGGCGCGCGCGTGGTGACGCGGCTCGCCGCCTTCATTCTCCTGTGCGTCGGCGTGCAGATCGCCATGACCGGCGTGCTGGAGGCGATAGGAATGGCGAGGTGATGCGCCTGCCTTCCGGAATTGCCACGGTGTCCCGCCTGTTCGCGTTCGCCCTGCTGCTGCTGTCCGTCCCGGCGCGGGCCGATGTCGCCGAGGTCAAGGAGAAGATCGCCGCTCTGGCGCCCGCGGCGCAGGTGCTCGTGGTGGACGAGAAGGGCAACGAGCTGATCGCGCAGAATGCCGACGCGCCGTTCGTGCCCGCCTCGGTGACCAAAATCGTGACCGCGTGGCTTGCGATGCAGGTGCTCGGCGGCGACTACCGCTTCGAGACGCGCTTCTATCTCGACGACAGGCGGGTGCTCTATATCCGCGGCGGCGGCGACCCGTTCCTGATTTCGGAGGAACTGGCGAAGCTTTCGCGCAATCTCGTCGCGGCAATCGGGAAAAAGCCGGTCGCCGGCATCGTGCTGGATGCGGGCTATTTCCCGCAGGACCTGCGCATCCCCGGCATCGAGGATACCGACGAGGCCTATAACGCGCTGAACTCGGCGCTGGCGGTCAATTTCAACACGGTCAACGCCGTGCGCAAGGGCAACGCCGTGCGCAGCGCGGAGAAGCAGACCCCGCTCACGCCGCTTGCGGTCGACGAATTCCGGCGGCGCGGTCCGAACGGGCGCGGCCGCATCAGTTTGAGCCAGGACCCCGACGTGAGCCTGCGCTATGCCGGCGAACTGATCGCCGCCTTCATCAAGGCGGCCGGCGGCAAGGTGGAGGGCGCGATCGCAACCGGCACCGTCCCCGAAGGCCTGAAGCCGGTCTATGTGCACCGGCAGTCGCGCCCGCTCTCGAAAATCCTGATCGAGCTGCTGCGCGCCTCGAACAATTATATCGCCAACCAGGTCTTCCTCGAAATCGGCGCAAAGCGTCTCGGCGGCCCGGCCAGCCTGGAAAAGTCGCTGACGGTCGCGAACGAGGTGCTGGCCGCGCAGGGGCTCGCGACCGACATCCATCTCAAGGAAGGCTCCGGCATCAGCCCCGACAACCGCTTCGCGGCGCGCGGCCTCGTCAAGGTGCTCGGGCTGTTTGCGCCGGACGCGAACCTGCTGCGCGGCCGCGACGGCGGCCTGAACAAGACCGGCTCGATCGAAGGGGTACGCACGCTCGCAGGCTATGCCGACACCAAGGGCCACGGGCGCGTGCGCTTCGTGATCGCGCTCGCCGGCAATGACGGCGAGATGCGCTTCCGCCTGCTGCGGGCGATCGAGGCCGGGTTGTAGGCCGGACCGCTCAGTCCGCCGCGCGCACCGGGAAATTGCGGCGGATGTTCTGCGGATAATAGCAGACCTGCGGCATGCGCAGTCCCGGCACGCAGGCGCGCCGCACGCGCGTCTCGCCATAACCTTGCGCGCCGGTGATCTCGTAATAATAGCCGGGCCGGCTCGTTTCGCTGCGCCGCGTCTGCGCCACGCGCGCGCGGGCGGCGACGCGGCGGACATGCGCGGCGGCCTTCGCGCGCTGCACAGGCGGCGCCTGTCGCAGGCTGCGCGGGGAATCGGCGGGCGACGGCGCGACGGCCTCGGCGGGCGCCTCGGCCTGCTGCGGCTCCGGTGCGGGATCGCGGGTTGCAGCCGCGGAATCCTGGATAACCGGCGCCGGCTGCGTGGGCGCATTGTGGGCGTCGGCGGCAATCTGCGCGGTCGCGGACGACCAGTCGCGCCGCGGCCAGCGCTCCGACAGGACTTTCGCGGCGGGCGCGGGCAGCGGCACCGGAGCGGCGAATTCGCGTGCCGCCGCGTTCTCGTCGGCGGTTTCCAGCGCGAGCACCAGCGGCAAGGCGGTCACGGCCGCCAGCGCCGCAAGGACGGCAATATGAGCAAGTCGCATGGGCACACCCGTGGCCGATCGCCCCTTCCGGGATGCCCCCCGCGGCGCTTCTAGCAGAAATCGCCCCGATCCCGAAGCGCCGCCCGGCGGTAACCTTGAAGGGCGGCCGACCTACAAGAATTTTTTCCGTATTTAGGAAAATAAGCATTGACAGCGTGACGCTGCTCCCCTAGGGTCTCCGCACGCTCCACATTTGCGCTTCGGCGGCGGCTTCGCGGGCCGGGCGCAGCATCGGCTCCGCCCTCCCGAGCGGCCGGCCGAAAGCCGGCACCGACCCATGATCGACATTCCCGAATCCGCGCTGCGTGCGCGCGACCTCTATGCCGCGGGTGCGACCACGCGCGAGATCATGCGGGCGACCGGGTTCGCGCGCGCGGCGCTGTATTTCTGGATCGACGGCGGTCCGAAATGCGAGGCCGGGGCGGATTCGCCGCGCCTGCTGCCACCGCTCGGACGGCGCAAGGCGCGGCCAAGGCTTCGTCGCAACGCGCGCACCGAACTGATCGCGCGCATGATGCGCGCCGCCGAACGGCAGGTGAAGGAGATCGAGGAGCGCATCGGCTCCACGGACGACGACACCGAGCGCGCCGCGCGCGCGCTGGCGGTGCTGGCGCGCACCCTGCGCGAACTGACCGCGCTCGACGCGCTTCACCGGGGCCGCGAACGACGCAAGAAGACTGTCCGCAGCCATGACGAGCCTTTCCCGCGCGACATCGGAGAACTCCGCCGCTCGCTTGCGGACAAGCTTGAGAGAATCATTGCCCGAAGAGAGGGCTGAATTCTACGCCGGTCTCGGCAGCGCGGAGATCGCGGCGCTCAGCAACTTCTGGGAGCTTTACGCGCATGCGCACCAGAAGCCGCCGCTTGCCTCCCACAGCGGCAGGCCCTGGACCACCTGGCTCCTGATCGGCGGGCGCGGCGCCGGCAAGACGCGCAGCGGCGCCGAATGGGTGCGCGCACTGGCGCAGGAGCAGGGCGGGCGCATCGCGCTGGTCGGTGAAACCTTCGCCGACGTGCGCGACGTGATGATCGAGGGCGAATCCGGGCTGCTCGCGGTGCACGCTGCGATCGAGCGGCCGACCTGGTCGCGCAGTTTGCGCAAGCTGGAATGGCGGAACGGCGCGCTGGCGCAGGCCTTCTCCGCCGAAGAGCCGGATTCACTGCGCGGGCCGCAATTCCACGCGGCCTGGGCCGACGAGATCGCCAAGTGGCGTCATGCCGAAGCAACCTACGACATGCTGCAATTCGGGCTGCGCCTTGGCGAGCGGCCGCGGCAGGTGATCACCACCACGCCGCGGCCGATCGCGCTGCTGCGGCGCATTCTCGCCGACCCCGCGACCGCGATCACGCGCGCCACCACGCGCGACAATGCGCGTAACCTCGCGCCGGCCTTCGTCGATCACGTGCTCGGCCGCTACGCCGGCACGCGGCTCGGCCGGCAGGAGATCGAGGGCGAGATCGTCGAGGACCGCGCCGATGCGCTGTGGTCGCGGACGCGGATCGAGCAATGCCGCGTGAACGCGGCGCCGCCGCTGCGGCGGGTCGTGGTGGCGGTGGATCCGCCGGTATCGTCCGGCGAGAAGGCCGATGCCTGCGGGCTGGTCGCGGCCGGGCGCAGCGAGAACGGCGACATCTATGTGCTGGCCGACGCAAGCGCGGCCGGGCTTTCGCCGGCCGCCTGGGCGGCGCGGGCGATCGCGCTGTGGCGGCGCGTCGCGGCGGATGCGCTGGTGGTCGAGGTCAACCAGGGCGGCGACATGGTGCGCGCGGTGATCCGCGCGCAGGATGCCGAGGTCCCGGTGATCGCCGTGCATGCGCGGCGCGGCAAATGGCTGCGCGCGGAGCCGGTGGCCGCGCTCTACGAGCAGGGCCGCGTGAAACATGCCGGCACCTTCGAATTGCTGGAGGAAGAGATGTGCGATTTCGGCCTGGACGGACTTTCCGGCGGCCGCTCTCCCGACCGGCTGGATGCGCTGGTCTGGGCGGTGTCGGCGCTGACCTTCGGCGCGCCGGGCGGCCCACGGGTGCGGGGGCTGTGATCCATCGTCCTTCCCCACAAGGGGGAGGGAACGCACTATGCCTGCCGCGCGATTGTGCCGAGAACATTCATGCTCAGACAACTCTCCCATCTCCTCCGCGCGCCCGAGCGCAAGGCTTCCGCAACCGCGCGCCTGATCGCCCTGCAGGGCGCAGGCCGCGCGCGCTGGACGCCGCGCGACTATGCCGCGCTCGCGCGCGAAGGCTATGTCAAGAACGCCGTCGTGCACCGCGCGGTGCGGCTGGTGGCGGAGAATGTCGGCGCGACGACCTGGCTGCTGTTCGAAGGCGAGGCCGAGCGCGACACGCATCCGCTGCTGGCGCTGCTGGCGCGGCCGAATCCGCGCCAGGCCGGCGCCGCCTTGCTGGAAAGCCTCACCGCGCATCTGCTGCTCGCCGGCAATGCCTATCTGGAAGCGGTGAGCGCCGGCAACCGGCCGCGCGAACTGCATGCGCTGCGGCCCGACCGCATGAAAGTGGTGCCCGGCGCCGACGGCTGGGCGGAGGCCTACGAATACACGGTGGCCGGGCGCGCGATCCGCTTCGCGCAGGAGGGCGCGCCGCCGCCGATCCTGCATCTGTCGCAATTGCATCCGCTCGACGACCATTACGGGTTGTCGGCGCTGGAGGCCGCCGCCACCGCCGTCGACACGCACAATGCCGCCGCGAAGTGGAACAAGGCGCTGCTCGACAATGCGGCGCGGCCTTCCGGCGCGCTGGTCTATGCCGGGCCCGACAACGCGCTCCTGTCCGAGGCGCAGTTCGAACGGCTGAAGCGCGAGCTGGAGGACACCTACCAGGGCGCGGTCAATGCCGGGCGCCCGCTGCTGCTGGAAGGCGGGCTCGACTGGAAGCCGATGTCGCTCTCGCCCAAGGACATGGATTTCCTCGACGCCAAGCACAATGCGGCGCGCGAAATCGCGCTCGCCTTCGGCGTGCCGCCGATGCTGCTCGGCATTCCCGGCGACAATACCTACGCCAATTACCAGGAGGCGAACCGCGCCTTGTTCCGCGCGACCGTGCTGCCGCTCGCCGCGCGCATCGGCGCGGCGATCGCGCAATGGCTGGCGCCGGCCTTCGGGGCTGTGCGCCTCGTGCCCGATCTCGATGCCGTGGAGGCGCTGTCGGCCGACCGCGCGGCTTTGTGGGCGCGCGTGATCGCTGCCCCGTTCCTGACGCTGAACGAGAAGCGGATCGCGGTCGGCTATGCGCCGGTCGAGGGCGGGGACACCCTCTAGCAGGCTGCTGAAAAAGTCTCGACGGCGAGGATGGCATGTGATTCCGTGGAATTGAAGCCACGGGATGCTTTGCCATGCGCGGACGAGGCGATCAGTCGGAAGGTCTGTTCTCTTACGTTCGATTGGAGGAGCGGTTTCCTGCGGATCATCCGTTGCGTCCGATCAGGGCGCTGGCGGATGAGGCCCTGGGGGCGCTGAACGGGCGCTTTGAGGGGCTGTATTCGTCGATGGGCCGCCCATCGATCCCGCCCGAGATGCTGCT
>JBFWWQ010000074.1:0-11914 GCA_050246095.1 Pseudorhodoplanes sp.
TGCGCCTGCGCGGCAGCAATGCCGGCCAGCAGGAACAAGGCGAGCGCCAGATTTCGCATCGGCATGCTATATCTCCGTGGCGTCGATGGCCGCCGCGCCCCGGATCGTCGCGGGGCGCACCTGCGTGTGTCTGATTCCGCGAGCGGGGCATTCACCCGCCCGCCGTATCCGGCGAGCTACCCGCTAAGTCATTGAAAAGACTGGCGACCCCGGGAGGATTCGAACCTCCGACCAACAGCTTAGAAGGCTGCTGCTCTAATCCTCTGAGCTACGGGGCCGGCGAAACGAGCATACAGCAGATCGGCGGCGGCTTCGAAAGGGCGGCGGCCGTGCCGGCGGCTGCGGCACCGGCCCCGGGCGCTTGAACCGAAGGCCGTGGAAACGCGACCCATGCGCTGGCGGCCGTATTGCGTCCGTCGTGATCTCGACACCTTTTCCCGATGACCTGATGATGCGCATCGACCCCTCCGGGGAGGAGAACAAACCCATGTTCGCGCTTTTTCGCGCCGGCCTTCTCGCCGCGTTCGCAGCCTTTTCCCTTTCCTTCGCCCATGCCGCCGACAAGGCGTTCCAGCGCGACGACCTCGCCGACGCCGCGATCCGGCTGGAAGCGCAGATCAAGTCCGACGCCGGCCAGGTAACCAAGCCGGCCGCGCAATTGCGCCGCGAGGCGGAAACGGCATTCCAGAAGAACGACTTCCGCGGCGGGCTGCAATCGCTCGGGCAGGCGCTGGCGGTCGCGCCGGACGATGCGCCGTCCTGGCTGCGCCTGTCGCGCGCCGTGCTGCAGATCAGGCCGGCCGACGACCGCGAGCGCACGCTGCTGCTCGAGCGCGCGAGCACCGCCGCCTATATCGCCTATCGCCGCACCGATGACGGCAACGCCGAAGCCGAGGCGCTGGTCGTGCTCGGCCGCGCCTTCGCGGACCGGAAATTGTGGCGCCCCGCGCTCGACGTGCTGCGCCTGTCGCTGGAGCAGCGCGAAGTGGCGGAGGTGCGCGCCCAATACGAGCGGATGCGCAACGATCACGGATTCCGCCTGCTCGACTATACGGTGGATTCCGACGCCGCAGCGCCGCGCGCCTGCTTCCAGTTCTCCGAGAAGCTGCCGGGACTGCGCACCGACCTTTCGCCGTTCGTGTCGGTGGCCGGACAGGACAAGCCGGCTCTGTCGGTCGACGACAAGCAGCTCTGCATCGAGGGGCTGCGGCATGGCGAGCGTTATGCGGTGACGCTGCGCGCCGGCATTCCCGCAACCGTGAAGGAGACGCTCCCGCGCTCCGCCGATTTCAATATCTATGTGCGCGACCGCCAGCCCTTCGTGCGTTTCTCCTCCAAGGCCTATGTGCTGCCGCGTACCGGGCAGAAGGGCATCCCGGTGGTCAGCGTCAACACCGCCGCGGTCTCGATCGAGGTGTTCCGCATCGGCGACCGCAACCTGGTCGGCACCGTCCTCGGCTCGGACTTCCAGCGCAACCTCTACCGCTTCGACCTGGAGAAGCTGCGCGCCGAGCAGGGCACGCGCGTGTGGAAGGGCGAGCTGGCCGTCGAGCAGACGCTTAATGTCGATGTGACGACCGCGTTCCCGGTGGACCAGGCGATCGGCGAGCTCGCGCCCGGCGTCTATGTGATGGCCGCGCAGCCCAAGAGCAGCAAGCCCGGCGGCGGCAGCGACGATGACGACGGCGATTACGGCTCCGTCGCCACCCAGTGGTTCATCGTGTCCGATCTCGGCATGAGCGCCTATTCCGGACATGACGGCGTGCATGCGATCGTCAGCTCGCTTTCGAGCGCGCAGCCGAAAGCCGATCTCGACGTGCAGCTGATCTCGCGCGCCAACGAGATCCTGGCGGTGCGCAAGACCGACGCCGCAGGCCGCGCCAGCTTCGAAGCCAATCTCACGCGCGGCGAGGGCGGGGCGGCGCCGGCCATGCTGGTCGCCGCCGAGCCCAAGGGCGACTACGCCTTCCTCAGCCTGAAATCGCCCGCCTTCGACCTGTCGGATCGCGGCGTGATCGGCCGCCAGACGCCGGCCGGCCTTGACGCCTTCGTCTATGCCGAGCGCGGCGTCTATCGCTCCGGCGAGACCGTGCATCTCACCGCGCTCTTGCGCGATGCCCGCGGGATCGCCGCGACCGGCGTGCCGCTGACGCTCGTGGTCGAGCGCCCCGACGGCGTCGAATATCGCCGCGCGGTGCTGCAGGACCAGGGCATGGGCGGCCGCTCGCTGTCGATGCCGATTACCGCATCCTCCATCACCGGCACCTACCGAGTCCGCGCCTTTACCGACCCCAAGCGTCCGGCCATCGGCCAGACCAGCTTCATGGTCGAAGACTACATGCCGGACCGGCTCGAATTCGATCTCTCCACCGCATCGAAGCAGTTCGAGCGCAACAAGCCGCTGGAAATCGCGGTCGATGGACGCTTCCTCTACGGCGCGCCGGCGGCGGAGCTCGATCTCGAAGGCGAGATTCTGGTGCAGCGGGCGAAGGAGCGCCCCGGCTATCCCAACTACACTTTCGGCACCGTCGACGAGGAGGAATTGTCGACCGAGCGCGAGCCGGTCGACGCCATGCCGCAGACCGACGACAAGGGCAAAGCGAAATTCAGCGTCACGCTCGACAAGCTGCCGGGCACGAGCGCGCCGCTCGAGGCGACGGTGTTCGTGCGCATGGCGGAAAGCGGCGGCCGCGCCGTCGAGCGCAAGCTGACGCTGCCGGTGGCGCCTGCCGGGACCATGATCGGCGTCAAGCCGCTATTCTCGGGCCAGTCGCTCGGCGAGAACGACAACGCCGCCTTCGAGGTGGTGCTGGCGCAGCCGGACGGCAAGTCGCTGGCGCGCACCGGCCTGCGCTACGAGTTGCTCAAGGTCGAGTCGCGCTACCAGTGGTACCGCCAAGGCGGCGCGTGGAATTACGAGCCGGTGAAATCGACGCGCCGCGTCGCCAACGGCACGCTCGATGTCGCCGCCGACAGGCCCGGCCGCATTGCGCTGCCGGTAACCTGGGGCCGCTACCGGCTGGAAGTGTCCAGCGACGATCCGGGCATGCCGGTCACGACGCTGGCCTTCGATTCCGGCTTCTATGCCGAAGCCGGCGCCGACACGCCCGACGTTCTGGAAATCGCGCTCGACAAGGCGGAATACCGCGCCGGCGACAGCATCAATGTCGCGGTCAATGCGCGCATCGCGGGCCGCGTCACGCTCGATGTGGTCGGCGACAAGCTGCTCGCCTCGACGGCGGTGGACGTGCAGCCCGGCACCAGCAACCTCAAACTGGCGGTCGGCCCGGATTGGGGCAGCGGCGCCTATGTCGTGGCGACCCTGCGCCGTCCGCTCGACGCGGCCGCGCAGCGCATGCCCGGCCGCGCCATCGGCGTGCAATGGTTCTCGGTCGACCGCAAGGCGCGCACGCTCTCGCTCGATCTGCGGCTGCCACAGGTGATGCGGCCGAACGCGCCGCTGAACGTGCCGGTGAAGATCGGCGGGCTGAATTCCGGCGAGGAGGCGCGGGTAGTCGTCGCCGCCGTGGATGTCGGCATTCTCAATCTCACCCATTACAAGCCGCCTTCGGCCGACGAATATTATTTCGGTCAGCGCCAGCTCACTGCGGAAATCCGCGACCTCTACGGCCAGCTGATCGACGGCATGCAGGGCACGCGCGGGCAGATCCGCACCGGCGGCGATTCCGCGGCGGCGGAACTGCAGGGCAGCCCGCCCGCGCAGAAGCCGCTGGCGCTGTATTCCGGAATCGTGACGGTGAAGGCGGACGGCACCGCGGACGTGGTGTTCGACATCCCGGCTTTCGCCGGCACCGCGCGCGTGATGGCCGTGGCCTGGAGCCGGGACAAGGTCGGCAATGCCTCCGGCGACGTGATCGTGCGCGACCCGGTCGTGCTGACGGCGACCCTGCCGCGCTTCCTGCGCAACGGCGACAGCGGTACGCTGCATCTCGAACTCGACAATGTCGAGGGCGGCGCCGGCAATTATGCCGTCAGCGTCAAGGCGGACGGCGCGGTCGCGCCGGCGACGAACGCGCAGCGCAGCGTCGTCTTGCGCGCCAAGCAGCGCGACAGCCTTTCGCTGCCGCTCTCGGCCAGCAAAGCCGGCGCCGGCACGGTCACGGTGCGCGTGACCGGCCCGAACGACTTCGCCCTCGAACGCGCCTATGCGCTCGACGTGCGCCCGGCGACGCAATTGCTAACGCGACGCACGGTGCGCACGATCGCCAAGGGCGAGAGTGTCATCTTGTCGAACGACCTGTTCGCCGACCTGGTCGCAGGCTCGGGCGCGCTGTCGCTGTCGGTCGGGCCATCCACCGCGCTCGACGCCGCGACCCTGCTGAAAGCGCTCGACCGCTATCCGTTCGGCTGTTCCGAACAGATCACCAGCCGCGCCTTGCCGCTGCTCTACGTCAACGAGCTGGCCAGTAATGCGCAGCTCGCGCTCGACACCGCGATCGACCAGCGCATCCGCAATGCCATCGACCGCCTGCTGGCCCGGCAGGGCTCCGACGGTTCGTTCGGCCTGTGGTCGGTGGGCGGCGAGGATGCCTGGCTCGATTCCTATGTCACCGACTTCCTGACGCGGGCGCGCGAACGCGGTTTCGTGGTGCCGGATGTCGCGTTCCGCCAGGCGCTCGACCGGCTGCGCAACTTCACGGCGACGGCGCCGGAGCCGGACAAGGATGGCGGGCGCAATCTCGCCTATGCCCTCTACGTGCTGGCGCGCAACGGCCAGGTGCCGCTCGGGGACCTGCGCTATATCGCCGATACCAAGCTGGGCAATCTGGCGACGCCGGTGGCCAAGGCGCAGATCGCCGCAGCACTCGGTCTGGTCGGCGACCGCCTGCGCGCGGAGCGCGTCTATGCGGCGGCGCTGGAGGCGATTTCGCCGCAGCCGAAGCTGGAAACCGGACGCACCGATTACGGCTCCGCCTTGCGCGACGCGGCCGCCTACGTGACGCTCGCGTCGGAAGGCAACGCGCCGCGGCCGGCGATCACCGCGGCCGTGCAGCGGATCGAGGCGGCGCGGGCGCTGTCGAGCCACACTTCCACGCAGGAGAATGCGTGGCTGGTGCTCGCGGCGCGCGCCATCGCCCGCGACAGCGGCAGCATTTCGCTCGACGTCAACGGCGAAAGCCAGCAGAAGCCGCTCTACCGCAGCGTCAATGCCGACGCGCTGCAGGCGGCGCCGCTGAAGGTGACGAATAACGGCGAGGGGCCGGTGCAGGCGGTGGTGTCGGTTTCCGGCGCGCCGGTCGTGCCGGAGCCGGCCGCCGAGCGCGGCTTCAAGATCGAGCGCAGCTACCACACGCTCGCCGGCGACCCCGTCGAGGTGAGCAAGGTGAAGCAGAACCAGCGTCTCGTCGTGGTGCTGAAGATGACCGAGGCGCAGCCGCAATTCGGGCGCATCATCGTCGCCGACTACCTCCCGGCCGGGTTCGAGATCGACAATCCGCGCCTGGTGTCTTCCGGCGAAACCGGCACGCTCGACTGGATCGGCGACGCGGCCGAGCCCGAGCATGCCGAATTCCGCGACGACCGCTTCACCGCGGCCTTCGAGCGGGATTCCAAGGACGAGGCGGTGTTCAGCGTCGCCTATGTCGTGCGCGCCGTCTCGCCGGGCAGATACGTGCAGCCGCAGGCCTTCGTCGAGGACATGTACCGTCCCGACCGCTTCGGCCGCACCGGCACCGGCAATATCGAGGTGACGGCGGCGCGATGAGCCTGCGGCGCATCCTGCTCGGCGTCTTCGCGGCCGTCGCGGCTTTCGCCGCGGCGCTCGCCTGGTTCGTCGCCGCGCTCGGGCCGCTGCCGCGCCTGCACGCGATCGAGCGTTCGACACTGGTGGTCGACCGCGAGGGGAGGCTGCTGCGCCCCTACGCGACGGCCGACGGACGCTGGCGGCTGCCGGCGGGCGTCGAGGATGTCGATCCGCGCTTTCTCCGGCTGCTTGTCGCCTACGAGGACAAGCGCTTCTACGAGCATATCGGTATCGATCCGCTGGCCATGCTGCGCGCCGCCTGGCTGCTTGCCGGTCACGGACGCATCGTATCGGGCGGCTCCACCCTGACGATGCAGGTCGCGCGGCTCCTGGAGCCGCGCACCGAACGCAACTTTGCCGCCAAGCTGCGGCAGATGGTGCGCGCCCTGCAACTGGAGCGGGCCTATTCCAAATCCGAAATCCTCGCGCTCTATCTGACGCTCGCGCCCTATGGCGGCAATCTCGAAGGCGTGCGCGCGGCCTCGCTGTCCTATTTCGGCAAGGAGCCGCGCCGCCTGACGCTGCCGGAGGCCGCGCTGCTCGTGGCGCTGCCGCAATCGCCGGAATGGCGCCGCCCGGACCGCGCGCCGCAGGCCGCGCAGCGCGCGCGCGACCGCGTGCTCGATCGCGCAGGGAGCAAACTTTATCCCGCGGACGAGATCGCGATCGCCAAGCGGGAGGAAATCGTCCGCGCGCGCATCGCCATGCCGGCGCTGGCGCCGCATGCCGCCGACCAGGCGCTGCTGGCCGCGCCCGGGGCGAAGCTGCATCGCCTCACCCTCGACGCGCCTTTGCAGGCGCAGCTCGAAAAGCTGGCGCGCGAGCGCGCGCATCAGCTCGGTCCCGACATCTCGATCGGCATCGTCGCGGTCGATCATGCCTCCGGCGAAATCCGCGCGCGCGTCGCCTCCGCCGACTATTTCGACGAACGGCGCGCCGGCCAGGTCGATATGACCCAGGCGCTGCGCTCGCCGGGCTCGGCGCTGAAGCCGTTCATCTACGGTCTCGCTTTCGAGGACGGGATCGCGCATCCCGAAACGCTGATCGAGGACCGGCCGGCCCGCTACGGCGCCTATGCGCCGGAGAATTTCGACCTCACCTTCCAGGGCACGGTCACGGTGCGCAAGGCGCTGCAGCTTTCGCTCAACGTGCCGGCGGTGGCGCTGCTCGAAAAGGTCGGTTCGGCGCGGCTGACGGCGCGGCTGGCGCAGGCCGGCGCGCCGCTGGTGCTGCCGAAGGGCGAGGCGCCGGGCCTCGCCATGGGACTTGGCGGCATCGGCGTGAAGCTCCTCGACCTGACCATGCTGTATGCCGGCGTCGCCAGGCAGGGCGGCGCGGTCGCGCTGATCGAGCGCGCCGATGCGCGTGCTGCCGCCCGCCCGCCGCGGCGTCTCCTGGATCCGGTGGCGGCCTGGTATGTCGGCAATGTGCTGATCGGAACGCCGCCGCCGGAGAACGGGCCGCACCGGCGCATCGCCTTCAAGACCGGCACTTCGTACGGCTATCGCGACGCCTGGTCGGTGGGCTTCGACGGCCGCATGACCGTCGGCGTATGGGTCGGCCGCGCCGACGGCGCGCCGGTGCCGGGCCTGATCGGGCGCACCGCCGCGGCTCCGGTCCTGTTCGATGCCTTTGCGCGCAACGGACAGAATGCCGAGCCGCTGCCGCCGGCGCCGAAAGGCGCCATCGTCGC
Source organism: Pseudorhodoplanes sp. (assembly GCA_050246095.1). Classification (GTDB taxonomy): domain Bacteria; phylum Pseudomonadota; class Alphaproteobacteria; order Rhizobiales; family Xanthobacteraceae; genus Pseudorhodoplanes. The sequence continues at coordinate 7,458 of JBFWWQ010000074.1, forward strand.
GCCGACCGCGCGCCTGCCGCGGCCGATGCAGCGTTTCGGCGCCGGCGAGGATGCGCAGGCAAAGGGTCCGCGCATCCTGTTCCCGCCGAACGGCGCCCGGCTCGAACTGGCCATGCGCGACGGCAAGGCCGAACCGCTCGCCCTGAAACTTGGCGGCGGCGCGGAACCCTTCACGGTCCTGGTCAACGGCGCCCCGGTCGGGGGGCCGGCATCGCGACGGGTCATTTTCTTCGATCCGGACGGTCCCGGATTCGCCCGCCTGACCGTCGTGGACGGGAACGGGCGCTCCGACAGCGTCATGGTGCGCCTGCAATAGGGCGCCTTTTCCGCAAGCCGCCTTTTCACTATTGTCCGCCCGCAATTTGAGGGCTGTTCCCACGATGAGCGACCTAGCTTCTGCTTCCGGCCGGAGATTCTGGCCGGAGGGACTTTCGAGTTTCCTGGAATTCGCCGTGGCCAGCCACCGGCGCGCGGCCGCGCTGCTATTCGCGGTGGCCTTGCTCGCCTTCGCGCCGGGGCAATTCGGCATCCCCCCGATCGACCGCGACGAGGCGCGCTTCGCGCAGGCGACCAAGCAGATGGTCGAATCCGGCGACTATATCGACATCCGCTTCCAGGACGACGTCCGCTACAAGAAGCCGGTCGGCATCTACTGGCTGCAGGCTGCGGCGCTGAATGTCGCCGAAGCGGTCGGCGTGCCGCGCACGACCGCCCGCATCGGCATCTACCGCATACCCTCGCTGGTCGGTGCCGTCGGCGCGGTGCTGCTCACCTATTGGGCGGCTCTGGCCTTCGTCTCGCGCCGCGGCGCGATCCTGGCCAGCCTGATGATGGCGAGCTGCATCCTGCTCGGCGTCGAGGCGCGGCTGGCCAAGACCGATGCCATGCTGCTGTTCAACTGCGTCATCGCCATGGGGGCGATGGGGCGCATCTATCTCGACCGCGGCGACCGCGACAGCGCGCGGCGGCGGTTGATCCTGCCCGGGCTGTTCTGGACGGCACTCGCCGCCGGCATCCTGCTCAAGGGTCCGCTGATCCTGATGATCGCCGGCCTGTGCGCCGTGTCGCTCGCGGTGCTCGACCGACAGGCGCGATGGCTGAAGGATCTGCGCCCGCTGCCCGGCCTGCTGTGGATGCTGGTACTGGTGCTGCCGTGGTTCGTGGCGATCCTGCTGCGCGCCGGCAATCTGTTCTTCACCGATTCCGTCGGCGGCGACATGCTGAGCAAGGTCGCGAGCGCGCAGGAATCGCACGGCGCGCCGCCCGGCTATTTCCTGGTGCTGTTCTTCGCGACCTTCTGGCCGGCCTCGCTGCTCGCCGGTCTCGCGGCGTCGCCGGTGTGGCGCGAGTGGCGCGATCCGGCGACCAAGTTTCTCCTGGCCTGGGTGTTGCCGTCCTGGATCGTGTTCGAACTCGTCATCACCAAGCTGCCGCATTACGTGCTGCCGCTCTATCCGGCGATCGCGATTCTCATTGCCGCGCGTTTCGAACCGCTGCGGCTGTCGCGGCAAGTCTGGCTCGAGCGCGGCGCCTTCTGGTGGTTCGTGGTGCCGCTCGTGGTGTCGCTCGCGGGCATCATCGGGCTTGCGGTGCTGGGCGGGCAATTGCGCGTGATCGGATGGCCCTTCGCCATGGCCGCGATCATCTTCGGCTTCCGCGCCTGGTGGCTGTACGAGGCCGACGGCGCGGAGCGCTCGTTCCTGCGCGCGGCGGCGGCTTCCGTGCTGCTGGCGATTACGATCTACGGCTTCACGGCGCCGCGCCTGTCGGTCCTATTTCCGAGCGACCGCATCGAACGCTATATGCGCAATGTCGACTGCCCGGCGCCGAGCGCGGCGGCGGCCGGCTTCCACGAGCCGAGTCTGGTGCTGCTGGTCGGCACCGATACCCAGCTGACCGATGGCGCTGGCGCCGCGGAATTCCTGCGCCACGGCGGCTGCCGCTTCGCCTTCATCGAGGCGCGGCAGCTGCGCAGCTTCCAGCAGCGCGCCGATGCCATCGGGCTGCATTACGCGCCGGGCCCGAAAATCGAGGGCATCAATATCTCCGGTGGACGGCATGTCACCATCTCGGTCTTCCGCTCCACCGAGGAACCGCAATGACGGCCGAGAGCGGCGAATCGCCCGCCGCGCCGGCGCGGTGGATGCAAGCCGTGCGCGAGAATGTCGCGCAGGGATTTACCTGGCTGCTGCGGCCGTCGCGCCCGCGGTTGCTGCAGCGCACAGGCATCAGCCTCGGCGTGTGGCTCGCGACCGGGGCGGTGCTGCTGGTTGCGATTACACTCTGGCAGATGGTGATGTTCGATGCCGCCGGCATGCGGTTCGCGCGGACGCTGCCTCACTCGCTGGTCGATGGGTTCAACTTCCTCACCGATTTCGGAAAATCGGGCTGGTTCCTCATCCCGCTCGGTGCGGCTTTGTTTGCAGTTGCGCTTTTCACCACGCCTTCGCTCCCGCGCATGACGCGCGCGGTGCTTGCGACGATCGCCATGCGCTGCAGCTTCGCGTTTCTCGCCATCGCATTGCCGAGCGTGTTCGTGTCGCTCCTCAAGCGCGTGATCGGCCGGGCACGACCGATCACCGGCTCGTTCGATCCCTTCGCCTATATGCCGCCGGTCTGGCGGTCGGATTATGCGAGCATGCCATCCGGCCACACGACGACCGCCTTTGCGGCGGCGTTTGCGGTGGCGGCGCTCTGGCCCCGGCTGGCGCCGGCGATGGCCGCTTATGCGCTCATCATCGCGGCCAGCCGCGTCGTGGTGCTGGCGCATTATCCGAGCGACGCCGTGGCCGGTGCCTTTGTCGGTCTCGCCGGCGCCTTCCTGGTACGGGAATATTTTGCGGCCCGGGGGCTCGTCTTCGCGGTCGATCCGAGTGGGGGAATCAGCCCCAAGCCGGGCCCTTCCTGGCGCCGCATCAAGGCTATTGCCCGGCCGGGGACGGGCCAATAAAAGCCCGCTTATGCCCGATATCTCCGTGGTCGTGCCGGTGCGCAACGAGGCCGGCAACATCGCTCCGCTGGTGTCCGAGATCGCCGCGGCCCTGACCGGCCGCGACTTCGAGATCGTCTATGTCAATGACGGATCGAGCGACGCGACCGGGGAGGAACTGGCACAGCTTTCCGCCGCCAGACCTTATCTGCGCCAGATGCGGCATGCCCGTTCCTGCGGGCAATCCAGCGCCGTCACCACGGGGGTGCTGGCATCGCGCGCGTCGGTCGTCGCCACGCTCGACGGCGACGGGCAGAACGATCCGCAATTCATCCCGCAAATGGTCGCGGCGCTAAGCGATCCGCGCGTCGGGCTGGTTGCCGGGCAGCGCGTGGGACGCAAGGCGACCGGCTTCAAGAAGCTGCAATCGCGCATCGCCAACGGCGTGCGCGGCGCGATCCTGCGCGACGGCACGCGCGACACCGGCTGCGGCCTGAAGGCGTTCCGTCGCGACCTGTTCCTGCGGCTGCCTTATTTCGACGGACTGCATCGCTTCCTGCCGGCGCTGATCCGGCGCGAAGGCTATGCCATCGCCTATGTCGATGTGATCGACCGTCCGCGCGGCCACGGCGTTTCAAACTACGGATTCTTCGACCGCCTGTGGGTCGGCATCATGGACCTGATCGGGGTCTGGTGGCTGATCCGGCGGCGCAAGAACGTTCCGCAAGCGTCCGAGGTGACGAATGCTCGTTGATCTGACCAACGCCGTCGGCGGCTATCTGCACGAAGTCTTTGTCGTCAATCTGGATTGGTGGGTGGCGCTGGGCTTCCTGGCGCAGGCGCTGTTCACCGCGCGCTTCCTGGTGCAATGGATCGCCTCCGAGCGCGCCGGCCACAGCGTGATCCCGCTCGCCTTCTGGCTGTTCTCCATCGGCGGCGGCATGCTGCTGCTGGTCTATGCCTTGTATCGCAAGGACCCGGTCTTCATCGCCGGACAGGCCTTCGGCGTGTTCGTCTATCTGCGCAACCTCTATTTCGTGATGCGCGATCGCAAGAACTCGCAGGTTCAAGAGGTCTAAAGCACGTTCGTTTTACATGGAATCGGAACGTGCTTTAGATTCTTTCATTCTATCGCATTTTCTTGACGCGAACCGGTACCCACTTCGCTCGAAAATGCTTTAGCTAGCCTGTGCCATCGCGGCGAAGCCGCGCTCCAGGTCGGCGATCAGGTCGTCGACATCCTCGAGCCCGATATGGAAGCGCAGCGCCGGCCCGCCCGGCTGCCAGCGCGTCGCCGTACGATAGCCGGAACAGTCGAACAGGATGACCAGGCTTTCGTAGCCGCCCCAGGAAAAGCCCAGACCGAACAGCGTCAGGGTGTCGAGCAGGCGATGCACCGCCTTTTCCGGCGCCGGCTTGAGTACGACGCTGAACAATCCGGAGGCGCCGAGGAAGTCGCGCTTCCACCGCGCATGGCCGGGATCGCTTTCCAGCGCGGGATGCAGCACGCGCAGCACTTCCGGCCGCC
>JBFWWQ010000075.1:0-11819 GCA_050246095.1 Pseudorhodoplanes sp.
GGCCGTCTATCTGCGGGCGGGAAAGCCGTATCGCGTGGAGGCGAAGCACGTGGTGCTTGCCTGTTTCAACATGGCGATCCCCTACATGATGCCGGACCTCGCCGAGGCGCAGCGCAACGCGCTGCTGCGCAACGTGAAGGCGCCGCTGGTCTATACCAAGGTGCTGGTGCGCGACTGGCGGGCCTGGGCGAAGCTCGGCGTGCACGAGATTTCCGCGCCGATGTCGTTCCATTCCCGGCTGAAGCTCGACTATCCGGTCAGCCTCGGCGGCTACCGGCATCCGCGCAGGCCGGAAGAGCCGATGTGCCTGCATCTCGTGCACGTGCCGAACGAATCCAATGCCGGCATGGAGGCGCGCGACCAGTTCCGGCTCGGGCGCATGCAGCTTCTGGAGAAGACCTTCGCCGATTTCGAGAAGGAGATCCGCGGCGACCTCGACCGCATGCTGGGGCCGGGCGGCTTCGACAGCGGGCGCGACATCGCCGCCATCACCGTGAACCGCTGGTCGCACGGCTATTCCTACGGCGCCAATTCGCTGTTCGACGGCCCCGACCACGAGGAAGCGATGCTGGCGGCGCGCAAGCGGATCGGGCGCGTGGCGATCGCCAATTCGGATGCAGACTGGCACGCCTATGCGCATGCCGCGATCGACCAGGCGCACCGGGCGGTGGGCGAGGTGCTGGCGACGTAAGCGCGGCTACTTCTTCTCGAACGCCGCCACCAGCGCATTCACGTTGGCGTCGAACATCGCGATATAGTCGTCGGTGTTCGGCAGGCCGCCGACGGTGCCGGTCAGTTCCACCACCTTTACGCCGGTGCTTTTGGCGAGTCGGTTGGCATGGCGTTCCGGCTCGTTCGCCTCCGTGATGATCATCTTGACCTTGCCGTTGCGGATCATCTCCTCGATCTCTTTCATCTTGGCGCGGCGGGGCGGCGAGCGGTCGCGCCGCGCCAGCACGTCGACGATGTCGAGGCGGAAGCGATTGGCGAAATAGTCCCAGTCGGCATGCAGCGCGACCATCGGAAGATCCTCCAGCGGCCGCAGGCGACCCTGCCATTCCTCCATCTTGCCGTTGAGGCGCGCGAGGAAGGCGTGGCGGTTGGTCTCGTAATAGGACTTGCCCGCCGGGTCGAGGCGCGAGAACGCATCCACAATCGCCTGCGTGATCGGCTCGGCGCTTTTCGGATCGAGCCAGTAATGCGGATTGGGACCGGCGTCGCGGCGGATGTCGCGGCGGGTGCGCGCAAAGCCCGCGCTGACGAGGAGCGGATCGTTGGCGGCGGCCGACGCCGATGCGTCGAGATGGCCGGCCTCTCCGCGCTCGATGCCGGTGCGGCCGTTCTTGGCGGCCGCGCGCGCCAGCACCTTATCGAACCACGGATCGATTCCGGGGCCCGCGCGGATGACGAGCTTCGCGTCTTTCAGGATGCCGACGTCCTGCAGGCGCGGCTGATATTCCTCCACGCGCTCGCCGGCCGGCACCAGGTTGGAGACGATGACGCGCTCGGCGCCGACCGCCTTGACCAGGCTGCGCAGGTCGCTGGTGGTCGTCACCACGCGCAGCCGGTCCTGTGCGGAAGCTGTGGATAGGGCTGTGAACAACAGCAGGAGCGGGAGGGGAAATCGTTTCATCTTGAATATCATAGCTCCATTATAGCCGCGTCTGTGCATGCGTTCCAAGTCGTCCGTTCAAGGTCGTCGCGTTGGTCAGTCCGGGGTGGAATACCATGTATCTGTCGGGTCCGTTCGACCTTATGGGTCGCGTATGGTTTCGCCTCTGCCTGTTCCTGGTGCTGGCCGGTATCCTGCTGGTCAAGCTCGTTCCGACGAGCATGGCCTCCAACCGGGAGTTTCCCTTCGATCGCGAGCTGAAACTCGACGCCGACCCGATCCGCGGTTCCAAGCGCGTGCCCGGGCTGCAGTTTTCCGCCAACGGGATGGTCGAGATCGATCTCTGGTGTGTGTCCGGCCAGGGCCAGGCGGCGGTCACCGGGGATACGCTGACCATCGTGCCCACCGCGCTGCAGGACAACCAGTGCTCGGCCGAGCGCAAGCGCATGGACGAGGAACTGCTGAACAGGCTGATGCAGGTGACCGGCTGGCGCTGGGAGGGCTTCGTGCTGGTCCTGACCGGCCCGCAAAGCCTGCGCTACCGCCCGCTCACCAACTGAACCTGCACGTCTTTCTTGCCGATCTCTCAGCAAGACGGGGATGCCTGCGCGGACAAATTTATGCAGTCTGCGCACGCTTGACTGCGCGCGCGGGCATGACGGATTTGTAGGAAGGTCCGTACCCGCGCATGAAAAAGGGCCGCGTCGCCGCGGCCCTTTTGCGTTCCTGTCTGCGGAAAGGCGCTCAGAAGCCCATGCCGCCCATGCCGCCGCCGGCGGGCATGGCCGGGGCCGCCGGCTCCTTCGGCAGCTCGGCCACCATCGCCTCGGTGGTGATCAAGAGGCCCGCGACCGAGGCCGCGTCCTGCAGCGCCGCGCGCACGACCTTGGCCGGATCGACGATGCCCGCCTCGATCATGTCGACATATTCCTCGTCCTGGGCGTTGAAGCCGAAGGTCTCGGACTTGTTGTCCATGACCTTGCTCACGACGATCGAGCCTTCGAGGCCGGCATTCTCGGCGATCTGGCGGATCGGGGCTTCCAGCGCCCGCAGCACGATGTTCATGCCGGCCTGGATGTCGGCATTGTCGTTGGTCAGGCGGCCGACCGCCTTCTTGGCGCGCAGCAGCGCGATGCCGCCGCCCGGCACGATGCCTTCCTCGACCGCGGCGCGGGTGGCGTTGAGCGCGTCCTCGACGCGGTCCTTCTTCTCCTTGACCTCGACTTCGGTCGCGCCGCCGACGCGGATCACCGCGACGCCGCCGGCGAGCTTGGCCAGCCGCTCCTGGAGTTTTTCGCGATCGTAATCCGAGGTGGTCTCCTCGATCTGCGCCTTGATCTGACCGACCCGGGCCTCGATCTCGGCCTTCTTGCCGGCGCCTTTCACGATCGTGGTCTTTTCCTTCTCGATCATGACCTTCTTGGCGCGGCCGAGCATGTTCAGCGTGACGTTTTCGAGCTTGATGCCGAGGTCCTCGGAAATCAGCTGTCCGCCGGTGAGGATCGCGATGTCTTCGAGCATGGCCTTGCGGCGGTCGCCGAAGCCGGGCGCCTTCACCGCCGCGACCTTCAGGCCGCCGCGCAGCTTGTTCACCACCAGCGTCGCCAGCGCTTCGCCTTCGATGTCCTCGGCGACGATCACCAGCGGCTTGCCGGTCTGCACCACCGCTTCCAGCACCGGCAGCATGCCCTGCAGCGCGGACAGCTTCTTCTCGTGCAGGAGGATATAGGCATCCTCCAGGTCGGCGATCATCTTCTCGGCATTGGTGATGAAATACGGCGAGAGATAGCCGCGGTCGAACTGCATGCCCTCGACGATCTCGACGTCGGTCTCCAGCGCCTTGGCCTCCTCGACGGTGATGACGCCCTCGTTGCCGACCTTCTGCATCGCCTGCGCGATCATCTTGCCGATGGTGTTGTCGCCGTTAGCCGAGATGGTGCCGACCTGCGCGACTTCGGCGGAGGAGGCGACGGGCTTGGCGCGCTTCTCGATGTCCTTGACGACCGAGGCGACCGCAAGGTCGACGCCGCGCTTCAGGTCCATCGGGTTCATGCCGGCGGCGACCGCCTTGGCGCCTTCGCGCACGATCGCCTGCGCCAGCACGGTGGCCGTGGTGGTGCCGTCGCCGGCCAGGTCGTTGGTCTTCTGGGCGACTTCGCGCACCAGCTGCGCGCCCATATTCTCGAACTTGTCCTCGAGCTCGATGTCCTTGGCCACCGTCACGCCGTCCTTGGTGATGCGCGGGGCGCCGAACGATTTGTCGAGCACGACGTTGCGGCCCTTCGGGCCGAGCGTCACCTTGACGGCATTGGCGAGGGTGTCGACGCCGCGCAGCATGCGCTCGCGGGCGTCGGCGGAAAAGCGTACGTCTTTGGCAGCCATGTCAGATTCTCCTGAATTGTTGTGCGCCCGTATCCCTCCGCGTCATGCCCGGCCTTGTGCCGGGCATCCACGTCTTCGATCTACGAAAGGCGTGGATGGCCGGGACAAGCCCGGCCATGACCGTGATGGAGCGCATGCGGATTTCGTGGGATCAGGCGATCACGCCCATGATGTCGGACTCCTTCATGATCAGGAGTTCCTCGCCGTCGAGCTTCACCTCCGTGCCCGACCATTTGCCGAACAGCACGCGGTTGCCGACCTTCACGTCGATCGGGATCAGCTTGCCGGATTCGTCGCGGCCGCCCGGGCCGACGGCGATGACCTCGCCTTCCTGCGGCTTCTCCTTGGCGGTGTCGGGAATGATGATGCCGCCCTTGGTCTTTTCGTCGGCGGTGATGCGACGCACAACGACCCGGTCATGCAGCGGACGGAATTTGGTCTTGGCCATGGGGCACCTCGGCTGGCCGCATTCAGGGCGGCATACGGAATTTAATTATTTTCCAGTGTCTTAGCACTCGATCTGGGGAGTGCCAGCGGGCGCGGAGATAAGGGAAATTGGCCTGCCCTGTCAAGGCGAGGGCCGGCGGGCGGCGGTTTCGGCGCTGACGGCGGCGTTAACGCGGATGGGCGAAGGTGCTCCGCCCGGCTTGCCTTGGCCACGCCGGAAACGCACAGTAGCGCCGTCATGAGGGTGGGTTGATGCCGCGCGTTCCAACGCTGCCGGTGCCGCTGGCGATGGCCGCGGCCGGTTTTCTCGCTGCCTGCGCCAGCCAGGGGCCGGTCGGCCCGCAAACCACCGCGCCTGCGGCCATTCCCGAGCTTCCGCCGAAAATCCGCGCCGAGGAAATCACCGGCCGCTGGGGCCTCGCCGCCTTCCACAAGCCCGAGGATCGCGCCCGCACCGAGGCCGCGGCCCGCAACGGCTGCAAGCAGCCCTATGTCATCAGCATGGGCCCCGGCGGCGGCGTGATGATGCATCTCGCCGATTCCGCCAAGCCCGAGGAATTGCGCATGAAGGGCGCGCCCGGCGACCGCACCTTCATCGGCCCGCCGGGCGAGGTGGGCGGCATGCAGGACCGCGAAATCATCTCCTTCGACGGGCGCGTCATGGTGACCCGCTTCGTCGATCCGGAAGTCAACGGCCGCTACGGCACCCAGGTTTTCGTCCGCTGCGCGCCACGCGCCTGATCGCGGCGCCGCTTCATGCGCGGCATGCAGAGGCCCCGTCCGGCCGGACCGCGTGATGCGCACGCAGTGCGCGTGCCAGAGCATCTTCGAGCGAAGCGGGTACCGGTTCGCGTCAAGAAAATGCGATAGAATAAAAGAAACTAAAGCACGTTCCGATTCCAAGTAAAACGAACGTGCTTTAGACCCCCCGGCTCTCCATGAATGCCCTGCAAAGCCTGTTCTGCGGTCCCTGGCGCGCCGTCCTCGTGCTCGGCGTGACCGAGATCATCGCCTGGGCCGCGCTGTTCTATCCGCCGGTGCTGACCATGCCGCTGATCGCCGCCGAGCGCGGCTGGTCGCTGGCCTTCGCCATGAGCGGCTTCTCCTTCGCCCTGCTGGTTTCCGGCTCGGTCGCGCCCACGATCGGGGGCTGGATCGACCGATTCGGCGGCCATTACGTCATGGCGGCCGGCTCGCTGGTCGGTGCGCTCGGGCTCGTGCTGCTGACCGTGGTGGAAAGCCGCATCGGCTATTTCGCGGTCTGGCTGGTGCTCGGCCTCGCCATCTCGGCCAATCTCTACGATCCCGCCTTCGCCACCTTGGGCCGCATTTTCGGGTTCACGGCGCGCCAGCCGATCACGGCGCTGACGCTGGCCGGCGGCTTCGCCTCCACCGTGAGCTGGCCGGTGACGCAACTCCTGCTGCACTGGTCGGACTGGCGCACGACCTATCTGATCTATGCCGCGGTGCTCGCCTGCCTCTGCGCGCCGTTGCATGCCTTCGTCCTGCCGCGCGGCCGGGCCGATCTGCAGCCGGCCATGAGCGCCGGACGGCCGCCGGCCCCGGTCCTGCCGGCGAGGGGCCTGCCGTTCCTCCTGGTGGCGACCGGCTTTGCGGTCTATGCCTTCGTGCCGTCCGGTCTCGCCGCGCATCTCTTGGCGATTTTCGGCCGGGCCGGGCTCGATTCCGCGACCGTGGTCGCGATCGGCGCGATGTTCGGACCGGCGCAGGTGGCGGCGCGGCTGTGCGAACTGTTCCTCGGGCGCAACCTGCATCCGCTGAGTGTCGCGCGCATCGCGCTGGCGCTGCTGCTGGTCGCCTTCCTGCTGCTGTCGCTCTTGGGATTGTCGGTCGGCATGGCGGCGGCCTTCGCGATCATGTTCGGTGCCGCCAACGGCCTCATCACCATCGCGCGCGGCGCCGTGCCGCTGGCGCTGTTCGGACCCTCGGGCTATGGCCGGGTACTCGGCCGCATCGCCAAGCCCTTCCAGGTGATCCAGGCCTTAGCGCCGCTCGCGCTGGCGCTCGTGGTCGAACGCGCGTCCGACGCCGCCGCGTTGTTCATCACCGCCGCCTGTACCGCGGCGGCGCTGATCTGCATGCTGGCGCTGCGGTCGCCGCGCGCGCCGCCGCCGGCTCAGTGAAACAGCGCGTCGATGTCGGTTTGCGAGGAATGGCCCTCGTCGCCCTCGAGTTTCGGACCGTTGAGCAGGGCGTCCGTCTGCGGCACGTTGGAGAGGCGGGCGACGTGGTTGGTGAAGCGCTCGATCGCGCTCCAGATGCCGATCATCTGCGCGATATGGTCCTCGATCAGCTTCAGCGCCGAGAGCGCCTTGCTGATGCGCTGGCCGGTCAGGTCGTGGAAGTTGCACGCCTCGAAAATCTGCGTGACGTGATCCTGGATGTCGTGCACCAGGCTCTTCTCGTGCTCGTTCTTCACAGTCGCGATCAGCGTGGCGGCGATCTGCTCGATATCCTCGGCCGATTTCAGGATCCGGTCGGTCGCCTCCGAGGTGCCGGCGCAGACCGCGGCGAGCTCCTGCGTCGCGCGCGCGAGCTGTCCGCCGTCGAGGCTCTGGTCCTCGGCTTGTTCCGACTCGGCCTTGCTGCGCTTGATCGCGCGGTCGATCACGGTGAATTCCATCTGCAGCTTGCGCGCTTCGGCGATCTGCTGCTGCAGCGCCTCCTGCGCCACGTTCGGCAGGCCGCGCGTTTCTCCGGCGCTCGCGACCATCGCGCGCAGCGCGCGGATTTCGCTCATGATCTCGCCGAAACGCGCATCCAGATCGGCGCCCGCGGCCGGGATCGATTCCGGCATCGCCTCCAGCATCGTCTCTTCGATACGAAAACGCTTGCCTTTCGTTGCCATCTCGGAAAGTCCCCGCCAATACGCTCGCCGCAACCTAGTGATGGCGGCTTAATGCGGGGTTCATGCGGGGATCGGTTTCGCGTTAACCATGATGCGGAGACATTCACGCAAAATAAACGCTAATCGAAAGTAAATCCGCGAAAGGCGCATGTCGCCGACAATTGCGCGCCGCGCTTTTACCAATCCGACGATTTTAACCATGATATTTGCCGTCACGCGGACGATGCGCCGCGCCGACGAAACTGTTTTTGTGAGAGTACGTCGATGCAACGTAGTGTGTGTGTTGCGCTCGCACTGAGCGCATGCGGGGCGATGCAGGCTTTCGCCCAGCCGATGCCGATCGCGCCTTCGCAATATGCCGGCGACCAGAACGCGGTCACCCTGGCCGCCGGGCAGCCGCCCTACCGGCAGCCCAATCTCGGCGGCGGCTTCATCGAATTCCTGTTCGGCGGCGGCGCGATGGGCCAGCAGCGCCGTTACGACCTGCCGCAGATGCAGGAGCCGTCGGCGCCGGCGCCGATGCTGGTGCATCGCGACCCGGCGGCCATGTACGAATCCGCCGCGCCCGCGCAGCCCGATCCGCGCTTCTCCAAGCAGGTGGTCAGCTATAGCGGCCGCGAAAAGCCGGGCACCATCGTGATCGATACGCCGCAGCGCTATCTGTATCTGGTGCAGCCGGGCGGGCAGGCGATCCGCTACGGCATCGGGGTGGGCCGCCCCGGCTTCACCTGGGCGGGCACCAAGAGCATCACCCGCAAGAGCGAATGGCCGGACTGGCGTCCGCCGGAAGAGATGCTGAAGCGCCGTCCCGACCTGCCGCAATTCATGGCCGGCGGCCCCAACAACCCGCTCGGCGCGCGCGCGATGTATCTCGGCTCCTCGCTCTACCGCATCCACGGCTCCAACGAGCCCTGGACCATCGGCCAGGCGGTTTCCTCCGGCTGCATCCGCATGCGCAACGAGGACGTGATCGACCTCTACGAGCGGGTCAAGGTCGGAACCCAGGTGGTCGTGATCTGAGATCGCGCTTCCGGCATGCAAAAAGGCCGTCGCGGCAAAGCGGCAGCCTTTCTTATGGTCGCGGACGCGGCTTATCCGAAGTCGCTGTCGCCGCCGAAATCGATATCGAAATCGTCGGAGCCGTCGTCGCCATAATCGGATTCGGCGGGTTCGTGCGCGGCGGTGTCGAACAGGCCCGACCGCTTGTCGCCGCCGATATCGTTGACGCCGGCCTCGCGCGCGAGATCGCTCTTCGCAGCGTCGCCGCCCCAGGGCGAGGCCTGCTCCGCGCCGCCCGGCTTGTCTAAGGCGGAAGCCGGCGTGCCCCCGAACAGGGTGCGGAAGCTGTTGAGCAGGAGTGCGCCGCCGATCACGCCGGCGGCCGAGGCCGCCGCCGTGCCGAGGAACGAGCCGCCCTGGCCGGCGCCGGCCTGCGGCGCCGGACCGCCCTGCCGGCCGCTTGTGCCCCGCACCGGCGGCACCGAGCCGCGTACCTCGTCGCGCCGGCCGAGGAAGGTGTCGCGCATGGAATCCAGGAAGCCGCCCTGGCCGGTCTCGCCGCCGCCTTCCAGTGCGCGGATGCGCGCGTCGGCCGCGCGCAGGGCCTCGTCCTGCACCAGCACGGTCTGCACCAGCGCGTAGAGCGCGTGCGGCGCGCGCCGCGCGCCTTCGGCGATGGCGGCTTCGGCGTCCGGATCGCGCCGGTTTCGCTCCAGCGTCTCCAGACGCTCGAACAGCCCGGCGACAAGCTGACGTTCCTGCGGTGTCATGGACAGTCTCCCTCGATCCACGGCATTGCGGCGCAGATGTAGGGATGCGCCCGGCGAAAGAAACGGCGGCGGCCGGAATTATTTGGCTGCGACCGCGCGCCGCGGCCTATTCCAGCGTGACGCCGGCGGCGCGCAGGACGCCCGGGAACGCATCCGAGCCGAGATAGGCGTGCTCCTTCTCGCGCAAATCGGTGAGCGGATCGAGCTGCTGCAGTTCGCTGTCGACATAGCCCGGATGGCACATGACCAGGCCGTCCGCCGGCAGGTCGCGCAGGAAACCGGGAAACAGCCTGGCATAGTCGGCGTCCGCATCGAAGCGGTAGGTGCCGGCAAAGGCCGCATTGGTGCGCAGGCCGGCCTTGCCCGCGAGCCGTCGCATCTTGCCGCTGAGCATGTCGAGCACGACGCCCTTGCGGTCGCCCAGCCGGCGCAGGCGCGAGCCCTTGCGGCCGCATTGCCGGATCCAGGCCTGCGGCGCCACCTGCCGCGTCACCATCAGCACCGCATTGCGCACCTGCGGCAGCAGATGCACGTGCTGATGGCCGTCCACGAAATCCGGCGCGCGTCCCATGATCGCGACGAACGCCTTCATCTGCGCGGCGATCTCGACCGCGAGCTTTTCCTCCTTCAGCCGGCGCAGGAAGGCGGCGCGGAAGGTTTCCTTCAGCGAGAGGAATTGTCCGTCCGCGGTCGGCGAGTAGTTCTGCACCAGCGGGCGGAACGGCGCGGTCAGCGTCAGATGCAGGCCGATGGCGAAGCGGCGGGTGCCGGAATTCAGGATCGACAGCGAGCGCGCCTCCGAGCGCGACAGCGCCGAGGAGACCACCATCACCGAGACGGCGTTCAGGCGCCCGCGCACCACGAGGTCGCGGATTGCGGCATTCACTCCGTGCGACAGGCCGTAATCGTCGGCGCAGAGCCAGATCGGCCGCAGCGCGGAGGTGTCGAGCATGACGCCCGGTTCGGCGGCAACCTCCGGCGGCGGCGGCAGCGGCGTCTCGCGCGCGGGCGGGTTGCGCACGAAGTCGATCGTTCCCGGCAAGCTGCTGATCTCGGTATCGGCGTCGCTCATTCCCTGACCCGTTGCGCAATTCCCGGCTGGCTATTCCGCCGCATCCTGGCGCGGTGTGGTGACATGCCCCTGATCCTCGGATTTGACCGTGTGCTCGGCCACGAAATAGACCGGCCGCGCCTTCTGCTCGGACAGGATCTTGCCGATATATTCGCCGACGATCCCGATCATGATCAACTGCACCCCGCCGAGCACCATGATGCCCACGACCAGCGAGGGATAGCCGGGCACGGATTTCCCATACACCACCGTTTCATACAGGATGGCGACGCCGAAAATCAGCGCGGCCGCCGCCATCAGCACGCCGAGCAGGCCGGCGACCCGCAGCGGCGCCACCGAGAACGACGTCAGCCCCTCGATCGACAGTCCGATCAGCGAGGCATAGCTCCAGCTGGTCTTGCCGTGCGCGCGCTCGGCCGGTTCGTAGTCGACGCGCAATTGCCGGAATCCGATCCAGCTCGCCAGCCCCTTGAAGAAGCGGTTGCGCTCGGGCAGCCGCCGCAACGCCGCGGCGGCGCGTGGCGAGAGCAGGCGGAAGTCGCCGGCATCTTCCGGAATCTTGTGGCGGGCGCGGAAGTTGATCAGTGCGTAGAAGGTCTTCACGCCGGCGCGCATCAGCAGCGATTCATTCTCGCGGTGCGCCTTGGCGGTGTAGATCACGTCGTAATCGTCATCCAGCCAATGCCCGACCAGCGTGTCGATCAGTTCCGGCGGATGCTGGCCGTCGGCGTCCATGAACAGCACGGCGCCGTGCCGCGCATGTTCGAGGCCGGCCATCAGCGCGGCCTCCTTGCCGAAATTGCGCGAGAGCGAGAGCGCCTGCACGTCGAGCCCGTCGGCGGGAAGCGCCTGCGCGACCGCGAAGGTGTTGTCCTTGGAGCCGTCGTCGACATAGATCACTTCGACCGGCAGGCCTCGCCGCGCCTTCAGGGCGCGCGCGGTTTCGGCCAGGCGGGCATGGAATTGCGGCAGGCCGGCCGCCTCGTTAAAGCAGGGCACCACGATCGACAGGCCGGCCCGCGCGCGGGCCGCGTCTTCGGCAGCAGAACGGATACTCGACCTGACCATGCAACCGACCCGCAAGTCCGTATCGGACCTTCGCTCTATAGCTTAATTGGGGAACCCTGTCGCCGGCATGAATGCCGCCGGCGGCTTCGGCCGGCCGCGTCGGCCGTGCTAAGCGGGAACATGATGAACGACCGTCCAGAACCGACCGGCGCGCTCGACCGCCTGATCCTGACGCTGCGCCGCCAGGTGCTGATGCTCAAGGCGATCAGCTTCGCGATGATCGGCGTGATCAACGCGCTGGTCGATTTCGCGGTGTTCCTGTTCGCGCTCGAATTCGTGACGCCGGCCTTGCCCGGCGAGAACCTGCAGCTCATCGCGGCGAATGTGCTGGCCTGGATGGTCGCGGTATCGGGTTCCTATGCGATGAATTCGTATGTCACCTTCGCCGCCGAGTCGGGACGCAAGCTGACCTGGCGCGCCTATCTCACCTTCGTCGCCTCCGGCATTCTCGGCGTCGTCGCCAATACGGGCACGCTGCTGGTCGCGGCGATCTGGCTGCCGGTGATTCTGGCGAAAATCGTCGCCATCGGCGTCGGCTTCGTCGTCAATTTCTCGATGTCGCATTTCGTCGTGTTCCGGCCGCAGCCGCCGAAGCCGGAC
>JBFWWQ010000076.1:0-11457 GCA_050246095.1 Pseudorhodoplanes sp.
GGCTGAAGACCGCCAAGCCCGTGCTCTATCTCTGCAATGTCGAGGAGGGCGCGGCGGCGAGCGGCAACGAATTCTCGCGCAAGCTCGAAGCGCGCGCGAAGGAGGAAGACGCGGTCGCGGTCGTGATCTCCGCCAAGATCGAATCCGAGATCGCCGTGCTCTCGCGCGAGGAGCGCAAGGACTATCTCGAAGCCGTCGGCCTCAAGGAGGCCGGCCTCGACCGGCTGATCCGCGCCGGCTACGCCCTGCTCGACCTCGTGACCTATTTCACCGTCGGCCCGAAGGAAGCGCGCGCCTGGACCATCACCCGCGGCACGCGCGCGCCGGCCGCCGCCGGCGTCATCCATACCGATTTCGAGAAGGGCTTCATCCGCGCCGAGACCATCGCCTACGACGATTACGTGACGCTCGGGGGCGAAGCCGGCGCGCGCGACGGCGGCAAGATGCGGCTCGAAGGCAAGGATTATGTCGTCGCCGACGGCGACGTCATGCATTTCCGCTTCGCGAATTGACGCTCCCGCATGGCCCGCATTCCGCCGCGTCGTTGACGCCGCCACCGCCCCGACGCTAGGGATGCTCCCGTGACCGCCGCCAAGCTGCATTTCGAGGATTTCGCGCCCGGCCAGGTCCGTGAATTCGGCCCGCGCGTCATCACGCGCGAGGAGATCGTGGCCTTCGCCGCCGAATTCGATCCGCAGCCCATGCATCTCGACGAGGAGGCCGCGCGCCACACCATGCTGGGCGGGCTCGGCGCGTCCGGCTGGCACAGCTGCGGCCTGCTCATGCGCATGATGTGCGACTGCTTCCTGCTGAATTCGGCCTCGATGGGCGCGAACGCGGTCGAGGAAGTGCGCTGGCTGAAGCCGGTGCGGCCGGGCGACGCGCTCACCTTCCGCGCCACCGTGATCGACACCAAGGCGCCGCACAGCCGGCCGGATCTCGGCTTCGTCGACATGCAGCTGGAATTGCACAACCAGGCGAAGGAATGCGTCCTTGTTCTGCGCTCGTCCCTGATGATGGGACGGCGCGCGCAGGCCGCATCGTGAAATATCTCGAGGACTACGCGATCGGCGAGCGCATGGAGCTCGGCTCGCATCTGTTCACGGCGGAGGCGATCAAGGCGTTCGCGATGCGTTTCGATCCGCAGCTTTTCCACCTGGACGAGGCGGAAGCCGCGCGCTCGCATTTCGGGCGGCTCTGCGCCTCGGGCTGGCACACGACCTCGGTCTGGATGCGGATGTTCATCGATTACCGCAAGCGCGAGATCGAGGCGCGCAAGCGCCGCGGCGAACCGATCGCCCGCACCGGCCCCTCCCCCGGCTTCCGCGACCTGAGATGGCTGAAGCCCGTCTATGCCGGCGACACGATTTCCTATTTCGCCGAGATCGCCGAACAGCGCCCCTCGCAGTCGCGCCCGGGCTGGGGCATCAACACCATGCGCGCGGGCGGCGCGAACCAGCACGGCGAGACCGTGTTCTCGTTCCTGACCACCGGCTTTGTCGAGCGCCGTCCGGGCAGCGCCGATCCCGCCTGAATCCTCAGCGCCAGTCGCCGAGCACGCTCTGCACCAGCGCCAAAGCCGCGACCGCGGCGGTGTCGGCGCGCAGGATGCGCGGGCCAAGCGCGAGCCGCACCACCTTGCCGCGCGCAAGAATGTGGGCGCGCTCCTCCTGCGCGAAACCGCCTTCCGGCCCGATCAGCACCGCGAGCGGCGGCGGCGCGCCGACGCCGCGCACCTGCGACAAGGCGGCCACCGGATCGCGGGTATCGGCGTCCTCGTCGCAGAAAATCAGCGCGCGCTCGTGTTCGAGCGCGGCCAGCGCCCGATCGAGCGGCAGCGGCGCCTGCGCCTGCGCGAGCGTGAGGATGCCGCATTGCTCCGCCGCCTCGATCGCATTCGCGGCCATGCGCTCGACATTGACGCGCGCCGCCTGGGTATGCCGCGTGATCACCGGCTGCAGGCGCGACACACCGCATTCCACCGCCATCAGCACCATGTAATCGAGCCGCGCCGCCTTCAGCGGCGCGAACAGGTAATGCAGGTCGGCGGCCTGCGTCTGCGCGCGCGTCATTGCGCGCGCGATCAGCGCGGCGCGGCGCTTGCCCGGCCGCAGCAATTCGCCGCGCCATTCGCCGTCGCGGCCGTTGAAGGCGAGCACCGCGTCGCCCGGCGCGAGGCGGAGCACGTTGAACAGATAATTCGCCTGGCCCTCGTGCAGCGCCGCTTCGGCGCCGGCCGCAAGCGGCGCGTCGATGAACAGACGGGGCGTGCGGAAATCGTATCGCGCCATACGCGGACCTTGCCTCTTGCAATCGTGCCGGTTTCGCCATCCCATGCCGCCGGACGCCCGTCGGCATGCGACATCGGGGTGCGACAATTGCCGCGTTATCGCCGGATTCCAAGGCTTGTTAGGAATACGCCAGCCGACTGACGCAGCGCCGGGATTTTTGACATGAATTCAACCCACTGGGCACGAATCGGCGGACTTGCCGCCAGCCTTTCGCTGGCTCTGTCCGTCCAGGCTCTCGGCCAGGCCTGGCCGAACCAGGGCGGCTCCAATATGGGCCAGTTCCCGAGCGCCCAGCAGCCCGCGCAGCAGCCGGCCCAGCCGGCGGCCACGGGCGGCGGATGGCCGGCTGCCAACCCGACGGCCGGCGGTGGCGGCGGATGGCCCTCCGCGTCGCCCTCTCCGGGCGGATTCGGCGGTCCGCCCCCCGCCGCAGGCAGCTTCGGACCGCCGCAGCAGGGCGGCGGCAATGCGCAGATGTGCGCGCAGACCTTCCTGCCTTTGCGCAAGGAAGCGGAAACCCGCGCCGCCGCCATCAAGGCCGCTTCCGACCGCAAGGCGCAGCGCGACGAGTTGTGCCAGGTGTTCAAGGCCTATGTCGCGGCCGAAGGCAAGGTGGTGAAATTCGTTACCGAGAACCAGGCGAATTGCGGCATCCCCGCCGAAGCGGTCAAGATGATGAAGACCAATCACGGCAAGTCGACCAATGTGCGCAACCAGGTCTGCAACGCCGCGCGCGCCGGCGCGCCGGCCCCGCGCGCGCCGAGCTTGAGCGACGCGCTCGGCACCTCGCGGCTGCCGGATGCCTCCGCCGCCACGACCAGCAAGGGCACGACCTTCGACACGCTGACCGGCAACCCGCTGGCGCGATGAGCGAGAGCGCCGGCCGCGTAGCCGATGCGACCGGAAACTTCGTCGACCGGATCGCGCCGCTCTGGACGCGGCCGTATCTGCGCCTCGCGCGCCTCGACCGCCCGATCGGCGCCTGGCTGCTGCTGATGCCGTGCTGGTGGTCGGCGGGCCTCGCCGGCATCGCCGCGCACGCGCCCGGTCCCGATCCCTGGCATGTCCTGCTGTTCTTCATCGGCGCCTTCGCCATGCGCGGCGCCGGCTGCACCTGGAACGATCTGATCGACCGGCATCTCGACGCGCAAGTCGAGCGCACGCGCTCGCGGCCGATCCCCTCCGGCCAGGTCAGCGTGGAGCAGGCCTTCGCCTTCCTGGTGATGCAGGCGCTGATCGGGCTTGCGGTGCTGCTGCAGTTCAACACCGCCACCGTCCTCACCGGGATCGCCTCGCTCGGGGTCGTGGCACTGTATCCGTTCCTGAAGCGCGTGACCTATTGGCCGCAGGTCGGACTCGGCTTCGCCTTTTCCTGGGGCGCGCTGATGGGCTGGCCGGCGGTGTTCGGGCGGCTGGATGCGCCGGCCTTCGTCCTGTTCGCAGGATCGATCGCCTGGGTGATCGCCTACGACACGATCTACGCGTACCAGGACCGCGAGGACGACGCGCTGATCGGCATCAAGTCGACCGCGCTCCTGTTCGGCGCGCGCACCAAGCCGGTCCTTTCCGCGTTCTTCGCGGCCGCGGCGATGCTGATCGGGATCGCCGGCCATCTCGCCGGCGGCGGAATCTTTTTTGCCGCCGGGCTGATCCTGTTCGCCGCGCATCTCGCCTGGCAGGTGAAGACGCTGAGGATCGACGATCCCGCGCTCTGCCTGCGGCTGTTCAAGTCCAACCGCGACGCCGGGCTGATCCTGTTCGCCGGCATGATGCTCGACGCGATGGCGCAGCGGCTGGGTTAGCGTAACGTCAGCGGACAACGCCGCTCAATGGCGCGCGATGATCTCGCGCTCGCCGCGATGCACGGACGCGCCGGCGATTTTGGCGCCCGGCTTGCGGCGGGTCAGGAAGGAGGGCCGGCGGCGGCGCAGGGCGGAACGGCGGCGGCGGCGCGGCGCGGGCTCGCCGCGTTCGACGCCGCCCAGGCGCGGAAACGGTTCGTGCACCGTACCGTTCAATTCGGCGATCATCAGCGGCAGACCGAGCACGCGGCCCCAGGCGCGCCAGACCGCGAGCACGTCGTCGGTATCTTGCGCCTCGAACAGCGGCAGGCTGAGCGCATCGTCGGCGTGATCGAGCGTGATGCAGGCGGAGGCGGGGATTGCGTCGTCGTCCTGGCGCACGCGCAGCGTGATGCCGCGGAAATCCGCCACCGGAACGCCGACCGCCATCAGCATGCCGCGCACTTCCCGCCGCAGGATCACCCGCTCGCGGTGCAGCTCGACCTGCCGGATGCGTCCGTCGGCCGATGGGTCCTGCGCGCCGTAGCGCACGGGCAAGGAAAAGGGGTCGAGCCGCAGCGCGCGGCCCGACCCCGGCGTGGCTCCGCCGGTCTCCATGTGACGCCTCGAAAGCAACTCCCCCCGGACTTTTTCGTCCGTTATGGGCGTGACCTTAGCGCGCCTGTGTCCGTATCCGCTTAACAAGGCTGGTTAATCGGGCGTTTTTCGCGTCCCGATGCCGTGCATGCTTGATGCCGCGTTGCGAAGGATGCTTGACGGGACCTTGCAGGCGGGACGGCGCGCTTGCCAGAACCGCGCGGCGCACTTAAATCGCCCGCAGCAATGACCTCCCTGCTCGACCAATCCGCGCTCACCGATCTGGCCGAACGTCTGGTGCGCGCCGCGCGCGCGGCCGGTGCCGATCATGCCGACGCGGTCGCGGTGCGCTCGGTCTCGCTCGGCGTCGAGATCCGCGACGGCGCGCTGGAGGAATCCGAGCGCTCCGAATCCGACGACATGGGTTTGCGCGTCCTGGTCGGCCGCAGGCAGGCGGTGGTCTCGACCAACGACATTGCCGGCGCGAGCCCGGAGGGCCTCGCCGCGCGCGCGGTCGCGATGGCGCGCGTCGCCCCCGACGACGAATATGCGGGCCTCGCCGATCCTTCCCTGCTCGCGCGCGACTTTCCCGATCTCGACCTG
Organism: Pseudorhodoplanes sp.; assembly: GCA_050246095.1. Lineage (GTDB taxonomy): Bacteria > Pseudomonadota > Alphaproteobacteria > Rhizobiales > Xanthobacteraceae > Pseudorhodoplanes. The sequence continues at coordinate 5,273 of JBFWWQ010000076.1, forward strand.
GTCGATCCGGCTTTGCCCGCGGTCGAGAGCCTGGAGGCGAAGGCGCGCGCGGCGGAAGGAGCCGCGCTCGCGGTCAAGGGCGTGACCAAATCCGGCGGCGCCTCCGCCTCCGCCGGCATCGGCGGCATGGTGCTCGTCACCAGCGGCGGCTTTTCCGGCGCCTATCTCGGCTCGCAGCACGGCGTGTCGATGACCGCGATCGCGGGCGAGGGCACCGGCATGGAGCGCGACTACGATTATGCGTCGGCGCGCTACGCGGCCGACCTGCAATCGCCCGAGACGATCGGCCGCAACGCCGCCGAGCGCGCGATCCGGCGCGTCAATCCGCGCAAGGTCGCGACCCAGAAGCTCGCGGTGATTTTCGATCCGCGCATCGCCGGATCGCTGGTCAGCCATGTCGCGAGCGCCGCCAACGGCAGCTCGATCGCGCGCAAGACCAGCTTCCTGCGCGACAAGCGCGGCGAGAAGCTGTTCGCCGCCGGCATCCGCATCGTCGACGACCCGCTGCGCCGGCGCGGCCTGCGCTCGCATCCCTTCGATGCCGAGGGCGTCGCGGTGAAGCCGATGCACCTGGTCGACGACGGCGTGCTCACTTCCTGGTTCCTCGATTGCACGACCGCGCGCGAACTGGGGATGGCGACGACCGGGCACGCCGCGCGCGGCGTCTCCTCCCCGCCCGCGCCCGCGCCGACCAACCTGCATCTGGAAGCCGGGCCGCTCTCGCCGCAGGCGCTGATCGCCGAGACCGGCAGCGGGCTCTACGTCACCGACCTGATCGGCATGGGCGTCAACCTAGTCACCGGCGATTACAGCCGCGGCGCCTCCGGCTTCTGGATCGAGAACGGCGAACTCACCTATCCGGTCAGCGAGGTGACCATCGCCGGCCATCTGCTCGACATGTTCCGCACGCTGACGCCGGCCGACGATCTCGTCTTCCGCTACGGCACCAATGCACCCACCATCCGCGTCGAGGGACTCACGCTTGCCGGCCAGTGAGGCCGGCGATTTCGCGCGCGAGGCGGACAAACTCGCGGGCGCCGTGCAGGCGGCGGGCGAAATCGCGCTCCGGACCTTCCGCGCACCGATCCGCAGCTGGACCAAGGATTTCAATTCGCCGGTGAGCGAGGCGGACATGGCCGTCGACGCCTATCTGCGCGAGGCGCTGGCCGAGCCAGAAACCGGGTGGCTGTCGGAGGAGACGCGCGACGACCGCACCCGGATCGGCCGCCGCCGCGTGCATATCGTCGATCCGATCGACGGCACGCGCGCCTATCTCGCGGGCTTTCCCGACTGGTCGATTTCCGCGGCGCTGGTGCAGGACGGGCGCCCGGTGGCGGCAGCCCTGTATGCGCCGGTGAGCGGCGAATTGTTCGTGGCGGCCGCCGGAGCGGGCGCGACGCGCAACGGCACCGCGATCGCCGCAAGCGGCGGCGCGGCGCTGGCCGGCGCGGCACTGGCCGGCCCGAAACGCTACCTCGACACCGTCGCCACCCGGGTTCCCCAGATCAGAACCATTGCAAAAATTCACTCCCTGGCGCTGCGTTTGACGCGCGTCGCGCACGGCGCGGTCGATGTTGCTTTCGCCTCTGCCAACAGCCGCGACTGGGACCTTGCGGCAGCCGACCTTTTGGTGCACGAAGCCGGCGGGGCGCTGAGCGACGCGGCTGGGGAAACCGTGGTCTACAACTTGCATGATCCCGTCCACGGCATGCTGATCGCCGCGGGACGCGCCCGCCACGAGAGGATGCTCGATCTCGTGCGCGGCCACCGGAATTCGTTCGCCTGAGGGCGACTGGCGCGCCAACCCCTCACGCGGAGACCACAGACATGCCCGACGGCGTTCCGACCAAGCAGCTCCTGCATCTCGTTCTCGGCGGCGAAATCTCCAAGCTGGACGGTGTTGAATTCAAGGATATCAACAAGGTCGACATTGTCGGCCTGTTTCCCAACTACGCAGCCGCCTACGCGGTGTGGAAGGCGAAGGCGCAGCAGACCGTCGACAACGCCCATATGCGCTATTTCATCGTCCATCTGCACCGGTTGATGGACCCCGGCACCATGCCGCAGAACCCCGCCTGAAGGCCCGTCCATCCCGCCGATGCTGTCGTTCAAGCGTCTTGCGCGCGCGCGCTCCGTGCAGAAGGCCATCGGCGTCGCCGCCGCCGAATATCTGCGTCTGGTATACTGGACGAGCCGGATCACCACCGAGCCGGCGGACATCTACGAGCGCGTCAAGCCGGATTTGCCGGTGATCCTGGCGATGTGGCACGGTCAGCATTACATGGCCCCCTTCATCAAGCGCCCCGAACACAAGGCGAAGACGCTGATTTCGCGGCACCGCGACGGCGAGATCAATGCGATCGCGGCGGAATGGCTCGGCGTCGAGACCATCCGCGGCTCCGGCAATCACGGCAGCGGCTTCGACAAGAAAGGCGGGGTCGGCGCCTATCGCGAAATGCTGGACGCGCTGGGCGAGGGCTACAGCGTCGCGCTCACCGCGGACGTCCCGAAAATCTCGCGCGTCGCCGGCGAAGGCATCCTGCGGCTGGCGCGCGATTCCGGCCGCCCGATCTATCCGGTGGCGATCGCCTCCAGCCTGCGCCTGGAGGTCGACAACTGGGACCGCTCGGCGGTCAATCTTCCCTTCGGCCGGCTGGTCGGCGTGGTCGGAACGCCCGTCCGCGTCGCGTCCGGCGAGAGCAACGGTGCGCTGGAGACGGTACGCCAGGCGCTCGAAGCCTCGCTCAATGCCGCGACCGCGCGCGCCTATGCGCTCGCCGACCGCAAAGCGAAAGAGGCATAGCGCGTGGCCAAGAAGAGGAAGCGCCTTTCGCTGCCGATGACGCTGCGTTTCTACCGCGCGATGACGCGCGCGGTCACCCCGGTCGTCCCGCTCCTGCTGTCGCGCCGCGCCGCGCGCGGCAAGGAGAATCCGGAGCGGGTGGACGAGCGCCGCGGGCTGACGCAGGTCGAGCGTCCAAGCGGCCCGATCGTGTGGATCCACGGCGCCAGCGTCGGCGAGATCGCCTCCATCTTTCCGCTGATCGACCGGCTGCGTTCGCTCGACTGGCGCATCCTGGTCACCTCCGGCACCACCACCTCCGCGGCGCTCGCGCGCGAGCGGCTGGCGCCCGACGTGATCCATCAGTTCGTCCCGGTGGATACGCCGCGCTTCATGGCGCAGTTCCTCGATTACTGGCGGCCGAGCCTCGGCCTGTTCGTGGAATCCGACCTGTGGCCCAACCTGCTGATGGCGACCTCGGAGCGCAAAATCCCGATCGTCGTCGTCAACGGCCGGCTTTCCGAACGCTCGTTCCAGCGCTGGCGCGCGTTGCAGAACACCGCGCGCGCGCTGATGTCGCGCATCGAATTGTGCCTCGCGCAATCGTCGATGGATGCAGGCCGCTTCTCCCAGCTCGGCGCCGAGAATGTGCAGGTCACCGGCAACCTCAAGCTCGACGTGCCGGCGCCGCCGGTCAACGAGAAGAACCTGAACGCGCTACGCATCGCCGCGGCCGGCCGCCCGGTCATCGTCGGCGCCTCGACGCATGACGGCGAGGAGATGGCGATGATCGAGGCGCATCGCCGCCTGCGCCAGTTTTTCCCGGATTTGCTCACGATCGTCGCGCCGCGCCATGCGCCGCGCGGGCGCGACATCTACAATCTCGCCGAACGCGCCGGCTTCGTGCCGGCCCTGCGCTCGCAGCGGCAATTGCCCGACAAGTTCACGCAGATCTACGTCGCCGACACGATGGGCGAACTCGGCATGCTGTACCGCCTGTCGTCGATCGTGTTCATGGGCGGCTCGCTGGTCGAGCATGGCGGACAGAATCCGATCGAGGCGATCAAGCTCGGGGCCGCCGTGGTGCACGGCCCGCATGTCTGGAACTTCGCCGAAATCTATGCCGCGCTCGACGCCGCGCATGGCGCCGAGGAAGTGGACGATCCGGCCAAGCTCGCCGCCTGCATGAATCACTGGCTGCGCAATGCGGGCGCGCGCATGAGCGCGGCGGCGGCGGGACAGAAGACCATCGAACGGCTGGGCGGCGCGCTCGACCGCACCGTGGCGCAGCTCGAACCGTATCTGATGCAATTGCGGCTCGAACGCTCGGTGGACGATGCGTGAGCCCGCCTTCTGGTGGCGCGCGCCCGGCCTCGCCGCGGCGCTGCTGCAACCGGTGGCCTGGGGCTATGGCGCGATCGCGGGCGCACGCATGCGGCGCGACGGGGCGAGCGCCGGCATTCCGGTGATCTGCATCGGCAATCTGACGCTCGGCGGCACCGGCAAGACGCCGGCCGCGATCGCGGTCGCGACCCTGCTGTTGCAGCGCGGGGAAATTCCCTGCTTCCTCTCGCGCGGCTATGGCGGGCGGCTGCCGGGTCCGCTGCGCGTCGATCCGGCGCAGCACCGCGCCGCCGATGTCGGCGACGAGCCGCTCCTGCTCGCGCGCACCGCGCCTGCGGTCGTCGCGCGCGACCGTGTCGCCGGGGCGGCGCTGGCGCGCGCACAGGGCGCCAGCGTCATCGTCATGGACGACGGGCTGCAGAATCCCGCGCTGCGCAAGGACCTGCGTTTTGCGGTCATCGATGCCGCGCGCGGGATCGGCAATGCCTGCGTGTTCCCGGCCGGGCCGCTGCGCGCCCCGCTCGCCGCGCAGCGCGCGCATATCGACGCGATGCTGACGGTCGGCACCGGTGCCGGCCTGCCGGCGGCGCTCGACGGCCTGCCGCGCGTATCCACGCAGCTCGTCCCCGACGCCGCCGCCGTTTCGGCGCTCGCGGGCCGCAAGGTCCTGGCCTTTGCCGGCATCGGGCATCCGGAGAAATTCTTCGCGACCTTGCGGGCGGCCGGGATCGCCATCGGCGCCACGCGCGCCTTCCCCGATCACCATCCCTACACGCAGGCGCAAGCGCGCGACCTGCTGGCGCAGGCCGACCGCGAGGGGCTCGTGCCGGTCACCACCGAAAAGGACCGGGTCCGCCTCGACGGCGGCCCTAGCGCGGCGCTGGCCGCGCGCACGGCGGTCCTGCCGGTGAAACTGGTCTTTGCGCAGGCCGATGCGGTCGGGCGCCTGCTCGATGCGGCGCTGAGAAAAGGGGCCGGCGCGTCCTCAGCCCCGTGAAGGCGCCAGGCGGCGCAGCACCGCCTCCGGCGAGGCATAGGCCTCCTGCCGCTCCACGCTCCAGTATTTCAGCTCTTCCAGCGGGACCGGGACGCCGGTGACCGCACAGCGCACAAACGCCCCGGGACGCACGATGCGGAAATCGCCGTCCAGGAACTTGACCTCGGCCTCGCCCGACATGGGCGGGGTGCGTTCGAAGCGGTTGAGCACATCTGTCTCCGTGGCGATGCCTTATAGCGTTTTCGTGCGAAATGGGCACCGGTTCGCGTGAAGAAAACGCGCCCGTGCAAAGATTCTGGAGCGCAATCCGGCGAAGCGGGCCAAGGTTTACCGCAAGATTGCGCCATAAAACAAGGACGCGGTACAAGGCCGCGTTCAGAACAGGTCGCCCTGCCCGCCTCCCGGCTTGGCTTTCGGTCTTGCCGCCGGCGGCACCGCCGCCTCGCCTTCGGCGCGCGCGCCGACGCGGCCGTCGCCGAACTCGATCTCGAAGCGCAGGCCCGGCGTCAGCGCCCGGGCGGAGCGCAAAGGCGTGCCGTCCGGCGCGCGCACCAGCGCGAAGCCGCGCGCCAGCACGCCGCGATAGGAATAGGCCGCGAGCAACTGCCCTGCGCCCTGCACGCGGGTCCGGCGGCGCTCCAGCAGCAGGCGCTGCGCACGCCCACCGCGCTCGCCGAGGGCCTTGACCTGCTCGGCGCCGCGCACCAGGCGGATGCGCAGCAATTGCGGCGACAGCCGCGCCGCGACGCGCGACAGATGCGTGTGATGCAGCTGCGCATTCGCGCGCAAGGCGCGCGGCAGCCGGTCGGCGGCGCCATCCAGGCGCTGGCGCGGGATCGCGAGCAATTCGTTCAGGTCGGGCAGCGCCCGCGCTGCGGCGCGCAATTCGTTGCGCCGCGCCTCCTGGCCGCGCAGCCAGCAGGCGCGCAGGCGGCGCGCCTGGGTGTCGAGCCGCGCGATCAGGTCGGAGCGCACCGGCACCGCCATTTCGGCGGCCGCGCTCGGCGTCGGCGCGCGCTTGTCGGCGGCGAAGTCGATCAGCGTCACGTCGGTCTCGTGGCC
>JBFWWQ010000077.1:0-11388 GCA_050246095.1 Pseudorhodoplanes sp.
TTGTAGCCGCGATAGCTGCCGGTGACCGGCGCGCGCTGCTTCACGCGGTAGGCCTTCAGGTCGCTCGCGCTCATTACGCCGCCGGCCGTGCGGACCCCGGCCGCGATCTTTTCGGCGATTGCCCCTTCATAGAAGGCGCGCGCGCCGCTCTGCGCGATGGCCTGCAGGGTGTCCGCAAGATCGGCCTGCACCAGCCTGCTGCCCTCGCGCAGCGAGGTGCCGTCCGGATTGAGGAAAATCCTCGCCGACGAGGGCCAGCGCAGGAACATCGCGCGCGCCCCGTCGAGCGTGTCGGCGAGGTCGCCGGTCACGACGAAACCCTCGCGCGCCAGCGCGATCGCGGGCGCGATCAATTGCGCCAGCGTGAATTTGCCGGAGCCGTATTGGCGATGCGCGAGTGTAAGCCCCGCCACCGTGCCGGGCACCCCGATGGCCAGCCCGGTTTCGCGCGATTTCTTCGGATCCGCTTCGCCGCGTTCGTCGAGAAATATGTCGCGGGTGAAGGCGGCCGGCGCCGTCTCGCGATAGTCGATCGCGATGTTGCGCCCGCCTTTCGCCAGATGGATCACCATGAAACCGCCGCCGCCGATATTGCCGGCGCGCGGATAGGTGACCGCCAGCGCAAAGCCGGTGGCGACCGCCGCATCCACCGCATTGCCGCCGCGTTGCAGGATGCGGGCGCCGATTTGCGCCGCCTGCGCCTCCTGCGCGACCACCATGCCGTGCCGCGACAGCACGTTTTGCGCGGGCGCGATCTCGCGCGCTACGGCGGCCGGCGCGAGCGTGCAACCGATCAGCAGGGCGGGAACCAGGCATCGCAACAAGTGTCTCAGTCTTTCGCGCATGACCGTGCCAGTTTGCGGAAAAGTGCGACAAAAGCCAGTGCGCTTTCCATTCCGGCGAAAGCCGGCGCGCTTTCCATTCCGGCGAAAGCCGGCGCGCTTTCAATGCGCGCGCGGCTCGGATAGGGTCCGCCCGGACGGCACGCTGCCTGTGCCGGCGCCGTATCGCGATGGAGAAGTCGATATGAATTTCCGGTTCGTTCCGCGCTTCCGCGTGGCGCCGTTGGCCGCCGTGCTGCTGGCCCTGTTCGTATCGGGCTGCGGCTACAACACCATCCCGACGTTTGAGGAACAGGCGAAAGCCAAGTGGTCGGACGTGCAGAACCAGTATCAGCGCCGCGCCGACCTGATTCCGAATCTGGTCGAAACGGTCAAAGGCTTTGCCGCGCAGGAGCGCCAGGTGCTGGAAGCCGTCACCAATGCGCGCGCCCGCGCCACGCAGGTGCAGATTTCGCCGGACATGATCACCGACCCGGAGGCGTTCAAGCGCTTCCAGGACGCGCAGCAGAACCTTTCCGGCGCGCTCGGCCGGCTGATCGCGACGGTGGAGAATTACCCCGATCTCAAGTCGAACCAGAACTTCCTGGCGCTGCAGTCGCAGCTCGAAGGCACCGAGAACCGCATCTCGGTCGCGCGGCGCGACTATATCGAGGCAGCGCGCGCCTATAACACGGAGCTGCGCACCTTCCCCGGCATCATCTGGGCGTCGACCGTGTTCCGCGGCAACAAGCCGATGCAGACCTTCACCGCGACCGAAGGCGCGGATCGCCCGCCGCAAGTCCGCTTCTAGGCGGATCGCCGCCATGCGCCGGGCGCTCGGCAGTCTCGCCGCGCTGGTGCTGCTGGCCTGCGCGGCCGGTGCGCAGAATCTGGCCTTTCCGCCGCTGTCCGGCCGCGTGGTGGACGACGCCAATATCCTCGATGCCGCGACCCGCGCCGAGCTGACGCAGAAGCTCGCCGACCTCGAAGCGAAATCGACCGACCAGCTCGTGGTCGTGACGCTGCGTTCGCTGCAGGGGACCTCGATCGAGGATTACGGCTACCAGCTCGGCCGCGCCTGGCGGATCGGGCAGCAGGGCAAGAATAACGGCGTGCTGCTGATCGTCGCGCCGAACGAGCGCAAGGTGCGCATCGAGGTCGGCTACGGCCTCGAAGGCACGCTAACCGACGCCCTCTCGCGCTTCATCATCGAGAATTCGATCCTGCCGCGCTTCCGCGCCAACGATTATCCCGGCGGGATCAAGCGCGGTGCCGAGGACATCGTGCAGGTGCTGACCGGCGATGCCGAGGAATACAAGCAGCGCGCGTCCAAGACGTCGTCGCGCACCGATTCGCCCGACGATTTCTTTCTCACGCTCGTCATCGTCTTCTTCATTCTGGCCGTGCTGTGGAACGTCTACCGCTCGATCCAGGCGCAGAACATGACCCCGGGCCGCCGCAGGAGCGGCAGCGGCTGGTATATTCCCAGCGGCGGTTCCTCCGGCGGCTCGTGGAGTTCGGGCAGTTCGGGCGGCGGCGGATTTTCCGGCGGCGGCGGTTCGTTCGGCGGCGGCGGTTCGTCGGGGAGCTGGTGAATGCTGATCGCCGAAACCGACCGCGAGCGAATTGTCGGCGCCATCCGCGATGCGGAGATGCGCACGTCGGGCGAAATTTTCTGTGTGATCGCCAGCGGGTCGAGCGACTACCGGCTGGTGCCGATCGCCTGGGCCGCCGCTATCGCGCTGCTCGTGCCGCTGCCGCTGATCCACCTGACGCAATGGGCGGCCGAGACGATCTATGCGATCCAGCTCGCGGCTTTCGTCATTGCCGCGCTGATCCTGTCGCGCCGCGCCATCCGCTTCGCCATCGTGCCGCGGCAGCGCAAGAACGAGCGCGCGCATGCGGAAGCGATGAACCAGTTCTTCGCGCACGAGCTCGACCAGACCGAGCAGCGCACCGGCGTGCTGATCTTCGCCTCGGTCGGCGAGCGCTATGCCGAGATCGTGGCCGATGCCGGGATCAATGCGAAGGTGCCGCAGGAAGTCTGGGACAGCGCGATCGCCGTGATGGTTGCGGCGATCCGCGCCGGCCGCCCGGCGGACGGGTTCGTCGCCGCCATCGAGCAATGCGGCGCGGTGCTGGCGCAGCATTTTCCGCCCGGCGCGCTCAATCCCGACGAATTGCCGAACAAGCTGGTCGAGATCTGATCGGTAGCGCGCGCGCCGGCGAGGACCGCTCAGCGCGCCATCCCGTGATACACCTGGTTCGGGCGCATGTCGGTTGCGGAGGCGACCCGGTTCGACATGTTGAAGAAGCCCGCGACCGCCGAAATGTCCCAGATGTCGCGGTCGGAGAAGCCAGCGTGCCGCAAAGCCACGCGGTCCGGCTCGTCGACTTCCCACGGCTTTTCCGTCAGCTTTACCGCGAAATCGAGCATGGCGCGCTGCCGCGGCGAGAGGCGGGCGGCGCGGTAGTTCATGACCATCAATTCGCCGAGCGGCGGATCGCCCGAGAGCTGGCGCACTGCGGCGCCGTGCGCGACCAGGCAGTAATAGCAGTGGTTGTGCGAGGAGACCGCGACCGCGATCATCTCCCGCTCGAGCTTGCTCAGCCCGGACGGCCCCAGCATCAGATCGTTATACATGGCAACGAAGCTTTCCAGCTTCGCCATGTCGAAGGCATAGGCCTTGAGCACGTTGGGGACGAATCCGAGCTTCTCTTCGCACTTGCGAAAATAGGCCGCCATCGATTCGCTGAGCTGCGGCCTGGGCAGCCGCACCGCGACATAGGTCTTGTCGTCGTCGCCCGCCGCAGCCGGCTGCATGTCCGGCCCCCCGGCACGCCCGCTGGATGGTTTTTTACTGGTTTTGGCTGCTTTTTGGGTTCCGCCCGGCACGGTCTTGTCTCCGTCATATTGAAGCGGGAAGCCTAGTGCCCCGAACCCGAAGTTCGCAACACCGGTGCCGCGAGGCGGATTGCGAACTTCGGGTTCAAAAGGGGCACAAGGATCATAGAGTTGCTAGTGTGGCTTTGGTTCGGAAGTTCGCTCTCGACCCAGCTGCAAGATACGGCGAACTTCCGAACCGCCACACTAGCGCGTGCGGGGCCGGAGCGAAACTCGCTTCCGGCCTCGACCTTGCGCCGCGATTCGGAAACACTCGCGACCAGGCACAGCCGGGGACCGCCATGAACATTCAGGGTATGATCGGCAGCGACGAGGACGGTTCTGCGCGACGGCTGATCGCGCGCGCGGCCGAACTCGTGCAGGGCACAGCCGAAGCGGGTTTCGTCGGTGCCTTGTATGCGGGCGCGGCCCCCGAAGATCTCGCGGGCTACGAGGCGGAAGAGCTGGTGGCGCTGGCGCGCGACGCCTGCGCGTTCTTTTCCGAGCGCAAGCCGGGCACGCCGAAAATCCGCATGGTCAATCCCGATGCGCCGCGGGGCACGCGCGTCAGTACGATTTCGGTGATCGAGATCGTCAACGACGACATGCCGTTCCTGGTCGATTCCGTGCTCACCGAATTGTCGCTGCGCAATCTTTCGCTGCGCCTCGTGGCGCATCCGATCCTGTCGGTCAAGCGCGCGCCTTCCGGAAAGCTGGAGCGCATCGTCTCAGACGGCAGCCAGGCCTCCGGGACCGCGCGCGAAAGCTTCATCCATATCCATGTCGAGCGCGTGGAGGATGCCGACCGGCGCGAGCGGATCGTGCAGGAGCTCGGGCGCGTGCTCGCGGATGTGCGCGCCGCGACGGCGGACTGGCGCGCGATGCTCACCCATATCGGCGACGCCATTGCGAGCCTCAAGGCCGCACCGCCTCCCTATCCGGAAGCGGAGGTTTCGGAGGCGGTGCAGTTCCTGGAATGGCTGGTGGCGGACAATTTCACCTTCCTCGGCATGCGCGACTGCCGCATCGATGCTGCCAGCGGCGCGCCGGTGCCGTTGCCGGATACCGGCCTCGGCGTGCTGCGCGATCCCGCGGTCGAGGAACTGGCATCCAATGCCGAACCGGGCGCGATCCTGCGGGAATTGAAGGCATTCTATGCCGAGCCGAAGGTGCTGCTGATTTCCAAGGCCAGTCTGCGCTCGCGCGTGCACCGGCGCATCTTCATGGACTTCGTGTCGGTCAAGCGCTTCGACAAGGCCGGCAAGCCGGTCGGGGAGCTGCGCATTGTCGGGTTGTTCACCTCGACCGCCTTCACCCGCTCGACCCGCTCGATCCCGTATGTGCGGCGGCGCGTCGACAACGTCCTCGCGCGTGCCGGCTTCGGCTCCGGCCATTCCGGCAAGGCGCTGGTCAACGTGCTCGAGACCTATCCGCGCGAGGAGATGTTCCGGATCGACGACGAAACGCTGTTCCGCTTCGCGACCGCGATCGTGCAGCTCGATGACCGGCCGCGCGTGCGCGTGCTCGCCCGCCGCGACCGCTTCGGCCGCTTCGTCTCGCTCCTGGTCTATGTGCCGCGCGACCGCGCCGGCACCGGCGTCGTCGAGAGCATCGGACAGTCGCTGGCGGCGATCTATGGCGGGCGCGTCGGCGGCGTGACGCTGTTTTTCCCGGAAGGGCCGCTGGTACGCATCCACTTCATCATCACGCGCGCGCCGGGCGATGCGCCGGAACCCGACCGCCATGCGCTCGAATACGCGGTCTCCACCATCATCCGGACCTGGCACGACGCGCTCTCGGAGCAGCTCGCGCTCGGCCACGAACCGGAAAAGGCGGTGAGCCTTTTCGAGCGCTATCGCGAGGCGTTTCCCGCCGGCTATCGCGCCCGCTACAGCCCGGCGGTGGCGATCGAGGACATCCGCACCATCGAGGCGCTGTCGGCGGAGAAGCCGCTGGCGGTCGAGTTCTACGCGCCGACCGACGGCACCCGTTCTGCCGCGGGCCTCAAGGTCTGGAGTTTCGGGCGTCCGATCCCGCTCTCCGAGCGCGTGCCGATCCTGGAGAATATGGGCTTTCGCGTCGTCGACGAGAGCACCTTCGATATTTCCACCGACGGCGACCAGGATACGGATGTCTGGCTGCACGACATGATGCTGGAACGCGCCGACGGCGGCGCAGTCGATCTGCGCCGTCTCAAACAGACGCTGGAAAGCTGCTTCCTGGTCGTGATGCGCGGCGTCGCCGAGAATGACGGCTATAACGCGCTGGTGCTCGGCGCCGGGCTGCGCTGGCGCGAGATCGTGCTGCTGCGTGCGCTGTCGCGCTACCTGCGGCAGATCCGGGTCGCCTATTCGCAGGGCTACCTGTGGACCACCATGCGCCGCCATGCGGAACTGGCCGCAAAGGTGGTCGCGCTGTTCGAGACGCGGTTCGATCCGCGCCCGGAAATCTCGATGCAGGAGCGCGCGCACAAGGAAAACGAGATCGCCGACGGTATCGAAACCGCGCTGAAGAGCGTCGACAGCCTCGACGACGATCGCATCGTCCGGCATTTCGTCAATGCGGTGCGCGCCGCGATCCGCACCAATTACTTCCAGATCGATGCCGGCGGCCAGGCCAAGCCGCTGATCTCGATCAAGTTCGACAGCCGCAAGATCGAAGGGCTGCCGCTGCCGCGCCCGCTCTACGAGATTTTCGTCTATTCGCCGCGCGTCGAGGGCGTGCATCTGCGTTTCGGCAAGGTCGCGCGCGGCGGCATTCGCTGGTCCGACCGCCCGCAGGATTTCCGCACCGAGATACTCGGTCTGGTGAAGGCGCAGCAGGTGAAGAACGCGGTGATCGTGCCGGTCGGCGCCAAGGGCGGTTTCGTGCCCAAGCAGCTTCCGCCCGGCGCCACGCGCGACGCGGTCGCCGCGGAAGGCATCGCGACCTACAAGCTGTTCATTTCCAGCCTGCTCGACATCACCGACAATATCGTCGGCGATTCCATCGTCGCGCCGGACAACGTCGTGCGCCACGATGCCGACGATCCGTATTTCGTGGTGGCCGCCGACAAGGGCACGGCGACCTTCTCCGACACCGCCAATGCCATCTCGCTGGAGCGCGATTTCTGGCTGGGCGATGCCTTCGCCTCCGGCGGCTCGGCCGGCTACGACCACAAGAAGATGGGCATCACCGCGCGCGGCGCGTGGGAGGCTGTGAAGCGGCACTTCCGCGAGATGGATGTCGATATCGGGCAGACGCCGTTCACCGTGGCCGGGGTCGGCGACATGTCCGGCGACGTGTTCGGCAACGGCATGCTGCTGGAGAAGACCATCAAGCTCGTCGCCGCTTTCGACCATCGCGACATTTTCATCGATCCCGATCCCGATCCGGAAAAGAGCCATGCCGAGCGGGCGCGCCTGTTCGCGCTGCCGCGTTCGAGCTGGCAGGATTACGACCGGTCGCTGATCTCGGCCGGCGGCGGGGTGTTCCCGCGCTCGGCCAAGGAGATCGCGCTGTCCGAGGCGGCGCGCGCCATCCTCGGCCTGACCGCGCCGACCGCGACCCCGCAGCAGGTGATGCAGGCGATCCTGCGGATGCCGGTCGACCTGCTCTGGTTCGGCGGCATCGGCACCTATATCCGCGCCTCTGACGAGACCGACGAGGCGGTGGGCGACCGTGCCAACGATCCGATCCGCATCGCCGCCGCCGACCTGAAATGCCAGGTGATCGGCGAGGGCGCCAATCTCGGCGTCACCCAGCGCGGCCGCATCGAGGCCGGCGAGCGCGGCGTGCGGCTCAACACCGATGCCATCGACAATTCCGCCGGCGTCAACACCTCCGACGTCGAGGTCAATATCAAGATCGCGCTGAGCCCGCTGGTGCGTGGCGGCGTGCTGCCGCTGCCTGATCGCGACAAATTGCTCGGCGAGATGACCGGCGAGGTCGCGCAGCTCGTGCTGCGCAACAATTACCTGCAGACGCTCGCCATTTCGCTGACGCAAAGGCGCGGCCTCGACGATCTCGGATTCCAGCAGCGGCTGATGCAGGCGCTGGAGCGGCGCGACCTGCTTGACCGGCAGGTGGAATTCCTGCCGAACGACATGGATCTCGCGGAGCGCCGGCGGCGCGGCCAGCCGCTGACGCGGCCGGAACTCGCGGTGCTGCTCGCCTATGGCAAGCTTACGCTCTACAGCGACCTGCTCGAATCCAGGGTCCCGGACGATCCCTACCTGAAACGCGAACTTGCGCGCTATTTCCCGGACCTGCTGGTGCAGCGCTATCCGCAGGCTTTGGACAGGCACCGCCTGCGGCGCGAGATCATCGCGACGCATCTCGCCAATTCGATCATCAACCGCGGTGGTCCGTCGGTGGTGGTGCGCATGGCCGACGAGACCGGCGCGGCGGCGGAGAGCATCGCGCTCGCTTTCGCCGCCGTGCGCGACAGCTACGGCATGACCGCGTTGAACGGCGAGATCGACGCGCTCGACAACCGGGTGGACGGCGCGCTGCAGCTCGAAATGTACGGTGCCGTGCAGGACCTGCTGCTCGATCGCCTGGTCTGGTTCCTGCGCAACGCGGATTTCTCGCGCGGCCTGGAAGAAGTGGTGACGCATTACGGCAAGGGCATCGCCGAGATCGAGCGGGCGCTGCAGGAAGCGCTGCCGCTCGCGGGCGTCGAAGCGGCGTCGGCCTTCATCGCCCGGCTCACCGAGGGCGGGGTGCCGGAGCCGCTGGCGCGCAAGATCGCGAGCCTGCCGGCGCTGGCGTCCGCGCCGGACGTGGTGCTGGTTGCGGACCGGGCCGGCAAGCCGGTCGACGACGTCGCCATGACCTATTTCGCCGCGCGCGACTATTTCCGCATCGACCAGATCGTGGCCGCCGCGCGCGACATTCCGACGACGGACTATTTCGACCGCCTGGCGCTCGACCGCGCCGGCGACGGCCTCGATTCGGCGATCCGGCGCCTGACGGTGGAAATGCTGAAGGGCGGCGAACCGGGCGAGGGCGCGGTGAAGGACTGGGTCGCCGCGCGCGGCAGCGAGGTCGAGCGCATCCGCGCCGCGATGCACGAGATTTCCGGATCGGGGCTGACGCTGTCGAAGCTGTCGGTGGCGTCGAGCTTGCTCGGCGATCTCGCGCGCGGCTGAGCGGGTGGCGACTTTTGCCCCTCCCCGCCACGCGGGGAGGGGCGCTCAATGCCGGAAATGCCGCGTGCCGGTGAGCACCATCGCGATGTCGTGTTCGTCGGCGGCCTTGATGACTTCGTCGTCGCGCATGGAGCCGCCGGGCTGGATCACGGCCGTGGCGCCGGCTTCGATCGCGACCAGAAGCCCGTCCGCGAACGGGAAGAAGGCGTCGGAGGCGACCGCCGAACCCCTGGTCAGCGGCGCGGCCAGCCCGACCTCCTTCGCCGCGTCCTGCGCCTTGCGCGCGGCGATGCGGGCGGCATCGACGCGGCTCATCTGGCCGGCGCCGATTCCCACCGTCGCGCGGTCCTTGGCATAGACGATGGTGTTCGATTTCACGTGCTTGGCGACGCGGAAGGCGAAGGCGAGGTCGCGCAGCTCCGCATGGCTGGGCGCGCGCCGGGTCACCGTCTTCAGCGGCATGTCGTCGACCACGGCATTGTCGCGCGACTGCACGAGCAGGCCGCCGGCGACGGTCTTGGCGGTCAGGCCGGCCGTGCGCGGATCGGGCAGACCGCCGGTCAGCAGCAGGCGCAGGTTCTTCTTGCTGCCGACGATCGCGATCGCTTCCTCGCTCGCTTCGGGCGCGATGATCACCTCGGTGAAAATCTCGGTGATGGCGCGCGCGGCCTGTGCGTCCAGCGCGCGGTTGAGCGCGACGATGCCGCCGAAGGCCGAGGTGGAATCGCAGGCCAGCGCCTTCCTGTAGGCGTCCAGGAGATCGCTGCCCTCGGCAACCCCGCAGGGGTTGGCGTGCTTGACGATGACGCAGGCCGCGGTGCGGGCGGGATCGAACTCGGCGACGCATTCGAAGGCGGCGTCGGTGTCGTTGAGGTTGTTGTAGGACAATTGCTTGCCCTGCACCTGGCGCGCCGTCGCCACCCCCGGGCGCCGTTCGGCCGTGCGGTAGAAGGCCGCGCTCTGGTGCGGGTTCTCGCCGTAGCGCAGGGCCTCCGCCAGCCGCCCGCCGATGGCGCGGAAGTCGGGCGCGGCGTCGTGCAGGGTATCGGCGAACCAGTTCGAAATCGCGGCGTCATAGGCGGCGGTGCGCGCATAGGCCTTGGCGGCAAGCTGCTTGCGCAATTCCAGGGTCGTGGCGCCGCCATGCTGCTTCATCTCGTCGAGCACGCGCGCATAGTCGGCGGCCTCCACCACGACCGCGACGTCGGCGTGGTTCTTGGCCGCGGCGCGGATCATGGCCGGTCCGCCGATGTCGATATTCTCGATGCAGTCGTCGTAGCCCGCGCCCTTGGCGACCGTCGCCTCGAACGGATAGAGATTGACGACCAGCAGGTCGATCGGCGCGATGCCGTGCGCCTGCATCGCGCCCGCATGCTGTGCGTTGCCGCGGATCGCGAGCAGGCCGCCATGCACTTTCGGATGCAGGGTCTTGACCCGGCCGTCCATCATTTCCGGAAAGCCGGTCAGCTCGGAGACGTCGCGCACCGGCAGCCCGGCTTCGGCGATCGCCCGCGCGGTTCCGCCGGTGGAAACCAGCTCGACGCCGTGTCCCGCCAGCGCCCTGGCGAAATCGATCAGCCCGGTCTTGTCGGACACGGAGAGAAGGGCGCGGGCGATGGGGCGGTCGGTCATGTGAGGCGCGGTCCTGAAAAGGGATGCGCGTACATACCCTCCGCTCATTCCCGCGCAAGCGGGAATCCAGAAACCGACGCTGGGTCCCCGCTTTCGCGGGGACGAACGGCGGGAATGTCCGGGCCGGCCGCTACAGCGGCAACTCGGGTTCGTTGCGCTTGGTGCGGCGTCCGCTGCCTTCCGCGTTGCGCCGCTGCGGCGCCGATGTCGGGCTGACATGCGAGAAGGCCCAGCGCACGCGCGGAATCTGCCGCGCCAGACCGCGGATGACGATCTGCACGGTGCGGCGCGGGCCTTCATTGCCGGCGAGGTAGACGCTCTCCTCGATCTCGACGCGGTCTTCATAGGCGTTGAAATTCCACACCTCGCGGTTGGGTAGAATCAGCATCACACCATGTGCGTCGTTCAGGCGGCTCGCCTTGATCGAAGGGTGCAGGTGGAAGCGGAGCGCGAATTCGTCCGGCTGGTTGCCGGGGGAGGCGCGGCGGGAAAAGCTGAACTCGTCCTCGCCGTCGAGCCGCGAACCGTCCTGGCCGACCATCAGGGTCCGCTGGTGGATCACGGCGTAGCGGCCGGAATAGCCGTCATGCGCCGCGCGCAGCAGCGAGCCGTCCTCGCGCTCCTCGCGTTCGACGGTGACGTGCGAAGGCCCGGCCACGATCGGCACACCGAGCAGGCGCTTGAAGGTGCCCGGATCGAGGAAGCGGCAGGAGGAGGCTTCGTTGATCGTGGCGGTGGAATGCGCGGCCGTGGCGCGCGCGACCTGCCGCCAGCTCTCGCGGCTGGTTGCCGGCATGCCGCAATTGATCACGATGCGCTGGTTGCCCTTGGACAATTCGAAGGCGAGACAGCCGGCATGCGCCTCCTGGCTCAGCGGCACCGGCGGCGGCACGCCGGTATCGACGATCAGGGTCAGGTC
>JBFWWQ010000078.1:0-11383 GCA_050246095.1 Pseudorhodoplanes sp.
CGGTTGAGCATGGCGGAACCCGGACCGCCGGCGAGCAGCGCCACTTTCAGCTCGTCGAGCGCATCGAGCGCGGCGCGCCCGCGCGCCACCGAACGGCGGCGCCGCTCGGCCCTGTCGTCGACGCCCTGCAGCGCCAGCAGCGCGTCGATCCCGCCGACCGTGCGCAAGGCCGCCGCCTGCGCAGGCGAGCGCGCCGCGTCGCCCGCCTCCAGCGTGAAGCCGCCGGACGAGGTTCGCCGCGTGCCCTGCGCGGTCGGCGCAAGCGCGGCTGCATTCGGTCCCTGCACGCGCATCTGAAATCTCCCGGCCGCAGCGGCGGCTCCGGTCCCCGCACGATCCGCCCTTATGGTTAACGAAACGTGAAGCCGGGCGGCAAAAGCTGCCGGCCCCGGCAAATCGCGCCGTCGCCCCGGCCGCCGCCCGCCCCGAGACACCGCAGAAAACATAGTCGGATCAAGGCGATCGCCTGAAGCTGCGGGATGGCACGGCTTTGGCAACAAGCCAAGCGGTCCGTTTTCATGGGGAGCATGATGAGACCGTCAGTGTTTGTGCGCATTGCCGCGATCGCGGCCCTGGTCCTGCCGCTCGCCGTATCCGCGGCGCAGGCGACCTCGCGCATCAAGGATCTCGCGAGCTTCGAGGGCGCGCGCCAGAACCAGCTCATCGGCTACGGCCTCGTGGTCGGCCTCAACGGCACCGGCGACACGCTCAACAACATCCCCTTCACCAAGCAGTCGCTGCAGGCGATGCTGGAACGGCTCGGCGTCAATGTCCGCGGCCAGCAGATGCGCACCGGCAACGTCGCGGCGGTGATGGTGACGGCGAATTTGCCCGCCTTCGGCACCCAGGGCACCCGTATCGACGTCACCGTCTCCGCGCTCGGCGATTCCAAGAGCCTGCAGGGCGGCACCCTGCTGGTGACGCCGCTGCTCGGCGCCGACGGCAACGTCTATTCGGTCGCGCAGGGTTCGGTCGCGATCGGCGGCTTCGAAGCGGAAGGCCAGGCCGCGAGAATCGTGCGCGGCGTGCCGACGGTCGGCCGCATCGCCAACGGCGCCATCATCGAGCGCGAGATCGACTTCCAGCTCAACCGCCTGACCAACCTGCGCCTCGCTTTGCGCAACTCCGATTTCACCACCGCCAAGCGCATCGCCGCCGCGGTCAACGACTATTTCGGCTCGGCGGTCGCCGAGCCGGTCGATGCCGGGACCGTGCAGGTCTCGCTGTCGGCGAAGAGCGATACCAACATCATCGCCCTGCTCACCGAGATCGAGCAATTGCAGGTGGAGCCCGACCTCGCCGCCAAGGTGATCATCGACGAACGTTCCGGCGTGATCGTGCTCGGCCGCGACGTGCGCGTCTCCACCGTCGCGGTCGCGCAGGGCAACCTGACCGTCTCCATCGCGGAGACGCCGGAAGTCAGCCAGCCCGCGCCCTTCTCCAACGGCGAGACCCGCGTGGTGCCGCGCACCAGCGTCGGCGTGCAGGAAGACGGCCGCAAACTCGCGCTGGTGCGCGAGGGCGTCTCGCTGCAGCAACTGGTCGACGGCCTGAACGCGCTCGGCATCGGACCGCGCGACCTGATCACCATCCTGCAGGCGATCAAGGCGGCGGGCGCGCTGCAGGCCGACATCGAGGTGATGTGATGGCCGGCGCCGCCCTGCTCGACGGCCGCGCGCATGCGGGACTGGCGGCACTCACCGCGCAGAACGACGCACGCACCAATCTGCGCGCCGCCACCAACCAGGCCAAGGCGCGCGAGGCGGCGCAGGATTTCGAAGCCGTGTTCCTCAACGCCATGTTCAGCCAGATGTTCACCGAGATCGACGGCGAAGGGCCGTTCGGCGGCAGCCAGGCGGCCGGCGTCTGGCGTTCCTTCCTCACCGACGAATATGCGCGGTCCTTCGCCAAGGCCGGCGGCGTCGGCCTCGCCGACGACGTCTATCGCAACCTTCTGGAAATCCAGGAACGCGCGCAGGCCGGCGCGACGGGAGCCCGCCAATGACACGACCGACCGCCACCGCCGCCACCGACACCGCTTCCGGCGCCGGCGTGCTCGAGCGGCTGCCGCTGGTCATGGATTCGCTGATCAAGGTGATCGAGGAGGAAACCGCCCTGGTGCGCGCCGGCAAGCTGCGCGAGGCGGCCAGGCTCGAAACCGTCAAGACCGATCTCGCCCGCCAGTATGTGCGCGATGCCGGCTGGCTGAAGGCCAACCGCCCGGCGCTGACCGAGGCGATCCCGGCCGAGATGCGGGCGCTGCAGGACAGGCACAACCTGTTCCGGGCGCTGCTGCAGATCAATCTCACCGTGCTCGCGACCGCGCATGCGGTGTCGGAAGGCATCATGCGCGGCGTCTCCGACGAGGTCAGCCGCAAGGCGCAGCCCTCGACCTACGGCGCCACCGGGCGGGCCACCGCGCCGCGTCCGGGCGCCGCGCAGCCGCTCACGGTGAGCCGCGTCCTTTGAGCTTGGTCGCAAGTTTAACGACCCGTCCAATCGCGGGTTAAAGTTCCTGGTTTAGCGTTCTCGTCGGCTCCATCGGAATTCGCGCAGCATGGCTGCGTACCGGGAGGTGCAGATGATGGACAATCCGATCGCGGTCAGGCCGCGCGATCCGGGGCGCCGCACCGGCGTCGGCCGCACGCGCGCGGTGCCGACCGAGCTCTCGCCTTCGCAAAGCGTCACCGCCGCGCAGACCGCCGATGCGCCGCACGCGCCGGAGCCGGCGCAGGAAAGCCCCAACCGCGAAAGCGTCATCGACGAGCGGGCCTACGCCGTCATCAACAGCAGCAAGGAGGAAGAGGGCCGGCGCGAGGAGCGCGCGGCCAGCGACGAGGCGTTGATGCGCGTGCGCGCCTATGCGCGCAGCAGCCGCAGCGGCGACGGCGGCGACAGTGGCGGCGAAGCGCATGCCGATCTCGAAATCTGAGCGCGCGCGATGCGTTAACGAGCGGTTGAGAGGCGCGGTGAACGAACCGCTAACGCAATACCGCGGAAAGGCCCATCGCACGTTCTGCGCGCGTTAACTCGTTAACCATGTTCTTTTACGCGCCCTTGAAAGCCAGCATGGCATCTGGGCGGCCGATCCTGTGGATCGACACGTGTCTTCAAACCAGAAAGGTTAGTTGTTATGGCTTCGAATATCACCCTGTCGTCGAGCGTTCGCAAGAACCTGCTCGCACTGCAGAGCACGGCGGACCTGATGAGCCTCACTCAGAACCGCCTTGCCACGGGCAAGAAGGTCAACTCGGCTCTCGACAATCCGGGCAACTTCTTCACTTCGCAGTCGTTGAATAACCGCGCCAGCGACCTGAATTCGCTGCTCGACTCGATCGGCCAGGCCCAGCAGACGCTGAAGGCCGCGGACGAAGGCATTTCGTCGCTGACGAAGCTCGTCGAATCCGCGAAGTCGATCGCCAAGCAGGCGCGTCAGGCGCCGCAGCCGGCTTCCGCCACCTATTCGGCGATCGCGCTGTCCGGCAACCCGACCGACGAAGCGCTCGGCACCACCGGCGACGGCGCCGCCATCACGGTGGCGAACTCCACGACCTACTCGTTCGACATCAACATCAACGGCGCAGGCGCGGAAACGGTCACCTATACGTCGGACGCCACCGCGACCTACGGCGAAATCCTCGCCGGCCTGCAGGCCTCGTTCGCGACCGCCCTGACCAATTCGGGCGTGACCGGCGCCGATGCCGAACTCGTCGCCAATGGCGGCGGCGACGGCATCCGCGTCAACGCGCTCAACGCCGATATCGACTTCGTGATCTCGGCCAATACCGGCGCGGGCCTGACCGACAACACCTACGACTCGACCAGCCTGCTCGACAATATCGGCGCCTCCGGCCACACGCTGACGGTCGCCGTCAACGGCGGGTCCAACAACGTGATCACCTTCGGCACCGGTGCCGGCCAGGTGTCCACGCTCGCCGAACTGCAGTCCTCGCTGAACACGATCTCCGGCCTCACCGGCACGGCGTCGAACTCGGCGGTGACCTTCAACGTCGCGTCCTCGTCCTCGCAGAACTCGATCTCGCTGACTTCCTCGAACGCCGCGCTGACCACCGCGCTCGGCATCGGCGCCGTCACCGGCACGACGCAGGGAACGGCCAGCGTCGGCGCGCCGGATCCGACCCGCACCTCGCTGCAGGCGGACTTCAACAACGTGCTGACGCAGATCGACGCGCTGGCCTCCGACGCTTCCTATAACGGCGTCAACCTGCTCGATGGCGACGACCTCAAGGTCGTGTTCAACGAGACCGGCACCAGCTCGCTGACCATCTCCGGCGTGACCTTCGACTCCGCGGGCCTCGGCCTGTCGGCGGTCTCCGGCGCCGGATTCCAGTCGGACGGCGACATCGACACGACGATCGCGACCCTCGACACCGCGCTCGCCTCGCTGCGCACGCAGTCGTCGAAGTTCGGTTCGAACCTGACCACGGTGCAGACCCGTCAGGACTTCACCAAGAACCTGATCAACACCCTGCAGACCGGCGCGGACACCCTGGTGCTCGCCGATACCAACGAGGAAGGCGCCAACCTCCTCGCTTTGCAGACCCGCCAGCAGCTCTCCACCACCGCGCTGTCGCTCTCGGCCCAGGCCGACCAGGCGGTGCTGCGGCTGTTCGGCTGATCGGTCCTCGCCTCTCGCTGCCGGAAACGGCGGGGCCAAAAGCCCCGCCGTTTTCTTTTGCGCACGTTCCCGGCCGTTTACCGCGCGTTAACCCTTCCTTTACCGACCATTAGGGTTACCCAATCATTATTGCACGAGGTTCGCGACAGGCGGACACACGATTCTCATAAGGGAACGCAGTCATGGGTGACATCGTGCTTTCCGCCGGCGTGCGGCAAAATCTTCTTGCATTGCAATCCACCGCTGAACTGATGAGCCTCACGCAGAACCGCCTTGCCACGGGCAAGAAGGTCAACTCGGCTCTCGACAATCCGGGCAATTACTTCACCTCGCAGGCGCTCAGCAACCGCGCCAGCGACCTGAACGCCCTGCTCGATTCGATCGGCCAGGCCCAGCAGACGCTGAAGGCGGCCGACCAGGGCATCACCTCGATCATGAAGCTCGTCGAATCCGCGAAGTCGATCGCCAAGCAGGCCCGCCAGGCCCCGCAGCCGACCTCGGCGGTCTATTCCGCGGTCTCGCTCTCCGGCAATCCGACCGACGAAACGATCGGCACCACCGGCGACGGCGCCGCCATCACGGTGGCGAACTCCACGACCTACTCGTTCGACATCAACATCAACGGCGCGGGCGCGGAAACGGTCACCTATACGTCGGACGCCACCGCGACCTACGGCGAAATCCTCGCCGGCCTGCAGGCCTCGTTCGCGACCGCCCTGACCAATTCGGGCGTGGCCGCGGCCGATATCGAGCTCGTCGCCAATGGCGGCAACAACGGCATCCGCATCAACGCGCTCAATGCCGATATCGACTTCGTGATCTCGGGCAATACCGGCGCGGGCCTGACCGACAACACCTACGACTCGACCAGCCTGCTCGACAATATCGGCGCCTTCGGCCACACGCTGACGGTCGCCGTCAACGGCGGCGCCAACAACGTGATCACCTTCGGCACCGGCCCCGGCCAGGTATCCACGCTCGCCGAACTCAACGCCATGCTCGGCACGATCAGCGGCATGACCGGCTCGGCCAACAACGCCGCGGTCAACTTCAACGTCGCCTCGGGCGGCGCGCAGACCTCGCTCTCGCTGACCTCCTCGAACGTCGCGCTCACCACCGCGCTCGGCATCGGCGGCATCGTCGGCACGACGCAGGGAACGGCCAGCGTCAGCGCCCCGGATCCGACCCGCACCTCGCTGCAGGCGGATTTCAACAACGTGCTGCAGCAGGTCGACGCGCTGGCGGGCGACGCCTCCTATAACGGCATCAACCTGCTCGACGGCGACAACCTGAAGGTTATCTTCAACGAGGAAGGCACCAGCTCGCTGACCATCGCGGGCGTCACCTTCGACTCCGCGGGCCTCGGCCTGTCCGCGGTCGGCGGCGCCGGCTTCCAGTCGGACGGCGACATCGACACCATCATCGCCACCGTCGACCTGGCGCTGAAGACGCTGCGCACGCAGGCTTCCGCCTTCGGCGCCAACCTGACCACGGTGGAAACCCGCCAGAACTTCACCAAGGGCCTGATCCAGGTGCTGCAGACCGGCTCCGACAACCTGGTGCTGGCCGACACCAACGAGGAAGGCGCCAACCTCCTCGCCTTGCAGACCCGCCAGCAGCTCTCCACCACCGCGCTGTCGCTCTCGGCCCAGGCCGACCAGGCGGTGCTGCGGCTGTTCGGCTGATCGAACACCCCATCCCACGACCGGGAACGGCGGGGCCGAAAGCCCCGCCGTTTTTCTTTACGCTTCGTTAACCGTAATGGCACGACCATCCGCGACCACCGGAGCGAGGCGGTCATGGCATTGAAGGTCGAACTGAAGCCGGGCGAGCGCATCCTGATCGGGGACTGCGTCCTCACCAATAGCGACCAGCGCACGCGCTTCCTGCTGGAAGGCTCGGTCCCGATCCTGCGCGAGAAGGACATCATGACGAAGGAGGCCGCCGACACGCCGGCCAAGCGCCTCTATCTCGTGCTGCAACTGATGTATGTCTCGCACGACCCGCGCGAGCATCATGAAATCTACTTCTCGCTGATGCGCGACATCATGCAGGCGGCTCCGAGCGCCTGGTCGCATATCGAAAACATCAATAATCAAATCTTAACAGGCGATCTTTATAAGGCGCTGAAGCAGGCAAAGAAGCTGATCGCGTACGAACAGGAGCTTTTCCAGAATGCAGAACGCGGCCAAAGCCTACGGCACGGTGGCGCAGCAGACCGCAAGTCCGCGTGAGCTTGAAGTGCAGCTCCTGCTGCGCGCGGCCTCGCGCCTGCAGGCGGTGCACGACCAGTGGGACAGCGGCAATCCGCAGCTCGACCACGCGCTCCTGTTCAACCGCAAGCTCTGGACCGTGTTCCTGTCGTCGGTGACGCGCGCGGACAACCCGCTGCCCGCCGAAATCCGCCAGAACGTCGCCAATCTCGGGCTGTTCGTTATGAACCAGACGCTCTCGCTGATGGGCGAGCCGAAGCGCGAACGCCTGCCGAGCCTGATCAACATCAACCGCGAGCTCGCGGCCGGCCTGCGCGCCGGCGCCTGATCCCCGAAATCTCCAACGCAAAAAGCCCGCGCGTGCCGCGGGCTTTTTTGTTGTGCGCGCGGCCGCAGGATCGGCGGTCAGAGATAGTTGAGGATGCTCGTCTGATAGAGCATGGCGGTGGTCTGCAGCGAGGCCTGCAAGGAGGTCTGCAGCGCCAGGATGCGGGCCGCCACCTCCTCGTTGGACACGCCCTCGACCTCCTGCAGGAAATCGCCGAGCGTCGAGGCCGCCTGCTGGTGGCGGTCGGTCGCCGCCCCCAGCGTCGCCTGGACGCCGGCGAGCTCGGCCTGGATATGCTCGATGCGCTGCATCCCGACCGGGCCCGCCAAGGCCGGGCGCATGCGGTCCACCAGCGCGGCGCTGCGGGCGGCGCTGTCGGGGTCGGTCGCCGGCAGATCGAGGGCGGCGAGCGTCGCGATATTCTGCAATTGCCAGCGGATCGCTTCCTCGTTGGCGCGCATGCCGTAATCCACCGCAATCGACTGGTCGACCTTGGCGGTGGAGGTGGCGCGCGCCGGCGACGCGCCGGCTTCGCCCGTATACCAGGAGACGGTGTCGGCCGGCGTGCCGGCCACGAGGCCGGTCGCGCTGTCGAAGGGGGGCCCGGCGACGCGCAGCGGCGGATTGGCGTCGAAGAAATTCGCCGACGCCGTCAGCGCCGAGGCGGCGGAGAGCGCGGTGCGCGCCGCGCTTCCAAGCGCCGCCTGCAGGGCAACCTGCAAATTGGCCGCGGTCGCGGTCGAATCCACGCCGATCGCGAACTCGTTCGCCCCCGGCGTCGCCGACGCGGTCGCGGTCAGCGTCAGGGTCTCGGTCGAACCGTCGGGCAGCGTCAGCGTCAGGCGCACGGCCTCGCCCGCATTCGGGTTGCCGGCGCCGAGATCGATGCCGGCGCTTTGCGGCGCGCCGGCGGGCGCGGTGACGCTCGCCGTCCCGATCGTGGTCGCGATCGCGGAAAGCTTGAAGCCGAACGGCGACACGGCGTCCTCGGCGATGCCGACCGAGGTCGCGGTCGGCGCCGACACGAGGAGGCGGCCGAGGCCGCTCGCCCCGAGATCGGCCTGGTTGCGCTCGGCGATGACCTGCCGGAGCCCGGCCTTGCCGCCGTCGCCGTCGAGGATGTGCTCGATCGTGTCGGTCGCGGGCCGGTCGGAGGCGAGACCGGAGAAAATGTAGCGATCGCCGGCGCGGGTATTGAGCAGGCCGAGCATCTCGGCGACCGCGTTCCTGGCGCCGATCTGCGCGGTGGCGCGGCCGTCCGGCGAGGTGGCCTGGTTGAGCAGCCCGGAAACCTCGCGGCCGATCTCGCCCATGCGCTGCAGCGAGGATTGCGCGAGTTCGAGCCGCACATTCACGTTGGTGATGGTGTCGCCGAAGCCCTTGATGGCCGACAGGTGCGAGCGCAGGCCCACGGTCAGCCCGCGGTCGACGCCGATGCCGGCATAGGAATCGGCGCGCTTGCCGGTCCCGAGCTGCCGCTGCAGGTCGTCGAGCCGGCTGCGCATGGACAGCAGCGACTGGATCAGGCGGGCCGAACCGGTACCGACGCTGTTGACGGTCATGATAGCCTCACAGAATCTGCATCAGCATTTCGAGCATGTCCTTGACCGTGGACAGCACGCGCGCATTGGCGCCATAGGCCGTCTGCAATTGCAGCAAGCTCGCCATCTCGCGATCGATATCGACGCCGGATTGCTCGTCGGCGCGCGCCTGCAGGGCCGACAGCACGACGCCCTGGCCGTCGGCGAGCTGGGCGGCATTCAGCGCCGCCTCGCCCTGCACGCTGATCACCTGCCGCAGATAGGCGGAGAGCGACCCGCCGAACGGCGCGCTGCTGCTGCCGACGCCGGATTGCGGCGCGTAGATCTGGCTGCCATTGACGATGCGCTCGAGGATGAAATTCGGCCGCAGCGGATCGCCGGTCGCAGTACCCGCCTGGTAGGCGACGAGCTTGGACGGATCGGCGCGCAAGGCGGCGTTGACGGTGATGCGCCCGGCGAGCCCCTGCGTCTGCGATCCCTGCGCAGTGATGGCGCCGGTATAGAAGCCGGCGGCGTCGGTGAAGAAGGCCAATTCCGCCGAACCGCCGCTCAGCGAGGTCTGCGTCTTGGTCGCGCTCAGCGCATCGATGGCGGAATTGTTGGCGGCGCCGTCATCGAGGAAACGCAAGGTCGTGCCGGCGGGATTGGAGACCTGGATTTTGCCGTTGAAGCGCGCATTGATCTGGCTCACGACCGCGGCGAGCCCGCCGGAGAAATCGAGCCCGATCACCTCGTCGCCGGCATCCGACGTGGCCGAATCCGGCAGCGGCAGCGCGGAAGGGTCGTCCACCCGCAGCATCGTCACCCGGTGCTGCTGGCCGGTGATCGTGTCGGTCCAGGTCAGTTGCACGGAATTGCCGTCCAGGAGGCCCGCCAGATCGATGTCGAAGCCGGCCTGCGCACCGGACGTCACCGCGCTGCCGGCCTCGGTCCGGTCCGACAGCGCGCGCGCCATCGCGGCGGCGAATTCGTCGAGCTGGCGCTGCGCCTGGACCAGCACCTCGTCGCGCATTTCCAGGAGCGCGGCGATCTTGCCGGAGCGCACCGCGTTGTTGGCGACCAGGTCGTAGGTGGAGCCGTTCGCGCTCACCATCGCCAGCGTGCCGAGCGTGCGCTTGGCCGGATCGGAATCCCAGCTTGCCTGCGCGGTGACCATGCCCTGCGCGTCGAAGGCGAGCCGCGTCGCCTCGCGCCCGACGAGCTGCACGCCGGAATTGGTGAAGACATTGACCTGGTTGAAATCGGTTTCCACCACCCGGACATCCATCAGCCCGGAGAGCTTGGCGATGTAGAGGTCGCGCTGGTCGAGCAGGGCCGCGGTGGAGGCGTCGCCCGGCGCTGCGGTGGCGAGCTTGCGGTTGATCTCGGCGATCTGCGCCATCGCGTTGTTGGCTTCGCCCACCGCCTCGGACAATCCGAGTTCGGCGTCGGAGCGCAGCGCCTGGATCTGGTCGCTCATGGCGTTGAGCTGCTGCGTGAGCACGGAAGCCGCGCTCAGCGCGGCGGTGCGGGCGGACGCCGATTCCGGGCTGGTGGAGAGCGCCTGCAGCGAATTGGTGAAATTGTTGAACAGCGTCTCCAGCGCGCTTTCCGAGCCCGGCTCGCCGAACACGCGCTGCAGGCGCGAATAGAATTGCGCGCGCAGGTCGGCATAGGCGCCGCCCGAGGTCTCGGTCCGCAACTGGCGCTGCAGGTATTTGTCGAGCTCGCGGGTGATCTCGCCGATGCGCACGCCGATGGCGCTGCCGCCGGCGGAGGTGGTCGCCGGCGTCACGGTCTTGCGGATATAGCCCGGCGTTTCCGCGTTCGCGACATTCGCCGCGGTCAGCGAAAGCGCCGACTGCGTCACCCGCAATCCGGCGGTGGCCGTCGCAAGCGCCTGGGAAAGGCTCATACTGGCACCCTAATGCGACAAGGGACGCAAACCCTCAGCGCAGCATGTTCAGAAGGTCCTGAACCATTTCGTTGGACGTGGTGATGACGCGGGTATTCGCCGAATAGGCCTGCTGCGTCACGATCAGCTTGGTGAATTCGTCGGCGATGTCGGTGTTCGATCCCTCGAGCGAGGAGCCGAGAATCTTGCCGCCGCCGCCATAGATCGCCGCGCCCGACTGGTCGGTCACCTCGAACGCGCCGCCGTCGACCCGCTTCAGGAAGTTGGTGCCGTTGAAGGTCGCGAGCGTGATCTCCGCAAGGTCGAGCGTGCGGCCGTTGGTATAGCTGCCGACGATGCGGCCCTTGTCGCTGACCGAGACCGACTGCAACTCGCCGGCCGCGTAGCCGTTCTGCTGCAGCAGGTTCACCTGCACGTTGCCGTTGGTATCGGCGAACTGGGTGATGCCGCCGGATCCGTGCACGAGCTGCACGTTGCCGAGCAGCACGCCGTCCACGGTGAGGTTGTTCAGCGTGACGTTGGCGACCAGCGGACTCATCTGGCCGTTGGAGCCGAAGGTGTAGTTCACCCCGACATTGGTCCAGGCCGGCTGCGTGCCGGTGGCGAGCGAATTGCTCTGGTAGAACAGGTTCCACACGTCGGCGCCGCCGGTCGCGACGCTGTCCACCTTGGCCCAGCGCAGCTGGATGTTCACCGGCGCGCCGGACACGTCATAGGCGGTGATCGCGCCGCCGCCGACCGAGGTCTTCAGGAACGACGTGACGTCCT
>JBFWWQ010000079.1:0-11355 GCA_050246095.1 Pseudorhodoplanes sp.
AGCCGAGGCCGACCACGGTGGCGATGAAGATCCAGAAGAACTGGCGGAACAGCGGACGGTAGCGCGCCGAGCGCACCCGCGACGTGTCGAGCCAGGGCAGGAAGGCGAGGCTCACGAACGAGCCGCCGAGCGCGAGCACGCCCATCAGCTTGTTCGGGATCGCGCGCAGGATGGCGTAGAATGGCAGGTAGTACCATTCCGGCACGATGTGCGTCGGGGTCACCGCCGGGTTGGCCGGGATGTAGTTGTCGGCATGGCCGAGATAGTTCGGCGTGTAGAATACGAACCAGGCGTAGAGCAGGAAGAAGCACACGATCAGGAACGAATCCTTCACCGTCGCATAGGGCGTGAAGGGAACGGTGTCCTTGTCGGATTTCGGCTCGACGCCGGTCGGGTTGTTCTGGCCGACCACGTGCAGCGCCCAGACATGCAGCACCACCACGCCGGCGATCACGAACGGCAGCAGGTAATGCAGCGAGAAGAAGCGGTTCAGCGTCGGGTTGCCGACGGCGAAGCCGCCCCACAGCCAGGTCACGATCGACTCGCCGACGACCGGCAGCGCCGAGAACAGGTTGGTGATGACGACCGCGCCCCAATAGCTCATCTGGCCCCAGGGCAGCACGTAGCCCATGAAGCCGGTGGCCATCATCAGCAGGTAGATGATGACGCCGAGAATCCAGAGCACTTCGCGCGGCTCCTTGTAGGAGCCGTAATACATGCCGCGCGCGATATGCACATACACCGCGACGAAGAACATCGAGGCGCCGTTGGAGTGCAGATAGCGCAGCAGCCAGCCGTAATTGACGTCGCGCATGATGCCTTCGACCGAGTTGAAGGCATAATCGACATGCGGCGTATAATGCATCGCCAGCACCACGCCGGTGATGATCTGCGCGCCCAGCATCACGCTGAGGATGCCGCCGAACGTCCACCAGTAGTTCAGGTTGCGCGGGGTCGGATAGGCGATGAAGGAGGAATGGACCAGCCCCGCGATCGGCAGGCGGCGCTCCATCCACTTCATGAAGGAGCTTTGCGGCTGATAGGTCGAATGTCCGCTCATGGGAAAATGCCTTCGGATCCGATGAACCGCTCAGCCGATCTTGATCTTGCTGTCGGAGAGAAACTCGTAGGGCGGGAGCGCGAGATTGCTCGGCGCCGGTCCCTGCCGGATGCGGCCGGAGGTATCGTAGACCGAGCCGTGGCAGGGGCAGAAATAGCCGTCATACTCGCCCTGGTGGGCGAGCGGGATGCAGCCGAGATGCGTGCAGATCGCGATCAACACCTGCCACTGGTCATGCCCCGTCTTCACGCGCGCGGAATCCGGCTGCGGGTCGGGCAGGGTCGCGAGATTGACGTCCTGGGCTTCCTTGATCTGCTTCGGCGTGCGGTGATTGATGAAGATCGGCTTGCCGCGCCAGAACACCTTGATCACCTGGCCTTCGGCGACCGGCGTCAGGTCGATTTCGATCGGCGCGCCGGCGGCGATCGTGGAGGCATCGGGATTCATCTGCGCGATCAGCGGCCACGCCACGGCGGCCGCGCCCACGGCACCGACCGCACCGGTCGCGATATAGAGAAAATCACGGCGTGTCGGCTCGGCCGTCGTCGCGCTTGTCACGATTGCAGTCCCTCTATTGCCGTATCCGGGGAGCCGCCCGCGCAGAGGCCCGGAGCCGGGCGCCGGTCACCGCGGCGAGCCTCCGGAGGCAAGCGAGCCGGCCCCATTCCCCCGCTCCCGAACCCAAGTTCATGCGGCCAGCAAGGCTTATTGGCACCCTTGGAAAAGCAGTGCAAGTACCCCTTCGCAACGATACCAAAGAACCGGATAAGTCGTTCGTCTAACATCGGAATCGCAGCCCGGCCGGGTGCGTTCGCAGAGCGGTGATGTGCATGCGGCTTGCATTGTTTCAGCCCGACATTCCGCAGAACGCCGGCACGATTCTGCGGCTCTGCGCCTGCCTCGGCTGCGAAGCGCACCTGATCGGACCGGCCGGTTTTCCGGTCTCGGACCGCGCGTTTCGCCGCGCCGGCATGGACTATCTCGACAAGGTTTCGCTGCACCGGCATGTGTCCTGGGAAGACTTCGAGCGGTGGCGCCGGAATGCGGGGCTCGACCTGGTGCTGTTCACCACCCGGGCCGTCACCTCCTATCTCGACCACCGCTATACGGACCGGGAGGTGCTGCTGTTCGGGCGGGAATCGGCGGGCGTGCCGGAGGCGGTGCACGCGGCCGCCGCCACGCGGCTCGCGGTGCCGATGCGGCCGGGCCTGCGCTCGCTCAACGTCGCCGTGACGGCGGCGATGGCGCTGGGCGAGGCGCTGCGGCAGACGGGCGGCGCAGCGCACGCTATGCTGCCGGAAAGGACGGAGCCATGACTGACCTTGCGACCCCGATTTCGCGGCGGCTGTTCGTCGCGGCCGGCATGGCGGCGCCGCTCGCCGCGGCTTTTCCCGAGGCGCTCGCGCAGGAGGATTTTGCCGACCTCGCGGCGCTGAAGCCGGGCGAATTCGTCTGGCACCCCGAGCGCTCGCCGGCCGGACCGGTCGTGATCCTGGTCTCGCTGCCGGAGCAGCGCGCCGTGGTCTACCGCAACGGCGTGCGCATCGCCGGCTCCACCTGTTCGACCGGCAAGCCGGGGCACCGCACCCCCGCCGGCGTGTTCGTGATCCTGCAGAAGGACCAGAACCATCATTCCTCGACCTACAACAACGCCCCGATGCCCTACATGGAGCGCGTCACCTGGCAGGGCGTGGCGCTGCATGCCGGCAACCTGCCGGGCTATCCGGCGAGCCACGGCTGCGTGCGGCTGCCGCTGCCATTCGCCAAGCTCCTGTTCGGCGTCACCCATGTCGGCACGCCGGTGATCATCGCCGACGTGAAGACGAGCCCCGCGGACGTGCTGCATCCGGGGGTTCTCATTCCCGCGGCGGGCGAGGCGCAGGCGCGCGCCGCGGTCGCGCAGGCCGCGAGCAAGACGCATCCGCCGGCGGAGGCGAAGTCCGGCGGCGATTCGGTTTCCGTCGTGATCTCGACCGCCGACCGCACCCTGATCGCGTTTGTCGACGGCGAGGAGAAGTGGCGCGCCGGCGTCGGCCTCATCGAGCCCGACAAGCCGTTCGGCACGCATGTGTTCACGCTGGTCGGTCCGGCGACCGATCCCAACCATCTGCGCTGGTTCACGGTCGGGCTGGATGCCGGCGCCACCCAGGGCTTCGCCTCGCAATTGCTGGTCGATGCCACGATCCGCCGCATCGAATTGCCGCCGCAGGCGGCGCGCACCCTGTCCTCGCTCCTGCATCCGGGTTCGACGCTGGTCCTGACCGACCGCCCCGCCGGCGACGACACGCGCTCGGCCAAGAACTACACCATCGTCACGCACGACGATTCCTGATGCCGTCGGCATTGCCGGATGACGCGACGCTGGCCGCGCGCAAGCAGCGCGCACGGGCCTGGTTCGAGCGCCTGCGCGACGAAATCTGCGCGGCCTTCGAGACGCTGGAGGCCGGGCTGCCGTCCGGCGCGCCGGATGCCGGCAAGCCGGCCGGCCGATTCACGCGCACTCCCTGGAGCCGCACCGACCACACCGGCCAGCCCGGCGGCGGCGGCGTCATGGCGATCCTGAAAGGCCGGGTGTTCGAGAAGGTGGGCGTGCATGTCTCCACCGTGCACGGAGAATTCGCCCCGGAATTCCGCAAGGAGATTCCGGGCGCGGCCGACGACCCGCGCTTCTGGGCCTCGGGCCTTTCGCTGATCGCGCATCCGTGCAATCCGAACGTGCCGGCGGTGCACATGAATACGCGCCACGTCGTGACCGCGCGCGCCTGGTTCGGCGGCGGCGCCGATCTGACGCCGGTGCTGGAGGCGCGCCGCAGCCAGGACGATCCCGACAGCCGGGCCTTTCATGCCGCCATGCAGGCGGCCTGCGACGCGCATGCGGCGGTCGCCCCTTACGCGAAATTCAAGGCGTGGTGCGACGAGTATTTCTTCCTCAGGCACCGGGGCGAGCCGCGCGGCATCGGCGGCATTTTCTTCGACTGGCTCGACTCGGGCGACTGGGATGCGGATTTTGCGTTCACGCAGCAGGTCGGTCGCGGCTTCCGCGACATCTATCCGGCGCTGGTGCGGGGCAATTTCGGCAAGCCCTATGGCGCCGCGGAGCGCGAGGAGCAGCTGGTGCGGCGCGGGCGCTATGTGGAGTTCAACCTGCTCTACGACCGCGGCACGATTTTCGGCCTGCGCACCGGCGGCAATGTCGATTCGATCCTGTCGTCGCTGCCGCCGGAAGTGAAATGGCCGTGACGCGGCCGCGCGCCCGCCTCCCTATCGCCGACGCACCGCGCGCGCCGGCATCCGCTCGGACGGCGAAAGCGAGAACGTGACCCAGCCCGTCCATCCGTCCGGCCGGTTCTGCGCGTCGAATTCGTAATAGCCCCGCACATTCAGATAGGCCTGCCGCTCGCCGAGCGGAAAGAAGAATCCGATCTGCGGCCCGATGCCCGCGACCCGCGACCGGAAATCGCCGAGCAAGGCGGGCGCGCCGCGGTCGTCGGTCAATTGGTTGTAGAGATAGCCGACGATGCCCGCATGCATCGTGTCCGACAGATAGGGCGAGACCGCCCAGTCCAGGTGGACGTCGATTCCGCTCTGGTATTGCGTATGCGGATTGACGAAATTGTAGCTGAAGCCGAGCACGGCGGACCATTCGAACCCGGCCTTCTCGTTCAGATAGGTGTAGCCGGCTCCCGCATCGACCACCCAATAGCCCATGCCGAGCGCCGCGTTGCTATTCACGCTGTAGGCGCCGACCGGGATATTCGCGGTCGCATAGAGCATCAAGTTGTGCACGTCCCGGCTCCAGGCGAGCGACGCTGTGGGGCTGATGTCGCCGAATCCGACGACCTGGTCTGTGTCGGTCCCCGAAAGCACCGCGCCGTCGGGGCCGGCCAGGGTCGCCGACACGCTGGTCCTGTTGCGCCCGAAAAGCGCCGACACGCCGACCGTGGCCTGCGCCCCGAATACCGGGGTGGCGAAGACATAAGTCGGCGTCAGCATGAACAGGTCGGAAGGCGTGTCGACGCCGATCTGAAATCCCGTGCCGCGCTGCACGCCGTCGCCCGCCTGCGCCGACGCCGTGGCGCGGTAATAGACGAGCTCGACGGCCCAGCCGGGGGTCGCATAGGGCGCGGCGGCAAAGCTCGCAAACTGGCCGGGAAGCCAGAAGCTCGAGCCGGCTTCGTCGGCCGCCGCTTCGCCGGCGGATGTCATGGCGACGACGGCGGCGAAGCCGTTCGCGATATGGGCACCCCGCTTGCGCCGCTCACGCACGCCCTGCCCCCTGCCCGCCCGTGTCCGGCTGCATCCTATCGCGTTTTCGAGCGAAGCGAATATCGACCCGCTGCGCCGGATGGCGCTTCAGTGGCTGTGGCCGGCCGCGGGCGTGAGAGTGCCGGTCCTGATCTCGCGCACGGCCTGGCGCAGGATCTGCGCCGACGACCACAGGAACAGCGTGGCCATGATCGCCGCCACGATCAGGTCCGGCCATCTGGTCGCGGTGCCCCAGACGCCGAGCGCGGCGACCATCACCGCGACGTTGCCGATCGCGTCGTTGCGCGAACACAGCCAGACCGAACGGATGTTGGAATCGCCGTCCTTGTAGCGCATCAGGATCAGCACGCTCGCGACATTGGCGGCGAGCGCGAGGAAGCCGACCACGCCCATGATCTCGGCGCGCGGCAGCCCGAGCACCAGCACGTGATAGGCGGTGGAGCCGAGCACCCACAGCCCCATCAGCGACAAGCTCAGCCCCTTGAACAGGGCGGCCAGCGCGCGCGTGCGCAGCGCAGCACCGATCACCGCGAGGCTGATGCCGTAGGTCGCCGCATCCGCCGCGAAATCGAGCGCGTCGGCCTGCAGCGCTTGCGAGCCCGCAAGCGCGCCGGCGCCCATCTCGACGAAGAACATGGCGGCGTTGATGCCGATCACGATCCAGAGCCGCCGGCGATAATCGTCGGACATGCCGTCGAAGGTCGTGGCGTGACGGTGCCCGCAGCCTGCACGCATGGGAATCTCCTTCGGTGCAGGACGGATATGGGGCGGCGGGGCGACGTTACACAATCACATCGCAGCGGAAATCGGATCTATCGCGCAGCCGCCGGCTTGAGGTCGGCCGGAGAGATCAGCACGCTGAAGCGCTCGCACCAGATGACGACGCTCCGGTAGTTGGACAGATCGAGGCCGTCCGGGATCGGATAGCGCTGGCTGCCCTTGAAGGCGCGCAGACCGCCGAGGTCGATATACATCACGCCTTCCATGTCCTCCTCGCTGCGGATATTCGCCTTGGGCACGAGATAGACGTGGTAGGCCGGTCCCGGGCCGACCTCGAAATCGGATTCGAGGAACACCGCGCGCCGGTACACGCCGACGCGGCCGCGGCCCCAATGAATCGGATCGGACGGATTGGCGTGGATGAAAGTCCCGCTGGCGACGGGCTGTGCGCGGTCGGTTTCGCTCAAGGTCTCGGCGGCGGGAGGCGGCGGGAACACGAACGGGAAAAGGAAAAAGCCGATCGCGACCCCCAGTCCGGTGCCGAGAATGCCGCCCAGCAGAAATATCGCCAGGCCCTTCCAGAATCGGTGCATGCGCCCTCCCTGCAAAGCCATTGAAGCGCAACCCGCTCCGGCCGGAAAGCCACCCCGCCGTGAGTCGGGATGATCGCGACGGGTTCCAGGTCCGGAACTTCGAATTCGCCACATTCGGTAAACCATGCCGGCGCAAAGCGGCGCGGATCACCTGCCCGGATGGCGGTTATTAACCCCTCGGTAGTCTCCGTAACTTAACCATGAACGCGAGACAGCAAACCCGACGTTACCATGCCACCACCGTTTCGGGTTCCGCAGGGGAGCTTGTTGCATGGGGGACACGGTTCGTCGATTTGGGGCGCGCGGTCGAACCTTTAGGCGGCGTCGCCACTTTTTATGCCGGTTTTCGCCTCGATTGGCTGCGATCTAGCCCGCACGGGACGATCGCGATGATCGGTTCGAGAACATCAACACCCACAGGAATGGGGGAGCACCATATGCGTAAACTCACACTGGCGACTCTGGCGGCTGCCGGTCTCGCGCTGGGCGCGGCTTCGGCCTCGGCAGCGGACCTGTCGCGGCGCCCGGTCTACAAGGCTCCGCCTCCGGCGGTTGCCGCAGTCTATAACTGGACCGGCTTCTATATCGGCGGCCATATCGGCGGCGCCTTCTCGAGCGAGGAAGTCACCGGACTTCCGTTCGGCTTCACCGGCAAGACCGATCCGAGCGGCTTCATCGGCGGCGCGCAGCTCGGCTTCAACTGGCAGGCCGGCAACTGGGTGTTCGGCGTCGAGGGCGACTGGTCCTGGTCGGGCGCCGACGGCTCCACCACCGTGGGCGCCGTGCCCTTCACCTCGGAGCACAAGTGGTACGCCACCGCGACCGGCCGTCTCGGCTATGCCTGGGACAAGTGGCTCTGGTACGCCAAGGGCGGCGCGGCGTGGATGGACGCCGACTACACCGTGCCCGGCTTCACCGTCGGCGACACGCGCAGCGGCTGGACCATCGGCGGCGGCGTCGAGATGGCGCTGGCGCCGCAATGGTCGGCGAAGCTCGAATACAACTATCTCGACTTCGGCAAGGAGAACTATGCGTTCCCGCCCGGCATCGCGACCGTCGACAGCCAGGTTCACGTGATCAAGGGTGGCATCAACTATCGCTTCGGCGCCTACTGATCCGAAGCCTCGTCAGCCTTCCGAAACCCCGGGCCCCGGCCCGGGGTTTTTGTTTTTGGGGCATGATCCCGAAAAGTGGGAACCGGTTTTCGGAATAGATCATGCCCAAACAAAAAGATGAACGACGAGTCTGATTCAACGCAGTTGAATCGGACTCTAGAAGCATCAGTTCGCGCGCGCGACCGCGGCCGCCGCCAGCGCGTCAAGGTCGCCTTTCGCCATCGGGAAATCCGCGGCGATCCAGGCCTCCTCCGCGGCCGCGAGCGCTGAGCCGAGCGCCGGGCCCTTGCCGACGCCGCGCGCGATGAAGTCGGCCGCCTTCAGGGGAAAGACCGGCGCGGCCCAGTGTTGCGGCAGATCGGTGAGCGCCTGCCAGCGCGCATCCGCGGCGCCTTCCTTGGCGCGCGACCAGGCGAGCAGGCAGCGGTCGCGGTAGCGCTGCGGCCCGAGCCGGTACAGCAGCGCGCGCGCCGCATTGTCCGGCATCGATGCGGCGACGCGCCACCAGTTCTCTCCCATCGCGGCGAGCCGCTCCGCTTCCGCATTGGAGAGGCGAAACCGCCCCGCCAGCCTCGCCGCATCCTCGACGACGAAAATCGCCAGCGCCGCGAGCCGGCGGATCGGCTCCGGCGGCGGGCCGACGGCCGTCTCCAGCTTCATCATGTTGGCGCAGGAGGCGAGCAGCGGCACGCCGCCGAGCAACTGCACCAGCAGGCCGGTCTCGCTCATCGCCACCAGCATCGGCACGGCATGGCGCGCGACCAGCAGCTTGAGCAATTCCATGCGCACGCGCTCGCGCGAGAGCTGGTCGAGGCCCGCGCGCGCGGCGACGCAGGCTTCGAGCCCGGCACGGTCGGGCGGCCCCTCTCCGTACGCGGCATGGAAGCGGAAGAAGCGCAGGATGCGCAGATAGTCTTCGGCGATGCGGGCGGCCGG
This sequence comes from Pseudorhodoplanes sp., assembly GCA_050246095.1. Classification (GTDB taxonomy): domain Bacteria; phylum Pseudomonadota; class Alphaproteobacteria; order Rhizobiales; family Xanthobacteraceae; genus Pseudorhodoplanes. Next base: position 8,691 of record JBFWWQ010000079.1, read on the forward strand.
GTCGCCGATGAAGCGCACGCGCCGGGCCTGCAGGTCGGCCAGGCCCCCGACCGTGTCGTGCAGGGCCCCGTCGCGCGACAGCGACAGCGCGTTCATGGTGAAATCGCGCCGCTGCGCGTCCTTGATCCAGTCGCGGCCGAACGCGACCTTGGCCTTGCGGCCGAAGGTCTCGACATCCTCGCGCAGGGTCGTGACCTCGAACGGGCGTTCGTCGGCGACGACGGTCACGGTGCCGTGCTCGATCCCGGTCGGCACCGGCTTGAATCCGGCCCGCTGCGCGCGGCGCACCACCTCCTCGGGAAGGGCGGTGGTCGCGATATCGACATCGGCGATCGGTTCGCCGAGCAGCGCGTTGCGCACCGCGCCCCCGATCACGCGCGCCTCCTCGCCGTCGCCGTCGAGCGCCGCAAGAATCTGCGCCAGCGGGCGTTCGTCGAGAAAGCCCGTGCGCGGCGGGCGGGACGCGGTCATTTCAACTGGCCGGGAATGAACTTGCCGTCCTCGATGCGCGCCGGAACGTAGGTCGAGCCGACGTCTTCGCCGGCGAAATGCGCGATCACGATGAAACTGCCGATCATCGAGACCAGCGCGATGCCGGTCAGCCAGAACAGCACGCGCGGCGGCCAGGATTGCGGATTGAACAGGCCGGCGCGGGTCGCGATCAGGAAAACCGCGTAGGCCACAAACGGCGCGACGAACAGCACGAACTCGGTGAGCAGGGGGCGGATCATACGGCGTAAATCCGCTCGTAGAGATTGCGCAGGATGCCGGCGGTGACGCCCCAGATATAGCGCTCGCCGAACGGCATCGCGTAATAGGTCCGGGTCATGCCCTTCCATTCGCGCGAATGCTGCTGGTGGTTGGCCGCCCGCATCAGGAAGGCCAGCGGAACCTCGAATGTGTCGTCGACCTCGGCGGTGTTGAGCGCCAGCGCGAAGCCGGATCGGACCCGCGCCACCACCGGCACGATGCGATAGCCGAGCGTGGTCATGTAGAGATCGAGATAGCCGAAGGGCTCGACGAAGCTGGCCTTAAGACCGATCTCCTCCTCGGCCTCGCGCATGGCGGCGGCGAGCGGGGTGCCGTCCTGCCGGTCGATCTTGCCGCCGGGAAACGCCACCTGGCCGGCATGCGCGGCCAGATGTTCGGTGCGCTGCGTGAGCAGCACCATCGGCTCCTCGCGCATCACGATCGGGACCAGCACGGCGGCGGGCTTGATCGGGCGCACGGCGGCGATCTCGCGCTGCACCGGATCGAGGTCGTGATCGCCGCGCGCCGGCAGCACGTTCGGGTCGTAGAGGCCGGACGGAATGTCCAGCGTCAGCCGCTCGCGCACGCGCGCGAAGAAATCGGCGGGCGCCAATTCGGCTGCGTCCTGCGGGGTCGCCAATTGCATCAGACCCATTCCCTCAATTCGTCCGCCGGCGCCATTGCAAAGAAATCGCCGCCGGATTCAACCCCGAACATGCGTCGCCCGTTGAGATCGCGTTCCTCGCCCAGTTCGACCAGGTCGTAGAACAGCGCCCGCGTCACCCGCGCCCACAGGTCGCGGCGCACGTGCAGGTAGGGCTTCAGGCCGCCAGTCTGCACCTCCGGGGTGAAGCGCAGCGGATGGCCCGGGCCGCAGACCACCCGATCGTCGACATTGGTGCGAAAATGCAGGCTGCCGCCGCCCGCGGCTGGCACGCGCGTCATCTCGACCGCCTGGAACGGCGCGTCGTCGACCCGGATGCCGACCTTCTCCACCGGCGTCACCAGGAAATAGGAATCGCCTTCGCGCTTGAGCACGGAGGCGAACAGCCGCACCAGCGCCGGCCGGCCGATCGGCGTACCCTGGTAAAACCAGGTCCCGTCGGAGGCGATTCGCATATCCAGGTCGCCGCAGAAGGGCGGATTCCACAGATGCACCGGCGGCGGCCCCTTGCGCGCGGCTGCGGCAACGGCGCCCGCGAGGCCGTCAAGTTGCGGTTTTACCTGCCTTTCCTTCGCCATTGTTGACCTGAACCCTCCGACCTTACCACCCGGTCCCGAACCGCAAGAGATTGTGAACAGCCGCCCTTTGCCGACCGCATCGGAAAATAGCGTAAGCTTGGGGCGAGTCCGAAGCCTGCGGCGGTCGAACGCCGGCTGGCGCAGTTGTTGCATCGCCACAAGCTGGATCAGAATAACGCCAAATGCGGCACTTTCCGCGGGTGCCCGGGGCGAAGGAGCAGAAGATGGCCAAGACTGGCAATGAAGGGATCGAGAAGCTCGAGGACATGATCGTCCGCGCCGCCGAGGCGACCGCCGCGCATGCGCGCGCCGCCCGTTCGGCGATCGGCGGGGTCATTTTCGGGCAGGAGCGCGTGGTCGAACACGCGCTGGTGACGATCCTGTCCGGCGGCCATGCGCTGCTGGTCGGCGTGCCCGGCCTCGCCAAGACCAAGCTCGTCGAAACTATGGGCATCGTGCTCGGCCTCGACGCGCGGCGCATCCAGTTCACGCCCGACCTGATGCCCTCCGACATTCTCGGATCGGAAGTGCTGGAGGAAGCGCCGGGCGGCAAGCGCAGCTTCCGCTTCATTCCAGGCCCGGTCTTCGCACAGCTCTTGATGGCGGACGAGATCAACCGCGCCTCCCCGCGCACGCAGAGCGCGCTGCTGCAGGCGATGCAGGAACAGCACGT
>JBFWWQ010000080.1:0-11318 GCA_050246095.1 Pseudorhodoplanes sp.
GGGCCGGGTCTGCAAGCGCCTGGGCCACGCCGCGGACAAGTGCAGCATCGTCCTTGTGCACATGCACTTCGACGCGGACGACGCCGCGCCGCTTCAGCCGGCGGCGATAGGCGGTAAGGGGGTTTCGTTGGCTGCGCGGCATCGCATCGGATATCCAGATCGTCTATTTCCGGAAATATATCCGGAAATAATAGGATTTACAATGTCACCTTAACCCATTGAAATCACGGGTGATGTGAATCCTTCCAAATGCCGCAGCTTCGACTGGTTGCAGTTTGAGTATGTGGATTGACGCTATCGCCTTGGCGATCTCGTGGGCAATGTGCGTCTGGACGAAGGTGACGTTGCCGCCGGCGGGAATGCTAGTCGAGCGGCTCATGTATTGATGGCTCGTTCATCAAATCGCCGCTCGAAGCGGATTAACGATCTCGATGTCGACAAAGTCCTTCTCGTTATCCGTGACGACGACGCAGTCGTTCGCCTCGGCGATCGCAGCGACAATCATGTCAAGGCCGCTCCGAGGCCTTCCCTTCGCGGTCCCCTCCGCCATCAGCCGAGCCCAGATCAAGCCAGCCCTCTCATCGAATGGCAGCACACGACCGGCAAAGAGAGCCGACGGACCTTCCGGGCCGGAGAACCACGCTTCAAGCTGGTCTCGCTTCCGGCCGGCTGGCTTCTCCAATACGCCGCGCCGGATTTCGGCGAGGGTAAGCGAGGAGATGAAAAGATCATCATCGACTTGTTCTGCCATCCAAGCCAGCAAATGCTTCGAAGGAACTGGCTTGATGACATTGCTGATGATGTTGGTGTCGAGCAGGTAGCGGCTCACAGATCGGCCTTGCGTCCTGGTTCAAAATGCCGCGTGGGAGCGATGTCGACACCGACCAGAGGCGAGCGACGCAGCGCTTCCAGAATCCCGCCCTTCCTGGGCGGCTCTCCAGCAATCGTTTGGCTGACGACGGCCCGGAGTCGTGCGGCATCCGGCCCGTCTCCCGCCAGCCGTCGAGCAAGGGAACGGATGAGGTCGCGGTCGGCGTCTCGCCCGAGAACCTCGAATCGGGCCATCCGGCGCTCGATGAGACGGCGCCGATAGTTCTTAATCGCTCTCTTCTGCGATTTGCCGCTGCCCATTATGAGGCTCCGTATATATCCAGTAATATATCCGGTTATCCATTCCGCGGCAAGCCGGCGACGATTCGCTCCTTTCCATCAGCATGGCATCCCGCACAGAATTTCTGACAGTCCCGTTGCCTGCCTGTCAGCCGTCGGACGCCGCAATCGAGGCGGCGATATCGGGGATCGAGCGAAACAACACCAGAGGATCGTCCTTTGAGGCGAGGAAGCCTCGCCTGGTCCAGAAGGCGGCCGCCTCCTCATCCACGGCGTTGACGATCAAAGCACGTCCGCCGATGAGCGCGGCTGCCGCGACGCAGCGTTGCAGCGCGTGCTTGACCAGCCCCGTTCCGATGCCGCGCCCGGTCCACCGCGTATCGGTCGCAAGCTGGCCCAGCAGCAGGCACGGCACCGGATCTGGCGGCTGGCCGGTGCGAATCGAGCGCGGCAGCCGGCCCGGCACGATCGCCGTCGGCGCAAGGCCGTAATAGCCGAGCACCTTATTGTCCTCATGGACGACAATGACCGCCGCGAAGCCCTTTTCCTGATTGGACAGGGCGCGCGTCTTCAGCCAGCGATCCAGTGCTGGCTTGCCGCAGGAGAAATCTGAAACGTCATGTGCAGACGTTAGCGGCTCGGGACCGAAAAGCGCCAAGCTTCACGTCCGGGCCTTGGTGGCGCGGACCTCCCATGGCGCAGGGCGACGCAGCAGGCCTACCATCTCGGGAACGGGCGCCGCCGGAGCGGACAACGTCTTCACGAAGGCGGCGAAGCCGGCCGCGCTCATGCGGATTGGCGCGGTGTCCATCAGCGCCTCCTCGGCGGCGCGTACTGCCGCTTCCCGTACGAAATCCGTGCGCGAGCGACCGCGCAGTGTCGCGGCCCGGTCGATGATGGCGATGTCGGCTTCGGGCAGCCGCATCGATAGCGGATATTCCTTGCGCTTGGCGGCACGGGGCATGGCGGTTTTCCTGGCGCTCACCAGATAGGAGAGTGTAGCGCATTTTGCAATACAGATTGTAGAACCGGGGCGGACCTTCTGCGAAGGCTCATCGCTTTGGAACTGATGCGGGCGGGAGCGCGTCAGGTGGTACTCCGCCGAGCGGGAACAGGATTGGCGCGGCTTAGCATTATGGTCGGCCAAGATGGGGAACCGGTCGAGGGTGGGCATCACTGCCGAGGGATGATCGCGTGGTTTATAGGCGTCGTCGCCCGTCCTACCCGTTGGGCTCAGAACGGATGGGGAAGGGCCGGTCCCCTTGCCCAATGAGGCTTTATGGATTATGTATATCCCAACTGGATATACGGACAGAGGCCCCATGACCCGCTCCACGGTTTTCACCAGCAATCGCAGCCAGGCGGTGCGGCTCCCCAAGCCGGTCGCTTTTCCCGAGGGCGTGCATCAGGTCGATATTCTTAAAGTCGGCCGCAGCCGGGTGATCGTGCCGCACGGCAAGCGTTGGGACGATCTGTTCCAGAATGGTCCGCGGGTCAGCGAAGATTTCATGACGGTGCGTGAGCAGCCGGTGGCCGAGGAACGCGAGCCGTTCTGATGCTCACCTACATGCTTGATACCAATATCTGCATCTATGTGATGAAGACCTATCCGCCCGAGCTTCGCGAGAAGTTCAACGCGCTGGCCGAGCAGCTTTGCATATCCAGCATCACGCTCGGAGAACTGCATTACGGCGCGGAGAAGTCGGTGCGTCGGATCGAGAATCTCACGGCGATCGAGTATTTCACGGCGCGGCTCGACGTGCTGCCCTTCGCCGACAAGGCCGCAGCGCATTACGGGCAGGTTCGGGCGGAACTTGAGCGGGCCGGCACACCCTGCGGCCCGCACGATATGCAGATCGGCGGCCATGCCCGCAGCGAAGGGTTGATCGTCGTCACCAACAACATGCGAGAATTCAGCCGTATGCCGGGCGTGAGAGCCGAAAACTGGGTTTGAGCGCGCCGCTTGCTATTGTCTTTGGATTTACAGTGCCGAACGCACGTCGGTCTGCACGAAATCATCGCCCACATAGAGCAGCGGGCAGTTATGTTCGATGGCAACCTCGTAGGCGAAACAGTCGCCATAGTTGAGTGACGCCGGATGAGCGCCTTTGCCCCACCGACCATAGGCATCGGCGATGCGCCTCGCCGATGCCGCCGTTACAGACACGATCTCAAAGCCGAGGCCCGAGACCAGCGCCGCGACCTCATCGCGGATATCGCGTCGTGCGGCAACGATCAGAGCTTCAGCGACTGTGCCGGCGGAAATCAGCAACCCGTCAGCTTCCTCGATTGCGGTCATACAGACTTCGCCCTGCGGCTCGCCCAGCACGATTGCCATGAGCGCCGACGTATCAACGGCGATCACAAGGGCATCCCGTCATCGCCATAAAGGAAATCCTGGCTGCGCGCTGCAACTGGCCCCGGCAGCGCCTTGGCGGCGGCTGCTGCCCTGATTTTCTCCATCAATGCGCGCCGACCCTTCAGGCCGGGCGCTACAGCGACGGCAACCAGGCGCACGACCTCATGGCCGCGACGGGTGAGGATGATCTCATCTCCGGCCTCGGCCCGCTTCACCAATTCGGTGAGTTGCCCCTTGGCCTCACTGACAGACACGCGCACGCGGGGCTCCTTTGAGCTTTCGGCATTCCCACCTCGATAGATGGTCCATAAGTTGGTCCAAGTCAATGGGTGAAGGGCAGAGTTTGCTCGGACGGATTTGAGCCCATCCGGTCCGAGGTAGCGCGCCAGCCGGCTTACCTGAATAGGTGTTGCTACCGAACATCCTGCGAAGGCTCATCGCTTTGGGGCAGATGCGAGCGCGTCAGGTCGTACTCCGCCAAGCAGAAACAGGCTCGACGTGCTGCCCTTCGCCGACAAGGCGGCGGCGCACCTTATCACTTCGCATATTTTCGGAACGCAGGCTTACGCTTCTCGTTGAAGGCCCGCACGCCTTCCTTCGATTCTTCCGTCTCGTAATAGAGCTTAAGCGCCTGCATGCCGAGTGCCCCGATGCCGGCGATCGAGTCGGTATCTGCGTTGAATGAGCGCTTTGCGATTGAAATCGCCGTTGGGCTGCGTTCCATGATCTCGCTGCACCACTTTTCCACTTCCGCATCGAGCTGATCGTCCGGTACGACCTTGTTGACGAGGCCCATTGCTGCGGCCTCGGCGGCCGTGTAACGGCGGCAGAGATACCAGATCTCCCGCGCCTTCTTTTCGCCGACGATACGGGCCAGATACGCAGTGCCAAAACCCGGATCCACGGAACCGACCTTGGGGCCTACCTGACCGAATTGTGCGCTCTCCGCGGCAATCGTCAGATCGCACAAGGTGGCCAGCACATTTCCGCCACCGATTGCGTAGCCACGAACCTTCGCGATGACCGGTTTTGGCGCAACCCGGACAATAGAATGCAGCGCTTCCATCGGGAGGCCGATTGTGCCGCGACCGTCATAGCTGCCTTCGTGCGCCGACTGATCGCCGCCTGTGCAGAACGCTCGCGTTCCGGAGCCGGTCAGCACGATCACCCCGATCTGCGGGTTCCACGCCGCGCGATTGAAGGCGTCGAGCATCTCATCGCAAGTCTTGCCCCGAAATGCATTGAGCTTTTCGGGCCTGTTGATCGTGATGGTCGCGACGCCATCGCGCTCGTCGTACAGAATGTCGCTGTATCCAGCCGGGCCAGTCATCTTGAGTCTCCATTTGCATTTTTGTCGGTATAGGACAGCGCGGGACGCGCCTTGTCGAGATTGCCGTCATGCGCCAAGCGTCTTGGCCGTCTCGCGCAGCTTGAATTTCTGTATCTTGCCGCTCGGCGTGACCGGAAGCGTGGGAACAATTTCGAGCCACTCCGGCAAGTATTGGCGGGCAATCTTCTGGTCGGAGAGAAACTGCACCATCTCCTCGTGGGTGAGCGACTGGTTCGGCTTGAGGACCACGAACGCGCAGGCGCGCTCGCCAAGCCGCGGATCGGGCATGCCCACGATCGCCACGGATTGCACCGCCGGGTGGCGGAACAGGAGCCCTTCAATTTCGACAACCGGGATGTTCTCGCCGCCGCGGATGATGATGTCCTTGGCGCGGCCGGTGATGCGGATATAGCCATCGGCATCCTTGCGGGCGAGGTCGCCCGTATCGAACCAGTTGTCGGCGTCGTGATTGAACAATTGCGGCCGCTTGAGATACCCGACGAAATTGGAGCATCCGCGCACCTTGAGCACGCCTTCACCGCCCGGAGGCATCGCCTTCCCATCCGGGCCGAACACCTCAACCTCCATCCCGGGAAGGGGGCAACCATCGGTGAAAAAGGCCTTCTCCTCGGAATCTCCAAGCCTGGTGGTCGTGACTGCGCCGTTCTCCGTCATGCCCCATGCCGAAACGATGTCCGCGCCGAGAATCTTGGAGGCGCGCTCGACCAGGACGCGCGGGATAGGCGCTCCGGCAGCAAGGAAGATGCGAAGACTCGAAACGTCGCGGCCGCCCTTGCCGACCGCATCCGTCAAGTCTGACAGGAACGGGGTGGACGCAAACGTGAACGTCACATGCTCCTCCGCAATCAGCTCGGCAGCCCGGTTCGGTTCCCAAACATCCTGCAGCACAACGGTTGTCCCCAGCACCATCGGCATGAGAAGCCCGTAGATGAAGCCGGATTGGTGCGCGAGCGGGGAGGACATCAAAACGGTATCGTTGTTACTGAGACCGAGGCGTTTGCAGAATGGACGTACGATCGACAGGATCGTGTTGGAGGTGTGCATGACACCCTTCGGTTCACCGGTCGTTCCCGATGTGTAGAGCAATTGAACGATGTCATCGGCGGTCTGGCGGCGTTCCGCGAAGAGACGCTTGGCGTCGCGCTTCGTCTCCCAGGGGATTTCGAGCAGGGCGCTCTCGAAGCTCTCCTCGCCGCTCCCGCCGACCACCAGCAGGCGCTCGAGATGAGGCAAGTCGGCCCGCATGCCGCGAACCATCGCGGGATGGTCGAAACCGCGAAACTCACGCGGCACCACGAATATCTTGCTTTCCGCAAATCCGAGCATGAACTTGACTTCGCGCTCGCGAAAGATCGGCATCATCGGGTTGATGACGGCGCCGATCCGCCAGCATGCGAAGGCGAGCGCACCGAACTGCCACCAGTTCGGCAATTGGCATGACACCACGTCGTTCTTGCCGACGCCGAGCTCCGCCAGGCCGACGGCAATGCGCTCCACCCGCTTGCCGAATTCCACATAGGTCAGTCGGGTACCCAATTCGAGCATCGAGTTGAAGTCGACGATCGCGGTCTTGCCGGGTGTCTCGGCGATGCAACGGTCGAGATGTCCGATGAGCAATTCGTCCATCCAGTAGCCTTGTGCCCGCATGGCGCGGCCCCGTTCCTCGGGAAGAATTGGATCGAATTTCATGTTTCCCCCACGTTGTCAGCTCTCATTCGTTCCGCAGGTCCGGCTGTTCGTGCCTTGCCCGGCGACACAGCGGCGCGGCTCCTCAGGCAGGATTGCTTGACAGCCACCTTGGAAATGCGGATCATTCAAACTGAATGATCGCTCATTCAGGATATTCTATTCATGATCCTGACGGAAGAACAAGAGATGATCCGCGCCACGGCGCGGGAGTTTGCGAAGGCGCATCTGGCGCCGAAATCCGCCGAATGGGAGCGCACCGCTTTCTTTCCCCGCCAGCCGCTCAGGGACATGGGAAAGCTGGGCTTTTTGGGCATGACCGTCCCCGCCGAATGGGGCGGGGCCGGCGCCGACTATGTGGCCTACGCGCTTGCGCTGGAGGAGATCGCGGCCGGCGATGGGGCCACTTCGACCGTGATGAGTGGTCACAATTCGGTCGGCTGCATGCCGATTCTCGAATACGGAACGGATTCCCAGAAAGAGCGCTATCTGCGGCCGCTCGCCTCCGGCGAGATGCTGTGTGCGTTCTGCCTGACCGAACCGCATAGCGGATCGGACGCCTCAGCCCTCAAAACGAGGGCGGTCCTCCGCGGCGACCGCTATGTCATCAACGGGACCAAGCAGTTCATCACCACCGGCAAGAATGCAGAAGTCGCCCTGGTCTTTGCATCGACCGATCCTGCTGCGGGCAAACGCGGAATCTCCGCCTTCATCGTGGAGACGGCGTGGCCCGGTTACCGGGTCGGTAGGGTCGAGCGCAAGATGGGGCAGAACGCTTCGGACACCTGCGAAATTTGCTTCGAGGATTTGGAGGTTCCGGTCGAGAATAGACTCGGCGAGGAGGGGCAAGGCTATCGCATAGCGCTGGCCAATCTCGAAGGCGGGCGCATCGGGATCGCCGCTCAATCGGTCGGAATGGCACGCGCCGCCTACGAACTGGCGCTGGCCTACGCGCACGAGCGGGAGGCGTTCGGCAATCCGATCATCAGCTACCAGGCGGTGTCGTTCCGGCTCGCCGAGATGGCGACCAGGATCGAGGCCGCACGCCAACTGGTTCTGCACGCAGCCGCCTTGCGCAGCGCCGGGCGCTCGAGCCTCGTGGAAGCCTCGATGGCGAAGCTGTTCGCCTCCGAGATGGCCGAACGGGTGTGCTCGGACGCCATCCAGACCTTCGGCGGAAACGGCTACATCGAGGATTATCAGGTCGAGCGCATCTTTCGGGCGGTGCGGGTCGCGAAAATCTACGAAGGCAGTAACGACATCCAGCGGCTGGTGATCAGCCGATCATTCGGCGCGTGAGGAGCTTGCATGCCGCCGCTCGCCGGAATCCGGGTGCTCGATTTCAGCACCTTACTGCCGGGACCCATGACCGGATTGTTTCTGGCCGAAGCCGGTGCCGAGGTCATCAAGGTCGAGCGTCCCGGAACCGGCGATGAAATGCGCGGCTACGAGCCGAGATTCGGCGACGCGGGCGCGAATTTTGTCCTTCTCAATCGCGGCAAGAAGTCGATCGAGATCGATCTGAAGGCTCCCCACGCCATCGCGCGTCTGACGCCGCTGATCGAGCGTAGCGACGTGCTGATCGAACAGTTCAGACCGGGCGTGATGGAGCGGCTGGGTCTTGGCTACGCCGCATTGAGCAAACTCAATCCGCGGCTTGTCTATTGCTCGATCACGGGATTCGGTCAGACAGGCCCGCGCCGCGAAATGGCGGCGCACGATCTGAATTACTTGGCGCTGTCGGGCCTGTTGTCGCTCAGCGGAGATCGCGAGGGCGCTCCGGTCATGCCGCATTTTCCGATCGCGGACATCGCGGCAGGCACCTATCCGGCCCTGGTCAATATCCTGCTCGCGCTGGTGCAGCGTCAGCAATCCGGCCGTGGCCGCCATCTCGACATTTCCATGGCGGACAATCTGTTTGTGCTCTCGTATTGGGGGCTTGCCGATGGCTTTGCGGCCGGTCATTGGCCGGCGGCCGGGAGTGCGCTCACCACCGGCGCGTCTCCGCGATATGGCATCTATCGCACAGCGGATGGCGGCTATCTCTCGGTAGCACCGATCGAGCAGCGGTTCTGGGATATCTTCTGCCGTCTCATCGCGCTCGATACCGCTTTCCACGACGATGCGAAGGATCCGGTCGCTACGAAGGCCGCGGTTGCGGCGCGTATCGCCGCGCATCCAATAGCGCATTGGCGACAAGTCTTCGACGGTCAGGATGCCTGCTGCGCGATCATTGCGAGCCTCGAAGAAGCGGTGCGCGACCCTCACGTCATTGCCCGCAAGCTCTTCGAGCGCCGGGTGAAATCCGGCGGATCGGCAATTCCTGCGCTTCCGGTGCCGGTGGACGGCGCGTTGCGGGATGACGCCGTGGAAAGGTCGGCCCCCGAGCTTGGCGCAGACAATCATCTGCTTGGAGCGATGATCTGATGACGCAGGCACTGCACATCCTGCGGTATGGCGAACCGGAGGGTCTTGTCCTTGCGGATGTGCCCGCGCCGGCGCCGCTCGCCGGCGAAGTTGCGATCGAGGTACATGTCGCCGGCGTGAATTATCCGGATCTGCTGGTGGTTCGCGGCATCTACCAGAATCTGGCGTCGTTGCCTTTCAGCCCCGGCAAGGAAATCGCCGGCATCGTTCGCGCCGTCGGCGATGACGTTCGCGAATTCAGGATCGGCGATCGCGTGCTCGCCTATGTCGAGAATGGAGGTTATGTCGAGCAGATCGCGGTACCTGCCGTTCTTTGCCATCCTGTTCCCGAAAACCTCGACCTGGCCGACGCGATCGGGCTTGGCCTTACGTTCCAGACGGCGCATTTCGCGCTGTTCGCGCGCGGCCAGATGAAGCGCGGGGAGAGCGTGCTGGTCACGGGCGCAACCGGCGGAGTCGGCATTTCCACGGTTCAGCTTGCCAAGGCCTGCGGCGCCACGGTGATTGCCGGCTGCATGACCGAGGCAAAAGCTGGCTTCGCGCGCGAGCACGGGGCGGATCACGTCATCATGCTCGACCGGTCGGACCTCGAGCAGACACTGAAAGCAGAGGTAGCCGCGCTTACCGGCGGCCGCGGTGTGGATGTCGTTGTCGATAATCTCGGTAACGGCATTTTCGAAGCCTGCCTGCGCGCGCTCGCATGGTGCGGCCGGATCGTCGTTGTAGGCTTTGCCGCTGGTGCACCGGCAACGCTACGGTCCAATTATCTCCTCATCAAAAATATCAGCGCCACCGGCTTGCACTGGAGCGACTACCGCGATCGTGTCCCCGAACAGGTCCGAGACGCGCAGCGCGATATATTCACTTTGTGGCGTCGGGGGCTGCTCACCTCGCCGGTAACGGACGCTCTGCGTCTCGAGGACGCGCCGATCGCGCTGCGGCGCATCGCCGACCGGCAGGTGAGGGGCAAGATCGTCCTTCTCACCGCGGGCTATAGCGGCCGCTTCAATCCGTCGTCAGTCATAGGCAGTGGGTAGGATGCGATATGTTTAAGCTGTCCGTTTCCGGTCAGGTCGCGACGCTGACCATGAGCGCGCCTCCGGTCAATGCGCTGAGCGAAGGGTGGTTGGCCGGCTTCCAGCGCGAGCTCGATGGGCTTGCAGGCCGGCACGACTGGAAAGTGCTTCACCTGCGCTCCGATCAGAAGGTATTTTGCGCGGGCGCCGACCTGAAGGAAATGCAGACGCGGTTCGAGGCCGTCGACGGCCCCGATCGCACCTACGCCTATGTTGCATCCATTCAGCGGCTCTACGAAAGCATCGAGACCCTCCCGCAAGTCACCCTGGCAGAAATCGAGGGACCGGCGCTCGGCGGCGGTTTCGAACTCGGGCTCGCCTGCGATCTGCGAATTGCAGCGTTCGAGGCTAAGCTCGGACTTCCGGAAATCAGACTGGGCTTGATTCCCGGCGCGGGTGGCACGCAGCGTCTGACGCGCCTGGTGGGACGTGGCGTTGCCAACCGCTTAATCCTCGGCGCCGAGGTCGTGGACGGGACGATGGCCGAGCGGCTGGGTCTCGTCCAATGGGCCGTTCCGCGCGCCGACATCGCCGCGCGTGCGGCGGAAATTGCCCGCCACGTTGCCGCACTTCCATGCGCCGCATTGGCCGCCGCGAAGCACTGCATGACTACGGCCGCTATGCCCGGGCGCGGAGGCTTTGGCGACGAACTGGAGGCGACACGTCGGCTTCAGACCGACGCCGAAACACGCGAGCGCATCGGAGCCTTCCTCGCCGGGGTGCGGAGCTGACTGAATCTCATGGCGCGTAGATTAAGGGAGATTGTTTATGGACCTTTCAGGTAAAATCGCCGTTGTAACCGGCGGCGCATCGGGAATCGGCAAGGCGACGGTTCTGCAACTCGCTCGTGCCGGCGCGCGCGTGGTTTGCGCGGATGTCAATGAGGTGGCGGGCAAGGCGCTTGTCGAAGAGACGAAGAAGGAAAAGGGCCCCGTCGAGTTCGAAGCCGTCGATCTGACCGATGGTGCATCGGCCAGGCGCTGCGCGGCAGCGATCGTGGCGCGGCATCCCAAGATCGATATTCTGGTGAATGGCGCCGGCTTCAGCGACTTTCATCCTTTCCTTGATATCCCGCCGGCCTATATCGACAAGGTCATTGCCGGAAACCTGACCGGCGCGATCCATCTCACCCAGGCGCTTCTGCCCGCGATCGTCGCGGCAGGAAACGGGCGTATCGTCAACGTGGCGAGCGACGCGGGTAGGGTCGGGTCGACGGGCGAGACGGCTTACGCCGCGGCCAAAGGGGGCATGATTGCGCTTACAAAATCCCTGGCCCGCGAAGTGGCGCGGCACGGCATTTGCGTCAATT
>JBFWWQ010000081.1:0-11251 GCA_050246095.1 Pseudorhodoplanes sp.
GGGGCATGGTCTCGTTCATCACCCCGCCGGTCGCGCTCGCGACCTTCGCGGCAGCGCCGCTCGCCGGCGTCTCCGCCATGCGCATCGGCCTGCAATCGGTGCGGCTCGGCACCGCCATCTATCTCGTGCCGTTCTGCTTCGTGCTCAATCCGGCGCTGCTGTTCAAGGGCGACGCCGGCACCATTGCCGTCTCGATCGTGGCCGCCCTTGCCGGCGTCACGCTGATCGGTGCGGCCTTGCAGGGCTATGTGCTGGGCATCGGCGCCATCGCCGGCAGCGCGCAAGGCGTCCTCGCCCGCATCGCCATGATCGCCGGCGGGCTGCTGCTCGCCGCCCCCGCTCCGCGCCTCACCGGCCTGTCGTTCGGCGCCAATCTGGCCGCCGGCACCGCCTTGGCCGTGCTAGGATTGCTGCTGGTGTCCTTTGCAGCGAGAAAAAATGTAACCGGGAGAACGTCGCCATGACTGCAAGTCTGAAATCGGGAATCGTGTTCGCCGCGCTGTCGCTCGCCGCAGCGCCCGCCTTCGCGCAATCGGCCAAGCTGCCGGAGACGCTGACCTGGACCGCCTATGACGTCGGCTCCGGCGGCTACAACCAGGCGGTCGCGATCGGCAATGCGCTGAAGAACAAGCTGAACGTGAACCTGCGCGTGCTGCCGGGCAAGAACGACGTCTCGCGCAACATCCCGCTGCGCGAAGGCAAGGTGCCGTTCTCGGCGAACGGCGTGGGCGGCAGCTATCTCGCGCAGGAAGGCGTGTACGAATTCGGCGCCCGCGACTGGGGCCCGCAGCCGGTGCGCTCGATCCTGCTCAACAATTCCGATGCGCTGCTGACCATCGTCACCGCCAAGGATGCCGACATCAAGACCATCGCCGACATCAAGGGCAAGCGCGTGGCCTGGGTGGTCGGCGCGCCCTCGCTCAACCCGAACATCACCGCGCTGCTGGCCTTCGGCAAGCTGACCTGGAACGACGTGAAGAAGGTCGAGATCGGCGGCTTCGGCCAGGCTATGGACGCGATCGTCGGCAACCAGGTGGACGCGGCGTTCTCCTCCACCATTTCCGGCCAGGCCTACAAGATCGCCTCCTCGCCGCGCGGCATCCGCTATCCGACCTTCGCGCATGCCGACAAGGAGGGCTGGGCGCGCGTGCAGAAGATCGCGCCGTTCTTCGTGCCGGCTTTCGGTACCGAGGGCGCCGATCTCAGCAAGGACAACAAGGCGGAGGCCGCGACCTATCCCTACCCGGTGCTGATGACGCTGAAGGGCACCGACAACGACCTCGCCTACAACATGGCCAAGGCGATGGTGGATCTGTTCGACGACTACAAGGACGGCGCGCCGGGCAATGTCGGCTGGGACCTGAAGCGGCAGATTTTCGCCTGGGCGATCCCGGTGCACGAGGGCGCGGTGCGCTATTTCAAGGAGCGCGGGGTGTGGACCGCCGAGCATGACAAGCACAATGCCGCGCTGATCAAGCGGCAGGACACGCTCGCCGCGGCCTGGGCCGAGTACGGCAAGAACGCGCCCGCGGACGATGCGGCCTTCGCCAAGGGCTGGATGAAGGCGCGCGCGGACGCGCTCGGCAAGGCGGGGCTGGAACCGGTGGTGACGGAGTGGTGAGGCGGCAGGTCAGTTCTGCCTGAGCGCGGGACCACGGTCCCGCGTATCGCCGGCAAGTCAGTCCCGCTTGCCCTTGAGCCAGCGCTCCAGATAGACGAGCGCCAGCTGGCGCTCGTCGTCGCTCGCCTGGCGGAAGGCGGCGTCGTGCATCTCGGCGATCCAGGTATCCTCGGCGCGCGCATTGTCGCGCGCGAGCGTCAGCCACATCAGGCCGCGCGCCGCCTGGCGCGGCGTCGCCTCGCCCTTGAACAGCACGTTGCCGAGCACCGCCTGCGCGCGCGGCAGGCCCTTGTTGGCCGCCAGGATCAGCCAGCGCACGGCCTGGCGCGGGTCGCGCTCGGTGCCGGTGCCGTCGAGATACAGGCGGGCCAGGCTGTATTGCGCGTCGGCATCGCCGAAATACGAGGCCGCATACGAATACATTTCGCGCGCGCGGTCGGCATCGGCATTCACCGCATTGGGGATGCCCTTCAGGTAATAATGGCCGAGCTGCACGAAGGCATTGGCGACAAAGCGCGCCTGCGGCAGATCCGGGCTGTCGTCGGCATGCGAATCGGCGATCTGGCTGAAATACTTGAACGCGCGCAGGTCGCTGCGCGGCACGCCGTCGCCCGCCGCATACATGCGCCCGAGCTTCCATTGCGCGGCCGCGTGGCCCTGCTCGGCGGCGTATTGCAGCGAGGACAAGGCCTTGTCCTTCTCGCCGGCCTTCATCGACTGCGCCCAGCTCGACATCGCCTCGCGCGTCGTCACCGGCGGCGCCGGCGCATTGGCCGGCGTGCGGGTGCCGTCGAACGCGAAGGCGGGCGCGAGCGTGAACACCGCGCCGACCACCGTCATGCGTGCGGTCTTACTGATCCGCATAACACACTTTCTCGGCCTTTCCGCCGGGATGGGTCACCGCACCATTAACCGCGGGACCGACTTCTTGCGCATATTTCCAGAGGTAACCTGAACCGGCGTCGTTATCGCGCGGCTTCCAGGCCGTCTTGCGCTTGGCGAGTTCGTCGTCGGACAGCTTGACGTTAAGGATGCCGTTGACCGCATCGAGCTCGACGATGTCGCCGTCGCGCAAGAGCCCGATCGGGCCGCCGACCGCCGCTTCCGGACCGACATGGCCGACGCAGAAGCCGCGCGTCGCGCCGGAGAAACGGCCGTCGGTGATCAGCGCGACCTTGTCGCCCATGCCCTGGCCGTAGAGCGCGGCGGTGGTGGCGAGCATCTCGCGCATGCCGGGGCCGCCCTTCGGCCCCTCATAGCGGATGACCAGCACTTCGCCTTCCTTGTATTTGCGGTTGCGCACGGCGTCGAAGCAGGCTTCCTCGCCGTCGAAGCAGCGCGCCGGTCCGGTGAATTTCAGGGTCTGCATGCCGGCGACTTTGACGATCGCGCCTTCGGGCGCGAGATTGCCCTTCAGCCCGACCACGCCGCCGGTGGGCGACAGCGGCTTGGATGCCGGAAGCACCACGTCCTGATCCGGGTTCCACTTCACGGATTTCAGGTTCTCGGCAATCGTACGCCCGGTCACAGTCATGCAATCGCCATGCAGGTAACCCGCATCGAGCAATGTCTTCATCACCAGCGGGATGCCGCCGACTTCGAACAAATCCTTGGCGACATAACGGCCGCCCGGTTTCAAATCCGCGATATAAGGTGTCCTTTTGAAGACTTCGGCGACGTCGAACAGCGTGAATTCGATGCCGGCCTCGTTCGCCAGCGCCGGCAGATGCAGCGCGGCATTGGTGGAGCCGCCGGAAGCGGCGACGGTGGCGGCGGCATTCTCCAGCGCCTTGCGGGTGACGATGTCGCGCGGGCGGATCTGCTTGCGCACGAGCTCCATGATCTGCTCGCCGGCGGTCATGCAGAAGGCGTCGCGGATCTCGTAGGGCGCCGGCGCGCCGGCCGAATAAGGCAGCGCCAGGCCGATCGCCTCCGATACCATCGCCATGGTATTGGCGGTGAATTGCGCGCCGCAGGCGCCCGCCGACGGACAGGCGACATGTTCGAGCTCGTCGAGATCGTCGTCGCTCATGGCGCCGACCGAATGCTTGCCGACCGCCTCGAACACGTCCTGCACGGTGACCGGACGGCCCTTGAAGGTGCCGGGCAGGATCGAGCCGCCATAGATGAAGATCGAGGGCACGTTCAGCCGCACCATCGACATCATCATGCCGGGCAGCGACTTGTCGCAGCCGGCGAGCCCGATCAGGGCGTCGTAGCCGTGGCCGCGCATGGTCAGCTCGACCGAATCGGCGATCACCTCGCGCGAGGGCAGCGAGGCCTTCATGCCGGCATGGCCCATCGCGATACCGTCGGTGACGGTGATGGTGCAGAATTCGCGCGGCGTGCCGTTGGCGGAGGAGACGCCCTTCTTCACCGCCTGGGCCTGGCGCATCAGCGCGATATTGCAGGGAGCGGCCTCGTTCCAGCAGGTCGCGACGCCGACGAAGGGCTGGTGGATCTGTTCGGTCGTCAGCCCCATCGCGTAGAGGTAGGAGCGATGCGGGGCCCGCGCCGGGCCCTCGGTGACATGACGGCTGGGAAGCCGCGCTTTCAAATTGGTCTTTGCGTCCATGACTGCCAGGAGGCCCCTTCCGCCCCCTCCGCCCGCCGGTCACAAGACCGGCACTACGCCAGCGGCTTGGGCATTTCGTGTCGTGTAGACCTATGGCTAAAACGGGGCACAGTCGCGCCTTCGAAATGGCGTTGCGGAAATGTCGTAAACGTGTGGCGAGCAAGCCACAGAAACTTCGCCGGCGCTTTGGAGATTGATCTTTTGCAACGCAGCGAAAGTCACACTGCCGCGCGCGTCACTGCAGCCCGTTCCTCGCCCGCATGGCCATGCCGCCCCGCCTGACCCGCCGTTTCTTCGCCCGTTCCGTGCACGCGGTGGCGCCCGACCTGATCGGCGCGACCCTGCTGGTCGGCGGTACCGGCGGCGTCATCGTCGAGGTGGAGGCCTACCACCATACCGAACCGGCCGCGCATTCCTTCAACGGGCCGACCCCGCGCAACGCGGTGATGTTCGGACCGCCCGGCTATTCCTATGTCTACCGCTCCTACGGCCTCCACTGGTGCCTGAATTTCGTCTGCGAGAAAGAAGGCTCCGCCAGCGCCGTGCTGATCCGGGCGCTGCAGCCGGCTGAGGGGCTCGCCCGCATGCGGCGGCGGCGCGGGCTGGCCGCGGAGCGCCTGCTCTGCTCGGGGCCGGGGCGATTGTGCCAGGCGCTCGGCGTCAGCATCGCGCAGAACGGCCTGCCGCTCGACCGCGTCCCGTTCGAATTGCGCGCGCGGCCGCATCCCGTCGAGGTCGCGGTCGGGGTGCGCATCGGCATCAGCAAGGCGGTCGAACTGCCCTGGCGCTACGCCATGAAGGACTCGCCTTTCCTCAGCAAGCCGATAAGACCGTTGGATATCAAACGATAACCGGTTGCCGGCAAGGCAACGCCGCCGAGGGAGAGCGCCACGAGCATGCTCCGCCAAGGGGCCGCGCTCGCATTCCGGGCTGCCTCCCCGCGCCGGCGGGGGAAACCACTCAGGCGACGATGCGAAAGTCCGGATCGAAACCGAGCTCGCGCCGCGCCTTCTCGATCGCGACCGTGCCGTCATCCTCGGCGATGTTGTAGATGCCGGGCGCGCCGCGCGTCAGCGCGAGCAACGCCGCTTGCGCGGCGGCATCGACATGCAGCGGGGCTTCGCCGCTGCGCTGCGCGCTCCAGGTGCCGGGCCCGTAGAAGCGGCCGTAGCGCAGCACCACGCCGTCGAGATCGGGCGCGCCGGTCACCGCCTGTTCCAGCGCCGCCACGCCCTCGACGGTGCGGCGCGCGACGCCCTCGGCGGCGAGATGCAGCGGAGCGTCCTCGCGGTACGGCTTCGGCCCCGGCGCATAGACGAAGGCGAGGCTCTGGGCGACCAGGCGGCGCACGCCCGCGGCGCGCGCGGCCGCCACGAGGTTGCGGGTGCCGTCCATGCGCAGGCGCGCATTGCCCTCGAGCGCGGCCTGGATTTTCTTCGGGTCGGCATCCTGCGGCAGGTCGGTGAGCTGGTGCATCACCGCGTCGGGGCGCGCGGCGGCGAGCGCGCGATGCAAGGCCGGCGCATCGAACACATCGACGATCACCGGCTCCACGCCGAGCGCGCGCAAAGCCTCCGCCTTGCCGGCGGAGCGCGTGGTGCCGGTCACCGAATGCCGCGCCTGCCGCAGCAGCAGCACCAGCCGGCGCCCTACCACGCCTGCCGCACCGGCCACGAATACCTTCATGCCATCGCCCCCGGTCGCGGACGCATTGTCGCTATTCCCGCGGCATAACCGCAAGCCCCGCGCGCCAGCGCAGATCGAGCAGCAGACCCTGCGGCAAAGTCGCAAGCAGCGGGGCGACCGGCAGGCCGGCCAATCCGAGAATGCCCGCGGTCCAGTGGTTGCAGACCTGGAACAAACTGAACGATCCGTTCGCGCGGAAAAACTGGCTCGGACCGTAGAGACCCGATCCCAGCGCCTCCGGCAACCCGCCCTCGCCATTGCGCGCCACGCTCGCGCCGATGCCCATGAGCGCCCGCTCGAAGCCCTCGCGGCTCACCCCGATGCGCACGATGTCGGAATGCGGGTAGGTCGTGCGCGGCGGCCAGGTGATACCGACCACATGCAGGACGGTGGCGTTGCCGGGCTTCAGCAGCGCGCGCAAAGCAAGCGTGAACGAGAGCGAGGCGACATCCGGCACCGCGCGATAGAACTGCTCCTCGCCCCAGCCGACCTCGATCCAGGGATAGGCGGCGAAGCGGCGCGCGATCTCGGCGAGCGCGGCATCGCCTTTTCGCGCGGCGGTCGCGGCGACCTCGCCGCGCGGCAGCACCAGGCCGGAATGGTAGCCGTGGCTGACGACGAAAATTTCGACGCCGGGCGCGCCGGTCGGCGGCGGCCACAAAGCGGGATCGGCCGGGCGCACGGTGAGGAAAGCCGCGACGGCGAGCAGCGCGATCAGTCCGGCGAGGCCCCACAGCGCGCGCCGAACGAACCGCATCGCATCACTCCGCGCCCTTCAGGCGCTCCAGCGCTTCCACGATCTTCTGCTTGCGGGCGAGCGCTTCCTCGCGCTTCTCCTTCTCGCCCTCGATGATCTCCTCGGGCGCATTGGCGACGAATTTCTCGTTGCCGAGCTTGGCGTCGACGCGCTGGATATCGGCATCGGCCTTGCCCAGTTCCTTCTGCAGGCGCGCGCGCTCGGCGGCGAAATCGATGACGCCCTTCAGCGGCAAAGCGGCCACCTCCCCGCGCACCAGCAATTGCACCGCGCCCTGCGGCGCGGAATCCGCGAAGGCGATGCCGGACAGGCGCGCCAGCCGCTTGACGAAATCGGTCCAGCGCGCCGCCCGCGCGCGCGTCTGTGCGGACACGCCGACCAGCGACAGCGGGATCAGGGTTGCCGGCGGGATGTTCATTTCCGCGCGCAGCGAGCGCACCGCGGTGACGAGATCGACCACCCAGCCGATCTCGGCCTCGGCCAGCGCATCGTCGAGGCCGGCATAAGCGGGCCAGGGCGTGAGCGCGAGCAAATTCTCTCTGGTCATTCCGGGGCGCGCCGAAGGCGCGAGCCCGGAATCCAAACCCCCGACCGCGGTTATGGATTCCGGGCCCGGCCCTTCGGGCCGTCCCGGAATGACAGCGGAGGGGGCCGCCGTCACCGCCCACAATTCCTCGGTGATGAACGGCATGAACGGATGCAGGATTTTCAGGATTTCGTCGCGCGCCCAGGCGACGGTCGCGCGCGTCTCGTCCTTGGCGGCGCCGTCCGCTCCGGTGAGCACCGGCTTCACCAGTTCCAGATACCAGTCGCAATAGATGTTCCAGACGAAGCGATAGGCAGCGCCGGCCGCGTCGTTGAAGCGGTAGCCCTCGATCGCTTCCGTCACCTCGCGCGCGGCCTTGGCGGTCTCGTGCGCGATCCAGCGGTTCAGCGTCTCCTTTGCCGATTTCGGATCGAAGCCGGGCACGGTCGCGGCGGCATTCATTTCCGCAAAGCGCGCCGCATTCCAGAGCTTGGTGCCGAAATTGCGGTAGCCCTCGACGCGGCTGGTGGCGAGCTTGATGTCACGCCCCTGCGCGGCCATCGCCGCCAGCGTGAAGCGCAGCGCGTCGGCGGAATATTCGTCGATCAGCGCCAGCGGGTCGATGACGTTGCCCTTCGACTTCGACATCTTGGCGCCCTTCTCGTCGCGGACGAGCGCATGGATATAGACGTCGCGGAACGGCACCTCGCGCATGAAATGCAGGCCCATCATCATCATGCGCGCGACCCAGAAGAAGATGATGTCGAAGCCGGTAACCAGCGCATCGGTCGGATAGTAACGCTTCACTTCCGGCGTATCCTGCGGCCAGCCGAGCGTGGAGAACGGCCACAAGGCGGAGGAGAACCAGGTATCGAGCACGTCCTCGTCGCGGGTGAGCGGCACGTCCTTGCCGTATTGCTGCTTCGCCTGCGCCGCCGCTTCGGCTTCGGTCTCCGCGACGAAGTATTTGCCGTCCGGCCCGTACCAGGCGGGAATCTGGTGGCCCCACCAGAGCTGGCGCGAGACGCACCAGGGCTGGATGTTCTCCATCCAGTCAAAGTAAGTCTTCTCCCAGTTTTTCGGAACGAACACGGTCTTGCCGCTGCGCACGGCTTCGAGCGCGGGCTGCGCCATCGTCTTCGCGTCCACATACCACTGATCGGTCAGATACGGCTCGATCACCACATTGGAGCGGTCGCCGTGCGGCACCATGTGCGTGTGCGGCTCGATCTTCTCGACCAGATTGCCCGCTTGCAGGCGCTCGACGATCTGCTTGCGCGCGGCGAAGCGGTCGGTGCCGTGCAAGGCGAGCGTCGCATCGAGCTCGACGGATTGCGCAAGGCCCGCGAGGAATGCGGCATTGTCCTTCAGCGCGAGGTTGGCCTCGGCGTCGAGCACATTCACCAAAGGCAGCTTGTGCAGCCTTCCGACCTCGAAATCGTTGAAGTCGTGCGCCGGCGTGATTTTCACCGCGCCCGAGCCCTTTTCCGGGTCGGAATAGTCGTCGGCGACGATCGGAATTTTGCGCCCGACCAGCGGCAGGATCGCGTTCTGGCCGACCAGCGCCTTGTAGCGCCCGTCCTCGGGATGCACCGCGACCGCCGTGTCGCCCAGCATGGTCTCCGGCCGCGTGGTCGCGACCACGATATAGGTCGATGAATCGTCCGGGTTGAAAGTTCTGCCTTCGAGCGGATAGCGCAGGTGCCAGAGATGGCCCTTCAGCTCGACCTGCTGCACTTCGAGGTCGGAAATCGCGGTGAGCAGCTTCGGGTCCCAGTTGACCAGCCTTTTGTCCTTGTAGATCAGCCCGGCCTTGTAGAGATCGACGAACACCTTGAGGACCGCCTTCGACAGCCCCTCGTCCATGGTGAAGCGCTCGCGTGACCAGTCGCAGGAGGCGCCGAGCCGCTTGAGCTGGTTGACGATGGTGCCACCGCTCTCCGCCTTCCATTCCCAGACCCGTTCGAGGAATCTCTCGCGCCCCATGTCGCGGCGACCGGGAAGCTGGCGCTCCATCAATTGCCGCTCGACCACCATCTGGGTGGCGATGCCGGCGTGATCGGTGCCCGGCTGCCAGAGCACGTCGCGCCCGCGCATGCGCTCGAAGCGGCAGAGGATGTCCTGCAGGGTATTGTTCAGCGCATGCCCCATATGCAGCGAGCCCGTCACGTTGGGCGGCGGGATCACGATGGTGTATGGCTTCTTGCCGGAGCGTTCGGGGCGGCCGGCGCGGAAGGCGCCCGCGTCCTCCCACGCTTGCGCAATTCGGGCTTCCACCTCGCCGGGCTGGTAGGTCTTGTCGATCATCGTCGTGTCTATGGGGGCAAATCGCGCGGTAGAAAGCCCGCCGCGCCTGACCCTGTCAACGTCCCAACCCCGGCCGCCGTCCTGAGCCCGGCGCCGCGCGGCGAGCGGCCCCGGAAGGCGGCATTGGCGCCTTCCGCCCTCCCCCCGCCCGGTACCGCAGAACGAGCGAATCGAGTCCGCGAGCCCATGCCGACTGAGCCCTCAGCCACCCCGGTCCGCGCCATCGTGCTGCTCGCCTTCGCCTCCTTCGCCAGCCAGGCGATGGTGCGCGTGGCCGACCCGCTGCTGCCGCAGATCGCGCTCGATACCGGGGCGAGCGTCGGCACCGCCTCGGTGGTCACCTCGGCCTATGCGCTGTCGCACGGCCTGACCCAGCTCGTCGGCACGCCGCTCGGCGACCGCTTTCCGAAATTCGTCTTGGTCGCGATCCTCTGCCTCGCCTGCGCGGCGGCGACCGCCGCCTGCGGGCTCAGCCAGAATCTGACGCAGCTCGGCATCGCGCGGCTCGCCTGCGGGATCACCGCCGGCAGCATCATCCCGCTGGCCATGGCCTTTGTCGGCGACACCGTACCCTACGAGCGCCGGCAGCCGGTGCTCGGGCGTTTCATCGCCGGCACCATTCTGGGGCTGGTCAGCGGCCAGGTGATCGGCGGCGTCATCGGCGACTATTTCGGCTGGCGCAGCGTGTTCTTCGTGCTTGCCGGGCTGTTCGTCGTGGCGGCGATCGCGCTCGGCGCGGAGATCGCGCGCAACCCGCTCACCCGGACCTGGCCGCGCGCTCCGCAATCCTCGCGCAGCCTGATCGCGGATTACCGCTCCGTGCTGGAGCGTCCCTTCGCGCGCTTCCTGTGCCTCGCCGTCTTCCTCGAAGCCGGCATCATGTTCCTCGCCTTCGCCTATATCGGCGCCGACCTGCACGACCGGCAGGGCCTGAGCTTCTCCGCGCTCGGCTTCGTGCTGGCGGCCTTCGGCGCGGGCGGGCTCGCCTATGTGCTGATGGTGCAATGGCTGGTGGACCGGCTCGGCCAGGCCGGCATGGTGGGCGTGGGCGGCGCGCTGCTCGGCCTGTCCTTCTTCGCGCTCGCGATGCTGCCGATATGGTGGGTGTCGCTGACCGCGGTCGCTGCGATCGGCTATGCCTTCCACATGATCCACAACACGCTGCAGGTGAATGCAACGCAGGTGGCGCCGGACGCGCGCTCGACCGCGATCGGGCTGTTCTCCTCGGCGCTCTATATCGGGCAGGCGGTCGGCGTCGTGGTTGCGGCGCCGCTGGTCGACCGCTACGGCGCGGTGCCGCCGTTCCTGCTCGCGGCCATCGCCTGGCCGTTGCTGGCCTGGCTGATCATCGCGCGGCTGAAGCGGCGGCCCGCGGCCTGA
This sequence comes from Pseudorhodoplanes sp., assembly GCA_050246095.1. Lineage (GTDB taxonomy): Bacteria > Pseudomonadota > Alphaproteobacteria > Rhizobiales > Xanthobacteraceae > Pseudorhodoplanes. The sequence goes on from JBFWWQ010000081.1 coordinate 10,853, forward strand.
TCAGGGACGGCCGCGCGAGACGCGCTCGATTTCCGCGCGCACCAGCCGCTCGACCAGACCCGGCAGATTGTCGTCGAGCCAGGATTTCAGCATCGGCCGCATCATGTCGCAGACGATGTCTTCGAGCGTGCGCCCGTTCTGCACCATCACCGCCTGCGCCAGCGAGTGGAACGCATTGTCGACCGAGGCCGAGGTCGAGGCGGACAGGAGCGACATCGTATCCGCACCATTGCCGGGATGAGCGACGCGCGGATAGGACGCGGCCGGCTGCGGCGCGGGGGCTGCGACCGGCTCGAAATTCGTCTCCTCCGCCGCTTCCCCTTCGGCGAAGAACACGTCGGGCTGGCCGTCGATGGTGCGGAAAACCGGCGGCTCCGCCGACCGCGAGGCCTCCTCGTC
>JBFWWQ010000082.1:0-11067 GCA_050246095.1 Pseudorhodoplanes sp.
GTCGAGCAGGGCGTAGCCGGCGCGGTTCAGCGGGTCGAGGCCGGCCTCCTTGAGGCCGACGGCTTCGAGATAGTACTTGCGCTCCTCGCGCGAGAGCACGGCGATCTAGGATTCGATCTTGGCGGAGATCACGACCGCGACCGCGTCTTCCTCCTTCGCGCGCGCTTCGACCTTGCGCGAGAATTCGTTGCCGCTCGCCGCCGCGCCCTCCTCGACATTGCAGACATAGAGCACGGGCTTGGCGGTCATCAGCCCGAGCATGGCGAAGGCCTTTTCCTCCTCCGCCTTGCGCGCGACCAGGCGCGCGGGCTTGCCCTCGCGCAGCAGCGCCAGCGCGCGGGTGACGAGGTCGAGCGTTTCCTTCGCCTCCTTGTCGTTGCCGCGCGCCTTCTTCTCCAGCGCGTCGACGCGCTTCTCCAGGCTGTCGAGATCGGCGAGCATCAGTTCGGTCTCGATCGTCTCGATGTCGGCGATGGGGTCGATCCGGCCCTCGACATGGGTGACGTCGGTATCCTCGAAGCAGCGCACGACATGCGCGATCGCATCCACTTCCCGGATATTGGCGAGGAACTGGTTGCCGAGGCCTTCGCCCTTGGAGGCGCCGCGCACGAGGCCGGCAATGTCGACGAAGGTGAGGCGGGTGGGGATGATCTGCGCCGACTTGCCGATCCCGGCGAGCGTGTCGAGGCGCGGATCGGGCACCGCCACTTCGCCGACATTCGGCTCGATGGTGCAGAACGGATAATTCGCCGCCTGCGCCGCGGCGGTCTCGGTCAGCGCATTGAACAGCGTCGATTTGCCGACATTCGGCAAGCCGACGATCCCGCATTTGAAGCCCATCAGTCTCTTTCCAGGATCGTTTCGGGATCGCTCATAAACGGGTTGACTATGCGCAGCGATCCGATCCGCTGATTGTGTCCGAGGTCCTCGGACAGGAAGTAGGTGCACCCGAATGTGGCGGCGGCCGCGACCAGCGTTGCGTCGTAGAACGATAATCTGAACCGATGGTGGATCGTAAGGCCGAGCAGAGCGGTTTCCGCACTGGTGGGGGCGCGACACCAATGCCGCATGGCCTGCATATTCTCGCGCAGTTCGCGCTCGGTTACGTGCGGGAATTTCCTGATGATGTTATGGGCGAACTCGTTTAGCACCTGCGGGCTTATGACCGCGAGGTTTCTTTGCGTGAGAGCGTCCAGCCATGCGATCGCCCGTTCGCGCTTCGGCGGTCCTTTTGGGTCCTTGACGTAGAGAAACACGTTCGTGTCCACGAAAAAGGCGTTCGGCATAAAGGCTCTCGCGGCTGGGCCGGTCCTCCGTCACGCCGGGAAAATCCGGCGCGTCCAGAAATCGCTTCAGCGCCTCGGCCTGCGTCACCTGCTTGGCGCGCTGCGATTCAAGAATATCGCCGAGATAGCGCGACAGGCTTTTGCCGGCCTTGGCGGCCTCGATCCGTGCCCATGCTGCCGCTGCTTCGGAGAGGGTGATCGTGACATTCTTCATGACACGGAGTTAGTGTTTTCGTGTTTCCGTGTCAAGCAGCGGGCGGCCCCCGGTCGTTCCCGTCCTTGTCGTCCCTGTCCTGGCCGAAGCCCTTCGCCGCCATCGCCAGATGCACCTTGTTCTGGAAGCGCGCATCCTCGCCGCGCGCGAGGAGGACGGCATGCTCCGCGACGATCTCGCAGAGCGCCTCGACCCACGGCTTTTCGGACTTTGCGAAATCCGACAGCACGTGCGCATGCACCAGATCCTTGTCGCCCGGATGTCCGACGCCGATCCGCACGCGCTTATAGTCGTTGCCGACATGCGCGGAGATCGAACGCAGGCCGTTATGCCCGGCGATGCCGCCGCCCACCTTGACGCGGACCTTGCCCGGAGGAAGCTCGATCTCGTCGTGCACGACGACGATGCCGGACAGGTCGAGCTTGTAGAAATTCGCCGCTTCGGCGACCGCGCGGCCGGATTCGTTCATGAAGGTGCCGGGCAAGAGCAGCAGCGCCTTCTCCGTGCCCAGAATGCCCTCGGTCGCGACGCCGTGAAAACGCCGGCGCCACGGCGCAAAGCCGTGGCGCCTGGCGATCGCATCGACCGCCATGAAGCCGATATTGTGCCGGTTGCCCGCGTGGCGGGCGCCCGGATTCCCGAGCCCGACAAAGAGCAGCATGGAGCGAATGCGGCGCCCGCAGGCGCCGCAGCCTTACTTCTTCTTGTCGCCGGCCGGCGCAGCGGCGCCGGCGGCAGGGGCGGCCGCGCCCGCGGCAGGGGCGGCGGCGCCGGCGGCAGGGGCCGCGGCACCGGCGGCGGGAGCCGTGGCGGCAGCGGCCGCCGCAGCGGCGTCGGCCTGGGCCTTGATTTCCTCGGCATAGCCCGAAGGCGGCACGATGGTGACCAGCGTGATGTCGCCGCGCGCCACGACCTTCACGTTGTCGGGCAGCGCGATGTCGCTGAGATGCTTGGAGTAGTTGATCTCGAGGCCGCTCACATCGACGTCGATCGATTGCGGGATCGATTCCGGCGGGCAGATCACCTCGATCGCATGCGTCACGATGTTGACCGCGCCGCCGCGCTTGATGCCGGGCGACTTCTCGGTGCCGAACACGTGCACCGGCACGTTCACGCGGATCTTGGCGCCTTCGCCGAGCCGCATGAAGTCGACATGCACCGGATGATCCTTGATCGGATCGAGCTGGAAGTCGCGCGGGATGACGCGGTGTTTGCTGCCGTCGATCTCGATATCGTAGAGCGTGGTCAGGAAGTGGCCGGCATAGATGCGCTGGTTCAGTTCCTTGTGGTCGAGGGAGATCGCCAGCGGGGGCTTCTTGTCGCCATAGATCACGCCGGGCACGCGGCCCTCGCGACGCACCGCCCGAGCGGCCCCCTTGCCGGCCTTCGGACGCGCCGTCGCCTTCAATTCCAGAACGGTCGCCATAGGTCTAAGTCCTTGTCAAAACGGTCAGATTTTCATTGGATGGGCCGCGGCGAGCCTCCAGGGGTGCGAAAGCGCCGCGGACGCGCGGGCTTATAGCCGCGCAGGGCCGGAAAGACAAGGAAAGGGGGCTGTTGAAGGCGCTATCCGTTCCCTCCCCGTGAAGGGGGGAGGTGAGGAGGAAAGGCGGGACGGGGAAGAACTTACCCGTCCAGCCGCATCTCGGCCGTATCCGGCTTGTCGCCGCCCGAAGGCGGGGTCGCGATCCCGAGTTTCGCTTCCAGCGCCGCGACGCGCGCCTTCAGCGCCTCGTTCTCCTCGCGCGCGAGGCGCGCCATGTCCTTGACCGCCTCGAATTCCTCGCGCTTGACGAGGTCGAGGTCGCGCAGCCAGCGCTCGGCCTGGGTCTTGAACAGGGTGTCGAATTCGCGCCGCACGCCCTGCGCGACGCCCGCGGCGTCGTTCATCAGGCGGGCGATCTCGTCAAAGAACCGGCTGCTGGTCTGGGTCATCGGCGTCTCCCGAATGTCCGTTTCCGCAAGATATGGCCCGTTCGCGGCCGGCCGCAAGGCATGGACCGGATCAGGGTGACCGGCTTTCGCTTGACTTGGGGCGGAGGCTGACCGCAAAGGGGCGCAAGCGCGCGGATATCCCATGCCGTTCCTGGTCCTGCCCTTCCCCAACATCGATCCGGTCCTGATCCATATCGGGCCGTTCGCGATCCGCTGGTACGCGCTCGCCTATATCGCCGGCATCCTGATCGGCTGGGTCTATGCGCGCGCGCTGATCCGCAACGAGAAGCTCTGGGACGGGCCGGCGCCGCTGACCGCGAACGATTTCGACGACTTCATCGTCTGGGTGACGCTCGGCATCATCCTGGGCGGGCGCATCGGCTATGTGCTGTTCTACAATCCCGCGCATTTCGCCGCGAACCCGCTCGAAATCCTGCAGATCTGGGGCGGCGGCATGTCGTTCCACGGCGGCTTCGCCGGCTGCGTCCTGGCGGTGATCCTGTTCGCGCGGCGGCGCGGCATCTCCATCCTGTCGCTCGGCGATCTCACCTGCGCGGCCGGCCCGATCGGGCTGTTCCTCGGGCGCATCGCGAATTTCATCAACGGCGAATTGTGGGGACGCGCGACCGACATGCCCTGGGCGATGGTGTTTCCCGGCGCCGGTCCGCTGCCAAGGCATCCGAGCCAGCTCTACGAGGCGGCGCTGGAAGGGCTCGGCGTGCTGATCCTCTTGGCGATCCTGATCTACCGCTACGGCGCGCTGAAGCGGCCCGGCCTCGTGGTCGGCGCCTTTGCGGTCAGCTATGCGCTGGCGCGCTCGTTCTGCGAATTGTTCCGCGAGCCGGACGCGCAGCTTGGCTTCCTCTATGGCGGCGCCACCATGGGCATGCTGCTGTCTATCCCGCTGCTGCTCGCGGGCCTCGTCTTCATCGCCGCGGCCATGCGGCGCCGGCCGAAGACTCCATGACCGGCACGGCGCCGCTGGAAAACGAATTGCGCCGCCTGATCGCGGTGGCCGGCCCGATGCCGGTGGCGAAATACATTTCGCTGTGCCTGACGCATCCCGAGCACGGCTATTACGTGACGCGCGACCCGTTCGGCGCCACGGGCGACTTCACCACCGCGCCGGAAGTGAGCCAGATGTTCGGCGAGCTGGTCGGGCTGTGGGCGGCGGCGGTGTGGCAGATGATGGGCGCGCCGCGGCCGGTGCGGCTGGTCGAGCTCGGGCCGGGACGCGGCACGATGATGCGCGACGCCCTGCGCGCGACGCAGGTGGTGCCCGGATTCCGCGATGCCGTGCTGGTCGAGCTCGTGGAAGTGTCGCCCGTGCTGCGCGACCTGCAGCGCCACATGATCTCCGACATGGGCGTCGAGCCGACCTGGTACGACGCGCTGAGCGACGTGCCGCCGGGGCCCTGCCTGATCCTCGCCAACGAATTCGTCGATGCGCTGCCGGTGCACCAGGCGGTGCGGCAGAAGGACGGCTGGCACGAACGGGTGATCGGCCTGAATGCGTCGGGCCGGTTCGTGTTCGGCGTCGCGCCGGAACCCGTGCCGCATTTCACCCCGATGCTGCCGAAGCGGCTGCGCGACGCGCCGGAAGGCTCGATTTTCGAATGGCGGCCCGACAACCTCGCCTTCGAGGTCGGACGGCGCGTGCGCGACAACGGCGCGGCGCTGATCATCGATTACGGCCATGCCGAGAGCGCGACCGGCGACACGCTGCAGGCGGTCGGCGTCCATGCCTTCGCCGACCCGCTGGAATCGCCGGGCCAGGTCGATCTCACCGCGCATGTCGATTTCCAGGCCTTCGGGCTCGCGGCCGACAGCATGGGCGCGGCGGTGCACGGGCCGGTCGCGCAGAGCGATTTCCTGTTCCGGCTCGGCATCGCGGAGCGGGCGGAGACGCTCAAGGCCAATGCGACGCCCGAGCAGGTCGCGCAGATCGACGCCGCCCTGTCGCGGCTCACGCATGGCAGCCGCACCGGCATGGGACAATTGTTCAAGATGATGGCGCTGGCCGATCCGCGGCTCGGCATGCTGCCGGGATTCGAAATATGAGCGCGGACAACATGCTGCGGGCCGCTTCCCTGTCCGGCCTGCCGGGCATCCGGCACGCCTTCTTCACGCGCGGCGGCGGCGTGTCCGGCGGCCTCTATGCGAGCCTGAATGGCGGTGTCGGCTCGAAGGACGATGCCGGCAAGGTCGCGGAGAACCGCGCGCGCATGGCGCAGGCTTTGTCGGTCAGGCCGGAGAATTTCGTCACCGCCTTCCAGATCCATTCGCCCGACGTGGTGGTGGCGGAGACGCCGTGGGACCGCGCCGGCCGCCCGAAGGCCGACGCGGTGGTCACCCGCGTGCCCGGGCTCGCGATCGGCGTCAGCACGGCGGATTGCGGTCCGGTGCTGTTCGCGGATGCGCAGGCGCGCGTGATCGGGGCGGCGCATGCCGGCTGGCGCGGCGCGTTCCACGGCGTGCTGGAGGCGACCGTCGCGGCGATGGAGCAGCTCGGCGCCGACCGCGCGCGCATGGTCGCGGCGATGGGCCCGATGATCCGGCAGGACAATTACGAGGTCGGGCCGGAATTCCGTGCGCAGTTTGTCGCGGCCGATGCGGACCACGCGCGCTATTTCGCGCCTGGGCGGCGCGACGGCCATGCGATGTTCGACCTCGCGGGATTCATCGCGATGCGGCTCGCGCGCGCCGGTATCGGCCAGGTGGAAGACCTCGCTTTGTGCACCTATGCCGATCCGGTGCGCTTCTACAGCTACCGCCGCTCGCAGCATTGCCACGAGCCGGATTACGGGCGGCACATCAACGCGATTGCGCTGGCGGAATAGATGCGTGCTTTATCTCCGACCTCATCCTGAGTGCCTGACCAAGAATGCGGTCAGGCTTTTTCCGCTCCGCGTCATGGCCGGGCGAAGTCCCGGCCATCCACGTCTTTCTTGCCCAACCGTCGGCAAGACGTGGATGCCCGCGACGAGCGCGGGCATGACGGATTTGCAAAGTCGAACTTCTATTTGGCAAGTCTCCGAGGCCGACAAGCGCCGCGCCGCTGGACCGCCCCCGCATTTCCCGCTACGAATTTTCCGCCGGCAGCGAACGCCCGAACCAAGAGGCGCCGCGCCGCGCATGGGGGTCGGATGCAGGGTGCGGCGCGTTTTCCGACGCAATTGAAGGCGGCGCGCACGATCGCGGCGGTTGTCGCGTTCGGCCTGTTCGCGGCCGGCTGCGTCACCGCCGGCGCCCCGCTGGTGCCGATGCCGGGATCGACCGTGGCCTTCGAATCCATCGACGGGCCGCCCGCCCATGTCTTCCGCAAATATGTCGAGAAGCTCAACGCCGAGGCCGAGGCGCGCAAGGTGCCGGTGGTGTCGCGCGAGGCGCAGGCGCCTTATCGCATCCGCGGCTATCTGGCGCTCGGCATCGAGAAGAAGCAGAAGCGCACCGTCATCGCCTGGGTGTGGGACGTCTACGATTCCGGCGAGCGGCGCGCCTTGCGCATCAGCGGCGAGGAATATGCCGGCCCGGCCGGGCGCGATCCCTGGTCGGCCGCCAATGAGGAGGTGCTGGGCCGCCTCGCGCGCGCCGGCATGGAGCGGCTCGCCGCCTATTTCCAGACCGGCACCGTGCCGCCGCAGCCGGGTGCCGAGCCGCAGATCGCGCCTTCCGCACCCGCGCCGCGCAGGCCGGACGAGAACCCGAACGTGGCCGCACGCGAGCCTTCGCCCGCCACGGGAGGCCGGCTGGCGCTGGCTCTCGCATTTTAGAGCATTTTCGAGCGAAGTGGGTACCGGTTCGCGTCAAGAAAATGCGATCAAACAAAGGAATCTAAAGCACGTTCCGATTCCATGTAAAACGAACGTGCTTTAGGCATTTTCTCCGCTCCTTCCCGCGCCAGCGGGGATCCCGTCATTTCGGGGCCTGGCCCCCGCTTCCGCAGGGACGAACGGCAGAACCAAAAGCCGGGACAAGCCGCCCGGACATATTGCCCCACCCCGAGCCCGCTTGTTATCAGGTCGCCGCCGACTTTCTCCGCGCCCCCGCTCGCGCGGCCGAACGAGGATGACCGATGCCTAAGAATGGGGCGATCAAGCTCGTCGCCGGCAATTCCAATCCGGTGCTCGCCCAGGCGATCGCCGATTATATCAAGACGCCGCTGACCAAGGCGGTCGTGCGCCGCTTCGCCGACATGGAGATTTTCGTCGAAATCCAGGAGAATGTGCGCGGCGCCGACACCTTCATCATCCAGTCGACGTCGTTCCCCGCCAACGACCATCTGATGGAATTGCTGATCATCACCGACGCGCTGCGCCGCTCCTCGGCGCGCCGCATCACCGCGGTGATCCCGTATTTCGGCTATGCGCGGCAGGACCGCAAACCCGGACCGCGCACGCCGATCTCGGCGAAGCTCGTCGCCAACCTGATCACGCATGCCGGCGCCGACCGCGTGATGACGCTCGACCTGCATGCCGGCCAGATCCAGGGCTTCTTCGACATCCCGACCGACAACCTCTACGCCTCGCCGGTCATGGTGCGCGACATCCGCGAACGCTTCGATCTGTCCAAGGTGATGGTGGTGTCGCCCGACGTCGGCGGCGTGGTGCGCGCGCGCGGCCTCGCCAAGCGCATCAATGCGCCGCTCGCCATCATCGACAAGCGGCGCGAGCGGGCCGGCGAATCCGAAGTCATGAACGTGATCGGCGACGTCGCCGGCCATACCTGCGTCTTGGTCGACGACATCGTCGATTCCGGCGGCACGCTGGTGAACGCGGCGGACGCGCTGCTGCAGAACGGGGCGACCGCGGTCTATGCCTATATCAGCCACGGCGTGCTGTCGGGCGGGGCGGTGGCGCGCGTCACCGGCTCCAACCTCAAGGAGCTCGTGATCACCGACTCGATCCAGCCGACCGAGGCGGTGAAGGGGGCGAGGAACATCCGGGTGCTGCCGATCTCGCAGCTGATCGGCGAGGCGATCGCGCGCACGGCCTCCGAGGAATCGGTTTCCAGCCTGTTCGACTGACGGCGCGGCGATGACCGCGGCATGCGGTGATGACCGCGGCATGCTGAGTCATCGTGCCGCAGCATCCGCTTGTGGACAGCGGCCGGCGAAAACGAGTCGGACGGGATAAGTCGGCGTCCGGTCCGCGCTTTGCCCACACGATGCTTTGGACAGCGGAATCCGAGCGGCTATAGTCGAAGAGCGAAGTGATTCGCGGCTTCACTGTCAATGCGTCCTCGCCGGGGTCGCTTTCACCACAGTTTGCTTCGCGTGTCGTCGCGGTTGCGTCACTTCGTGCGCGGCCGTGCGCGGAGAGGGATTCCGGGAACGGCGGAAGAGGACAGAATGTCCCTGACAGAACTGACGGCGGACCTGCGCTCCAACCCGCTCGACGTGGTCGAGCAGCTCGCCTCCGGGAACGACTGGTCGTTCGAGCGCGAGGGGGATGACGAGATCACCATCCTGATCGCCGGCAAATGGACCGACTATCAGGTCTCCTTCACCTGGATGGACGAGCTGGAGGCGCTGCATCTGGCCTGCGCCTTCGAACTGAAGGTGCCGGAGCGGCGGCGCATCGAGGTGCAGCAGCTCATCGCCAGCATGAACGAACAGATGTGGGTCGGGCATTTCGACCTGTGGTCGAAGGACGGCATGGTCATGTTCCGTCACGCGCTGGTGCTGGCCGGCGGGCTGGAGCCCTCGAACGACCAATGCAAGGCGGTGATCGCGACCGCGCTGGATTCCTGCGAGCGCTATTTCCCCGCCTTCCAGTTCGTGCTCTGGGCCGGCAAGTCCGCGCGCGAGGCGCTCGACGCCACGATGTTCGAGACTTCGGGCGAGGCCTGATGGCGGTCGTCCCCGCGCCGGCGGGGACCGAGGTGCGCCGGACCGTTTGCGGTCTGTTTCTGCCGCATTGCCGCTCTTCCTGCTAAAATACCCGCCTTTGTGGCTATGGGTCCCCGCCTTTGCGGGGACGACCGGGTACTGGGGGGACATGTCATCTACAAACACTCGCCTCGAACAAATCCGCTCCCTCGCCCTGATCGGGGCGGGAAAGATGGGCAGCGCGATGCTGCAGGGCTGGCTCGCGCTCGGGCTCGATCCGAAGGCGGTGACGGTGATCGAGCCGCAGCCCTCGGCCGAATTGCAGGCGCTGGCCCGGCGCGGGGTCGCGCTCAATCCGGAGGCGCGCCCGCCGGTCGCGGTCATGGTGATCGCGGTGAAGCCGCAGGTCGCCGGCGAAGTGCTGGCGCCGCTCGCGCCGCTGGTGGGCGAGGGGACGCTCGCGATCTCCATCATGGCCGGCAAGACGCTGGGCTTCCTGCGGCAGGCCTTGCCGCAGGCGCGTATCGTGCGCGCCATGCCGAACACGCCGGCCGCGATCGGCCGCGGCATGACCGTGGCGGTGCCGGGTCCGGGCGTCGACGCGGCGCAGCGCGATCTCGCGCAGAATCTGCTCGCGGCGACGGGCGCGGTGGAATGGGTGGAGGATGAGAGCCTGATGGACGCGGTCACCGCCCTGTCCGGCTCCGGTCCCGCCTATGTGTTCCTGCTGGCGGAGGCGATGGCGGCCGCCGGCCGCGCCGCCGGTCTGCCCGCCGCACTCGCCGAGAAGCTGGCGCGCGAGACCGTCGCCGGCGCGGGCGAATTGATGCATCGCTCCGACCTGCACGCCTCGGCGCTGCGCCAGAACGTCACCTCGCCGGGCGGCACCACGGCCGCCGCGCTCGCGGTGCTGATGGCGCCGGACGGCCAGGAAACGCTGATGACCCGGGCGATCGCGGCTGCGACAAAAAGGTCCAGAGAACTCGCCGGCTGAATGCCGCCCTTATGCCGCCCTTGGTGCCGCGGTCTTGGAACCGCCGCTTTGCCCGATCTATTATCGGGGTGAGCGTCCTTCCGGCGAGCCAGCCGCGGAAGCGCATCGTCCAGGGAGCAAGCCATGTCCGACCAGTCCATGCATGCGGGCGCCGGCAACCGCGACCGTGCCATCGACGCCTTTCTCGCGCTCCTGGCCGAACAGCCTTTCGAGCGCATCGGCCTGGGCGATGTCGCGCGCCGCGCCGGCCTGTCGCTGTCGCAGCTGCGGCAGGAATTCCCCTCGGTGACGGCGATCCTGCCCGCGCATGTGCAGCGCATCGACGCGCAGGTGCTCGATGGCGACCGCGCCGACATGGCGGAGGAAACGCCGCGCGAGAAGCTGTTCGACCTGCTGATGCGGCGCCTGGAAATCCTCGCTCCGCACAAGGCGGCGATGCGCGCGCTGATGCGCGCGGCCGGGCGCAATCCGGCGCTGGCGCTGGCGCTGAACGGACTGGCGGTGCGTTCGCAGCAATGGATGCTGACTGCGGCCGATATCGGCACGTCCGGTCCCAAGGGCATGGTGCGGGCGCAGGGCATGGCGCTGCTCTTCGCCTGCGTGATGCGCGTGTGGATCAACGACGACGATCCCGGGCTCGCGCGCACCATGGCCGCGCTCGACCGCGAGCTGGCGCGCGCCGGCCGCTGGGCCGGATTCCTCGACGATCTGTGCGCGATACCGGAAGCCGCCTGCCGCGCCCGCGACCGCTTCCGCGCCCGGCGCAGCCGCCGCCACGACCGCGACGACGAAGAGCCGCTGGTGGCGT
>JBFWWQ010000083.1:0-11035 GCA_050246095.1 Pseudorhodoplanes sp.
GCGGTCGGCATGGGCAAGTCGCTGGCCGACAGCTTCGCGCCCGCGCGTGCGGTGTTTGCAGAGGTCGACGAGGCGCTCGGCGAGAAGCTCTCCGCCGTCATGTGGGAGGGGCCGGGAGAAACGCTCACGCTCACGCAGAATGCGCAGCCCGCGCTGATGGCGGTTTCGCTCGCGGTGATGCGCGTGCTGCAGGCGGAAGCCGGCCTCGATCTTGCGCGCGACGTCAAATTCGTCGCCGGCCATTCGCTTGGCGAATATTCCGCGCTCGCCGCCGCCGGCACCTTCTCCGTCAGCGACGCGGCGCGCCTGCTGCGCATCCGCGGCAATACCATGCAGAAGGCGGTGCCGGTCGGCGAGGGCGCGATGGCGGCCCTGCTCGGCCTGTCCTTCGAGGATGCCGATGCCGCCGCGCGCGAGGGCGCGCAGGGGCAGGTGTGCCAGGCGGCCAACGACAATGGCGGCGGGCAGGTGGTGATTTCCGGCCACAAGGCCGCGGTCGAGCGCGCCTGCGAGATCGCCAAGGCCAAGGGCGCCAAGCGCGCGATGCTGCTGCCGGTTTCCGCGCCCTTCCATTGCGCGCTGATGCAGCCGGCGGCCGACGCGATGACCGAAGCCTTGTCCAAAGTCACGGTGAAGGCGCCGGCGGTGCCGGTGGTCGCCAATGTGCGCGCGGCGCCGCTCAGCGATCCCGGCGCCATCGTCGCCGCGCTGATCGCGCAGGTTACCGGCACCGTGCGCTGGCGCGAATGCGTCTCCTACATGGCGGCGCAGGGCGTCGGCACATTCTACGAGGCCGGTGCCGGCAAAGTGCTGACCGGCCTGCTCAAGCGCATCGCCGACACGGCCACCGGGACTGCCATCGGCAATCCCGACGATGTGGCGGCCTACAAGACTGCGAGGAACCTGTGATGTTCGACCTGACCGGAAAGACCGCGCTCGTCACCGGGGCGAGCGGCGGGCTCGGCGGCGCGATCGCGACCGCGCTGCATCGCCAGGGTGCGACGGTTGCGATTTCCGGCACGCGGCGCGAGGCGCTGGCGGCGCTCGCCGACAGCCTGCGGGAGCGCGTGCATGTGCTGCCCTGCGATCTGTCCGACAAGGACCAGGTCGAGGCGCTGGTGCCGCAGGCCGAGGCGGCGATGGGCAAGCTCGACATCCTGGTGGCCAATGCCGGCATCACCAAGGACAACCTGTTCGTGCAGCTGCGCGACGAGGACTGGGACAGCGTCCTCAACGTCAATCTGACCGCGACCTTCCGCCTCGCGCGCGCGGCGATGAAGACCATGATGCGCCGGCGTTTCGGCCGCATCGTCGCCATCACCTCGGTGGTCGGCGTGACCGGCAATCCGGGGCAGGGCAATTATACCGCGGCCAAGGCCGGCATGATCGGCATGATCAAGTCGGTCGCGAAGGAATATGCGCGGCGCGGCGTCACCGCCAATTGCGTGGCGCCCGGCTTCATCGCGACGCCGATGACGGACAAGCTCAACGACAAGCAGAAGGAAGCCATCCTCGCGATGGTGCCGGCAAACCGTCTCGGCAGTCCCGACGATATCGCCGCGGCGGTGGTCTATCTCGCCTCCGACGAGGCCGCCTACGTCACCGGACAGACCTTGCACGTGAATGGCGGAATGGCCATGATCTGAGTGAAAAACGGGCTGCACGCAAGGGTTTGGACACGGCGTCCGGCATGCTGGCCATCCGTTTTGAAGTGTGGTAACCGGACCACGGCCGGGCAGGGGGCGCACGCATGACAGGCTTCTGGCGAACGACAGCGTCGCCGGGCTCCGCAGTCGCCCACATGACTTGGCCGTGCCGCGACGGCTCCGATCGCATCGCCGGTCGAGCCCTATCTGAAAAAAGCAGAGGTTCGAACGATGAGTGACATTGCCGAGCGGGTGAAGAAGATTGTCGTGGAGCATCTCGGAGTCGAGCCTGACAAGGTGACCGAGGGCGCAAGTTTCATCGACGATCTCGGGGCGGACTCGCTCGACACCGTCGAACTGGTCATGGCGTTCGAAGAGGAATTCGGCTGCGAGATTCCCGATGACGCCGCCGAGACCATTCTGACCGTCGGCGACGCGGTCAAGTTTCTGGACAAGAACGCCAAGAGCTGACCTCGCGCCGGGCGCGATCTCCGCATCCGATTCCGCGGGCCCGCGGCGGCCTGCGTTCCCGGCGGCCGATGCGCGCGCCGTTCAAGAGACCGATCGATGAGACGTGTCGTCGTCACCGGGCTGGGGCTGGTCACGCCGCTGGCCTGCGGCGTGGAGCCGACCTGGCAGCGCCTGCTGCAGGGCAAGAGCGGCGCGAGCCGCATCGAGCATTTCGACGTCTCCGACATCCCGTGCAGGATCGCCTGCCAGGTTCCGCGCGGCGACGGTACGGACGGCAGCTTCAACGCCGATCAGTGGATGGAGCCGAAGGAGCAGCGCAAGGTCGACGACTTCATCCTGTTCGCGATGGCGGCGGCGCGGCAGGCGCTCGACGACGCCAAGTGGCGCCCGACCAGCTACGAGGACCAGATCGCGACCGGCGTGATGATCGGCTCCGGCATCGGCGGCGTCGGCGGCATTGCCGAGGGGGCGCTGCTGGTGAAGGAGCGCGGACCGCGCCGGCTGTCGCCGTTCTTCATTCCGGGACGCATCATCAATCTGGCGTCCGGTTACGTTTCCATCGAATTCGGCCTCAAGGGCCCGAACAGCGCGGTGGTGACCGCCTGTTCCACCGGCTCGCATGCGATCGGCGATGCCGGGCGCATCATCGCGCTCGGCGATGCCGACGTGATGGTCGCCGGCGGCGCCGAATCGCCGATCGACCGCCTGTCGCTCGCCGGCTTCGCCGCCTGCCGCGCGCTTTCGACCGGCTTCAACGACGAGCCGACGCGCGCTTCGCGTCCCTATGACAAGGATCGCGACGGGTTCGTGATGGGCGAGGGCGCCGGCGCCGTGGTCCTGGAGGAATACGAGCACGCCAAGAAGCGCGGCGCGAAAATCTATGCCGAACTCGTCGGCTACGGCATGTCGGGCGACGCCTTCCACATCACCGCGCCGACCGCGGACGGCGACGGCGCCTTCCGCTGCATGAATGCCGCCATCAAGCGCGCGGGCATCTCACCGGGCGATCTCGACTATATCAACGCGCACGGCACCTCGACACCGCTCGGCGACGAGATCGAACTCGGCGCGGTGCAGCGCACGGTAGGCAACGCCGCCGGGCGCATTTCCATGTCCTCGACCAAGTCCTCGATCGGCCACCTGCTGGGCGCCGCCGGTGCGGTGGAGGCCATATTCTCGATCCTGGCCATCCGCGACCGCAAAGTTCCGCCCACCATCAATCTCGACAATCCCTCGGTCGAGACGCCGATCGACCTCGTTCCCAAGCAAATGCGGGAACGCGACGTGGATGTGGTGCTATCCAACTCCTTCGGCTTCGGCGGAACCAATGCATCATTGATTTTCCGGAGGGCCGCGGCAGACTGATTGGGCGCTTCGTTCGCGCTTTTGCCACAATATCTGATAAGAGTTGCCACGAATCCGCCGTCGGGGGACGCTGCGGACCAGCCCTAGAAGCGAACGCAGATCAATGACGGCGTCCGGCGTGACAGTCAGCATGGCCCGTGGCAGCAAAGCAGGCGGGTGGCAATGAACGATACGCCGGCGGACAAGCCGAAGCCTGCGACCGAGGGAGCCGCCGCGCCGCTGAAGCCGGATGCCGGCGCACCGGCCGTCGGCGCCGCGGCCGCCCCGCCGCCGGCAACCCCGCGCATGCCGCAATCGACGACGCCGGAATCGATTTCGGCCGCCTCCCGCCAGGCCGGCCATGCGATCCAGACTGCCTTGCGCAATCTGGCGGCGCAGGGTGCACAGAACGCCGCTGGCGCAACGCCGCGTCCCGCCGCTCCGGCTGCACGTCCGGCCGCCGCGCCCGTGCCGGATACCCTGGCGCGCATGGTCGCCCAGCCGCAACCGGCCTCGCCGTCGCCGGCCGCGGCCCCCCGTGCCGGCGGTGCGCCGATCGGTGCCGGTATCGCGCCGCCCGCGGCCGCCCCGCGCGCGCCGAACCTGCAGGCGCCCAATCAAGCCGCGCCGGCGCCGCAAAATCCGCCAAGTCAACCCGCAAGGCCTTCACCCGCCAATCCTGCAGCCGCCAAGCCTGCAGCCGCACCTGCAACCGGAGTGAAGCCGAATGAGCCGGCGCCCGCCAATCCTGCGCCTCAGTCCGCCAAGCCTGCGACGCCGCCCGCCAAGCCGGTCGCGCAGCCGTCCGGACTTTCCGGCGCCGCCGCACGCGCGGGCGGAGCGCCCGTCGCCGCCAAGGAGCCCGCAGCCCGCGCCGCGACGGCATTCAGCGCGCCGCAACTGGATCCGCTGCGCATGACGCCGCGCAGCCCGCGCACCGCGCTGGAGCCGGAACGGGTGAAGGTGCCGCCGAAGCGTTCCCGCCGCGCGCGGCATCCGATCGTGATGATCGGCAATGCGGTGTTCACGATCATCCTGCTGCTGGCGCTCGGCATCGGCGCGCTGGTGTTCTGGGCCAAGCAGCGCTTCGAGGCGCCGGGCCCGCTGCCGGAAGAGAAGGTTGTCAATATCCGTCCCGGCGGCATCCGCGACATCGCCGAAACGCTGCAGCGCGAAGGCGTGATCAACGAGCCGTGGATTTTCATCGGCGGCGCGCTGGCACTGAAGGCGCGCGGCGACGACCTCAAATACGGCGAGTACCAGTTTCCGAAGAATGCCAGTTTGCGCGAAGTCGCCGAGACCATCATCGCCGGCAAGGTCGTGCAGCATATGATGACGCTGGCGGAAGGCCTGACGTCGGAGCAGATCGTGGCACGGCTGCTGGAAAACCCGATGCTGACCGGCAATGTGCGCGAAATCCCGCGCGAGGGAAGCCTGCTGCCGGAATCCTACCGCTTCGAACGCGGCACCACGCGCGAGCAGATGATCCAGCGCATGCAGCAGGCGCAGGCGCGCGCGGTGAAGGAAATCTGGGACCGCCGCGTCCCGGATCTGCCGATCCAGACGCCGGAACAGTTCCTCATCCTCGCCTCGATCGTGGAGAAGGAGACCGGCAAGCCGGACGAGCGCACGCGCGTCGCCGCCGTCTTCCACAACCGCCTGAAGCAGAAGATGAAGCTGCAATCCGATCCGACCATCATCTACGGCCTGGTCGGCGGCAAGGGCTCGCTGGGCCGCCCGATCATGAAGAGCGAGATCGAGCAGCCGACGCCCTACAACACCTATGTCATTCCCGGCCTGCCGCCCGGGCCGATCGCCAATCCCGGGCGCGCCACGCTCGAGGCGGTCGCCAATCCGGCGCGCACCAAGGAGCTGTTCTTCGTGGCCGACGGCACCGGCGGGCACGCCTTTGCCGACAATTACGACCAGCATCTGAAAAATGTTGCGCGGCTGCGCGCGATCGAGCAGGGCCGCGATCCCAATGCGGCCGCCGCACCGGCGCAACCGCAGGCGCCGGCCTTCGCGCCGACCCGCACGCCGGCGCGCCCGCTGCAGAATACCGGGCGCTCGACCCAGGCCCCCGCCGCGCGATAGGCCGGGCCGGCAAGCTTGTCGGGATAGGTGCTGGCGGCTAAGTTCGCGCACCTTCGATTCAAGCCCGCACACGAGACTCGCATGGCGTTGTCGAGCATGACCGGTTTCGCTCGCAGCCACGGGGTCTGCGGCGCCTATGCGTGGTCGTGGGAGCTGAAATCCGTCAACGCCAAGGGCCTCGACATGCGGCTGCGGCTGCCGCCCGGCTGGGACGCGGTCGAGCTGCCGGTGCGCGCGCGGGCGGCCGAGAAGCTCTCGCGCGGCAATGTCTACGCCAACCTCACGGTCAGCCGCGAAGGTGCGGCGCCGGTCGTGCGGGTGAACGAACCGGTGCTCGCGGCGGTGCTCGCGGCGATGAACAGCCTCGCCGCCAAGGTCGACGCGGCCAAACCGACGCTCGACGGCGTGCTCGGCCTGAAAGGCGTGAACG
Organism: Pseudorhodoplanes sp.; assembly: GCA_050246095.1. GTDB lineage: Bacteria > Pseudomonadota > Alphaproteobacteria > Rhizobiales > Xanthobacteraceae > Pseudorhodoplanes. The sequence goes on from JBFWWQ010000083.1 coordinate 5,986, forward strand.
AGGTGCTGGACGAGGAGCAGAGCGAGGACGCGCGCCAGCAGGCGGAGAGCGAGATCGTCGCCGGCTTCGGGCAGGCGCTCGGCGGGCTGACCGAAATGCGCCGGCACGAGGGCGGTGCGCTTGGCGCGATCCTGTCCGCCCGGCTGGACGATATCGCGGCGCTGACCGCGCGCGCGGAATCGGCGCCCGGGCGCACGCCGGAGGCGATCCGCAAGCGGCTCGCCGAACAGGTCGCGGCGCTTCTGGAGACGCCGGGGCGCTTCGATTCCGATCGCCTGCACCAGGAGGCGCTGCTGCTCGCGACCAAGGCCGATATCCGCGAGGAACTCGACCGGCTAGCCGCGCATGTGGCGCAGGCGCGCAAGCTTCTGTCCGGCGGCGGTGCGGTCGGGCGCCGGCTCGATTTCCTGGCGCAGGAATTCAACCGCGAAGCCAACACGCTGTGCTCGAAATCGAACGACGTGGAACTGACCAATATCGGGCTGGAGCTGAAAAGCGCGGTCGAGCAGTTCCGCGAGCAGGTGCAGAATCTCGAATGACGCCGCAGATCGACATCGCCCGGCGCGGCATCATGCTGATCGTGTCCTCGCCCTCGGGCGCCGGCAAGACGACGCTGACGCGCGCATTGCTGGAGAGCGAGAAGAAGGTCAGCCTGTCGATTTCGGTGACGACGCGGGAGCGCCGGCAGAGCGAGGCGCAGAACGTCCACTACAATTTCATTTCGAAGCGGGAATTCGAAAGTCTGCGCGATGCCGGCGAATTGCTCGAATGGGCCGAGGTGCACGGCAATTTCTACGGCACGCCGCGCGCACCGGTCGAAGCCGCCCTCAACGAGGGCCGCGACGTGCTGTTCGACATCGACTGGCAGGGCACGCTGCAGCTCTATGACAAGGTCCGCAAGGACGTGGTCAGCGTTTTCGTGCTGCCGCCGACGGCGCAGGAACTGAAGGCGCGGCTGGAGCGCCGTGCCGAGGACAGCGCCGAGGTGATCCAGCGCCGGCTGCAAAATGCGGCGGAGGAGATTCCGCACTGGCGCGAATACGATTATGTGCTGGTGAACCGCGATCTCGAGGAGAGCATGACGCGCCTGCGCGCCATCCTCACTGCCGAACGCCTCAAGCGCGTGCGGCATCCCGATATCGAATCTTTCGTCGACGGGCTGCTTGCCGATCTGAAGACGCTCACGCCGTAGCCGCGGCCAGCGCCCGCGCCAGCCGCGCGAAGCCGGCGACCGGAACGGTCTCCGCCCGCGCGGTCTCCTCGATGCCGGCCGCGGCGAGGAGCAGGGCGGGCTCGATGCCGAGCGATTTCAGGCTCTGACGCAGCATCTTGCGCCGCTGGCCGAAGGCCGCCCCGGTCACGTGCTCCAGGAACTGGCGGTCGCACGCCTCCGGCTGCGGACGCGGCACGAATTCGACCACCGAGGAGGTGACTTTCGGCGGCGGCACGAAAGCCTTCGGCGACAGGTCGAACAGGATGCGCGCGGACGTGCGCCATTGCGCGAGCACCGACAGCCGGCCGTAGCTCTTCGAGCCGGGCGGCGCGACGATGCGTTCCGCCACCTCGCGCTGAAACATCAGGATCATGCGCTCGTACCAGGACGGCCATATGTCCGGCGTGAGCCAGGACACGAGCAGCGGCGTGGCGATATTGTAGGGCAGGTTCGCGACAATGCGTGCGCGCGCCCCGCCCAGCAGCGGCCGCGGATCGAAATCCAGCGCGTCGCCTTCGATAATATCGAGCCTTCCAGGATAATGCGCGGCAATGTCGGCGAGCGCGGCCATCGCGCGGGCGTCGCGCTCGATCGCGATCACGCGGCGCGCACCCTGTGCGAGCAGCGCGCGGGTGAGGCCGCCCGGTCCCGGCCCGATCTCGATCACGGTGACGTCATCGAGCGGACCCGCCGCGCGCGCGATCCGCGCCGTCAAATTCAGGTCGAGCAGGAAGTTCTGGCCGAGCGACTTGCGCGCCGACAATTCATGCCGGCGGATCACCTCCCGCAGCGGGGGAAGCTCGTCGATCGCGCCCATTCACGCCGTGGCGACAGGCGCGGGGGCGGGCGCCGCCGCGAGGCGCGCCGCAAGCCGCAGCGCCGCGATCAGGCTGCCCGGATCGGCGCGGCCGGTTCCCGCCAGATCGAACGCCGTACCGTGGTCGGGCGAGGTGCGGATCAGCGGCAGGCCGAGGGTGACATTGACGGCGTTATTGAAGGCCAGGGTCTTGATCGGGATCAGCGCCTGGTCGTGATACATGCACAACGCCGCGTCGTAGCCCGTGCGCGCCGCCGCATGGAACATGGTGTCGGCGGGCAGCGGACCGCGCGCATCGATTCCGGCCTGCACGAGTTGCTGAACGGCCGGCGCGACCAGTGCGCGATCCTCCTCGCCGAGCGCGCCGTGCTCGCCGGCATGCGGATTGAGGCCGGCGACGGCGAGGCGGGGACGGCGAAGGCCGAAACGCACCCGCAGGTCGCGCGCCACGATCCTGCCCGTCTCCACGATCAGATCCGTGGACAGGCGGACGGGCACTTCCTTCAGCGGCAGATGGATGGTGACGGGGACGACGGCAAGCTCCTCGCACCAGATCATCATCACCGGCCTTGCCTGGCGGCCGGTCAGTTCGCGCGACAGCCGCGCCAGAAATTCGGTCTGTCCGGGATCGCCGAATCCGGCTTCGTAGAGAACCGACTTCGCCACCGGACTGGTGACGATGGCGGCGGCGCGTCCGTCGGCTACGTCGCGCGCCGCCTGGCGGATGGCCGCAAGGGCGGCGGGGGCGCTGCTGGCGTCGGGCCGGCCCGGTGCGGCGGTGATTGGCACGCCCAGCGGCACCACCGGAAGGGCGGTGCGGAACTGCACGGGCGCGGTTTCCGGCGTGGATTCGCGCACCGCAATCTCGAAACCGAGACGTTGCGCGCGCTTTGCGAGGAAGGCCGGGTCGGCGAGCAGATAGAACGGCGGAAGATCGAGCGGGACCCGCTGCAGCCAGACGGAAAGCGCCAGATCCGGGCCGATGCCCGCGGGCTCCCCGACAGTCAGCGCGAGGGGAAGCATCGCCGCACGGCTATTTGTACTCGATCATGGCGCCGTTGCGCAGTTCCTTGAGGTAACGCTGCGCCTGCGCGGTGAACCTGGCCGAGAACAATTCGTCGCGGATCGCCTTCTTCATCGGGGAATCGGCGGTGGATTCCTTCTTGCTGCACAGCGCGAACACCTCCACCCCGCCGGGCGTCACTTCGGGCGGGGTCAGGCGACCGACCTCGACCTTGTCGAGAATGTTGCGCAACTGCTCGGACAGGTCGGCCGAATTGCGCCGCACCGGGTCCTTCACCACCACGTCGCGCAGGCCGCGGGCCAGCGCGACGCCCTGCTCGCACTCGAAGAAACGCGCCCGCAGCGCGTCGATGTCGCGCTTGCGTGCCTCGATCGCCGCTTCGCCCGACCCGCGCGGCAGCACGAACAGAATGGGGCGCAACTGGTATTCGAAACTCGCATTCGCGGAATCCTTGCCGCGGGTTTCCAGCGCGGCCAGCACGTCCTTCTCGCCGACCTGCAGGTTCTGTCCGAATCTGCCGCGGATGATCTGCGCCCAAATCATGTCGGCGCCGAGCCGCGCCTTCAACGCGGAGGGATTGATGCCGGCCGATTGCAGCCCCTTGGCGAAATTCTCCGGTGTGGTGCCGACGTTGCGCGCGACATTGGCGAAGGCATTGTCCATTTCCGCCTGCGACGGCGTCATGCTGTAGAGTTTTCCGGCCGACAGCTTGAGCTTGTCGTCGATCAGGTCGTCCAGCACCTCCTGGCGCGTCGGTGCCTTGCGGCCACCCAGCGCGTTGAGCCGCGTACGCTGCTCGATGTCGTAGCTGGTGATCGGCTGGCCATTGACGAACACCACGATCTGCGAGGCCGAGGCGGGCAGGCAGGCGGCCGCGAGCGCGGCGAGCGCCAGCACCGCCGTCTGCCAGAACCTTGCCGTCGCCATCCGTGTCGATGCTGTCATGGTCGTTCGCCGTTTGCGCCGCAATTCCGTTACAGGCCGCCGATGCCGGTCGAAACCGAGCTGCCGCCGAGCGTGCGCAGATTGAGCTGCAGGAGCACCCGGTGGTCGGTGGCGACGTCCGCACTGTAATTATAGCTCGTGATGTAGTTGAGGGCGAGAATGAGGCAATCGTCCACGTAGCCGACCCCGATGCGGGTCTGGTCGAAGCGGTCGGAATCGAGGTCGAAGCGGGCGGCGCCCTGGATCACCCAGTTCGGCGTCAATTTCACCGAAGCGCCGCCCAGAATGCCTTCGCGGCGGGTGAGGAAGCCGAGCGCGGGCTGTGCGTCGTAGTTCCCGTACATGCCCTGGATCGACCAGCGGTCGAAATTGGCCTGCGCCTCCGCCTCAAAACGCCGCACCGTGAAGGTCTCCGAGTCGAACCGGTAGCGCGTGCTGAACTGGAAAATGCGGTCGGGCTGGTAGCTGACCCGTGCGACATAGTCGGAGGTCGATTTGTCCAGACCGGAATCGAGGCCGGCATTCGTGGAATCGGCGTGCACGTAGGAGTTCTGCCCGAACAGGTGATAGGACTGCCCGAACAGCACGTTGACGAAGCCGCCCTGGTTGAACTGCGCGGTGTATTGCAGGCCGGCATTCAGCCGTCCGCCGCCTTCGACGCGGTCCCAGCCGGCATATTTGTCGATCTTGAACAGGTTGCTGTCGCCGTAGATCAGGCTTTGCGAATCCTCGTTCGGCAGCTTGCCGATCAGCTTTTCGTTCGGGCGCGCGATCACCTGCGCGATCGGCTCGAATATCTGCGTGCCCCAGCTCTGCACGCTGATGAAGGGATAGCGATATTCCACGCCGACCGTGGCCATGCCGCGCACATAGCTGTCTTCGCCGGGGTTGATGTAGTTGGAGACGCCGGGCTGGTTGTCGATATGCATGGTGGCGACGTCGCCGCGCAGCGAGGCGAACGGGGTCCAGACCTGCCCGAACGTGTCGGTGACGCTGCGTTTCCAGTCGACCTGCGCGGAGCTGCGCGTGTAATCGCCCGGCACGCCGCGCA
>JBFWWQ010000084.1:0-11015 GCA_050246095.1 Pseudorhodoplanes sp.
GCACGAGGGGCGGCTTCACCTGTATGAGTGACGCACGATGAGCGAATTCGAAACCGAAGAGGCGCCGGCGCCCGCGCGGCCCGCCCGGGCGGCCATGCCGGGACCGGCGGCGCCGATCGTGCCGCAGGATTCGATCGGCGGCCGCGCGCTCGTCACCATCATTGCGATCATGACGTTCCTCGCCTCCATCACCACCGGCGCGGTCACGCTGGTGCGCGCCTCCGCCAGCGAATGGCAGTCGGATGTGGCGCGCGAGGTCACGATCCAGGTCCGCCCGGCAACCGGCCGCGACATCGAGGCCGATGTCGCGCGCGCGGCCGAGGTCGCACGCGGCCTGAGCGGCGTCGCCGAGGTGCGTCCCTACAGCAAGGAGGAATCGGCGCGTCTGCTGGAGCCCTGGCTGGGCGGCGGGCTCGCGCTGGACGCGCTGCCGGTACCGCGTGTGATCGTCGTGCGCCTGGCGGGGGAGGCGCCGGCCGATCTCGGGCGCCTGCGCGTCCTGCTTGCCGAGCAGGTACCGCCGGCGAGCCTCGACGACCATCGCGGCTGGATCGAGCGCATGCGCGGTATGGCCGACACGGTGGTGGTGATCGGCATCCTGGTTCTCGCGCTGATGCTCGCGTCGATGATGCTTTCCGTGGTGTTCGCGACCCGCGGCGCCATGGCGACCAACCGGCCGGTGGTGGAGGTGCTGCATTTCATCGGCGCGCGCGATGCCTTCATCGCCGCGGAATTCCAGCGCCACTTCCTCATGCTCGGCCTCAAGGGGGGCGCCATCGGCGGCGGCGTGGCGATTCTGCTTTTTGCGCTCGGCGGCTTCCTCTCGGCGCGCTTCGTGGCGACGGCGGGCGGGGACCAGCTGACCTCGCTGTTCGGGGCCTTTGCCATCGGCCCCGAAGGCTATGCCCTGATCCTGCTGCAGGTCGGGCTTGTCGCCGCGGTCACCGCCGTCACCTCGCGCCAGACTGTCAATCGGACGCTCGAAGCGGTATGAACGGCCCGTCCGGCGGGGGTGCCGGGCGGCAGGATTTGAGGGATTTCTTGCCGATGCCGGCGATCGATTCGGAAACCGGAAGCGATGCCGCGAGCGGTGCACGGCCCGCGCGCAGCGGCTTCATGCGCGCTCTGCGCGCGACGGCATGGACGCTGCTGATTGCCGGCTTCCTGTTCGGCGCCGGCTTCGTCTGGTTTCTGTGGAACGTGCCGGGCGACGAGATCGCGCTCGAAGGCAAGGCCGACGGCATCGCCGTGCTGACCGGCGGGGCCTCGCGCATCGCCGACGCGGTCGAGTTGCTTGCCGCCGGGCGGGGGCGGCGCCTCCTGATCACCGGGGTCAATCCGACCACCAGCGAGCGTGAGATTGCGCGGCTGACCCCGCAATATGCCGCGATCTTCCGATGCTGCGTCGATTTCGACAAGTCGGCGGTCAATACCGTGGGGAACGCGCTGGAAACGCGCCGCTGGGCGATCGACCGCGGGTTCAAGTCGCTGATTGTCGTGACCTCGAACTACCACATCCCGCGCGCGATGGCGGAGCTGGCGCACCAGTTGCCCGGCGTGCGGCTCATTCCCTACCCGGTCGTCACCAACAAGGGCGGCACGGTCTGGTCGAACGGCCTGATCGCCAGGCTCCTCTTTTCCGAATATGTGAAGTATATGGTCGCCGTGGTGCGGATGCAGTTCGAGCATCAGGCCTGACCCGCTTCGCGATTTCTGGATGCATCCGTGATCATCGTCCGTTCCGTCGTCTTCAACGTCCTGTTCTATCTCGTCCTCGCCGTCTATCTGATCGCCGCGTTGCCGACGCTGGCCATGCCGCGCGGCGCGCTGCTGTGGATGGTGCGCAGTTGGGCGCGGACGAATTTCCGGATGTTGCGCGCCATCTGCAACATCGGACTTGAATTCAGGGGCTTCGACCGTCTCCCGCCGGGACCCCTGCTGGTCGCCTCCAAGCACCAGTCGCTGTGGGAGACTTTCGCGCTGATGACGGCATTCTCCGATCCCGCCTTCATCCTCAAGCGCGAGCTGATGTGGATCCCGTTCTTCGGCTGGTGCGCGAGCAAGGCCGAGATGATCCCGGTCGATCGCGGCGCGCGTTCGGCCGCGCTCGCACGCATGACCGAACAGGCCAAGATCGAAACCGGGCGCGGACGGCAGATCGTCATCTTCCCCGAGGGGACGCGGCGCGCCCCGGGTGCCGAACCGAAATACAAATACGGGGTCGTGCATCTCTACAGCGAGCTCGGCGTTCCCTGTGCGCCGCTCGCTTTGAATTCCGGACTGTTCTGGCCGCGCCGCTCGTTCCGCCGCTACCCGGGCACGATCAAGGTGGAGGCCTGCGAGCCAATCGCGCCGGGTCTCGACAAGGAGACCTTCTTCCGCCGCCTGCAGGAGGAGGTCGAAACGACAACCGCGCGGCTGGTCGCGGAAGGCGAGCGCGAGCGGGCGTCACTGACCGGCTAGAGCATTTTCGAGCGGAGTGGTTACCGGTTCGCGTCAAGAAAATGCGATCAAATAAAGGAATCTAAAGCACGTTCCGATTCCATGTAAAACGAACGTGCTTTAGATCGCCGCGTCCTGCATCCGCTCGTGCGGGCCCTTCAGCTTCTCCGCCAGCAGGTGCAGTTCCTCGTCCCGGCAGCCCAGCGATTCCAGCGCCGCCACCGTCGCCAGCACGTAATCGGGATTGGCGCCCGACTGGCCGTGCGCCTGCCGGATATGATGCAGCTGCTGGGCGATGGTCAGCTTTCCCGCATATTGCGGATGCCCGCGGTCCACGATGTAGGTAAGCGCCGGCACGCGCCGCGCATCGCGGCCGAGCAGGGTGATGTTGCGGTGCGACTCGCGATAGACCGCGGTGGCCTGCTCGCGCGCGCGCAGATACGCAACGGCGTCCGCGCGCTTGCCGGCGGCGACGCGGAACGCCATCCCCTTGCAGGCGCCGCCGCGGTCGAGCCCGAGCACCAGGCCGGGACGCTCCGGCGTGCCCCGGTGCACGAAGGAATAGACGCAGAGCGCGCGATGCAGCCCGACCAGCCGCGCCGGGCTGCTTTCGACGAAGTCGAAGCCCGGCCGCCACATCAGCGAGCCGTAGCCGAAGACCCACAGGTCTTCGGGACTGGAAGCATCGGCATTTATGGGCATGAAATGTCGGGACGAACGTGTGAAATTTGCGTAACAGGGGACGGTCGCGGCCGCAATGGCCGCCCCCGCTTCGGGCGGCGCAGCGATCTTTGAAACGCCGCAATCGGCGGTTTTTCACTACCTTGGAGCGCAATCCGGCGAAGTGGGCACCGGTTTGCCGGAAGATTGCGCGATAAACCAAAAAACTGGACCATGACCCGATTCAACCTGATCGGATCACGGTCCGGCGAACAAGGTTCAGGGCATGTCCTACAACCGCGTCGAACCGCTGCCGGGCGCCCGCCGCCGTTCCTGGCTGATCTTCGTGCCGGCGGCGATCGTGGCGGTGCTGGCCGTGGCCTGGAGCGGCCTGTGGTTCTACGCCGCCGCCCGCGCGCAGACCGCCATGGCCGGTTGGCTCGACCGCGAAGCGCGTCTCGGCCGAATCTATACCTGCGGCGCGCATTCGGTCGGCGGGTTTCCGTTCCGCATCGAGGTGCGTTGTGACAATGCCAGCGCGGAACTGCGCGCGCTGCAGCCGCCGCTCTCGATCAAGGCGCCGGGATTGCTGGTGGCGGCGCAGATCTGGCAGCCGACTTTGCTGATCAGCGAGTTCACCGGGCCGCTGCAGATCGGAGACCTCGGTGCCTCGCCGCAGATGCTGGTCAACTGGTCGCTGGCGCGCGCCAGCGTGCGCGGCCAGCCGCGCCGGCCGGACCGCATTTCCGTGGAGATGGACAATCCCGTTTTCGACCGCGCCGGCGCCGGAACGGAGCGGATTGCGGCGGGCAAGCATGCGGAATTTCACGCCCGCATGGTGTCGGGCGCGGCCGACGACCGCCCCGTGGTCGATCTCGCGGCGGTTCTGGTCGGGGTGTCGGCCCCCGCGCTCGGACCGTTCCTGGCGCAGCCGTCCGACGCCAATCTCGATCTCAACCTGAGCGGGCTGAAGGACCTGGCGCCGAAGCCGTGGCCGGCCCGGTTTCGCGAGATTCACGAATCGGGCGGCTTTCTCGACGTGCGCGCGCTGCGCGTGCGGCAGGCGGAATGGGCGGCGACCGGTTCGGGCCGCCTGAAGCTCACGAATAACGGCCGCCTCGACGGCACCTTGCGGGTGACCATCGCGGGCATCGAGAAATTGCTGCAGCAACTCGGCGTCGACTATCTGTCGCGGCCCGGCGCCGGCAGCGACAAGGTCGGCGCGGCGCTCGATGCGCTCGACCGCATGGTGCCCGGGCTCGGCGCCATTGCGCGCGAGAAGGCGGCGCCCGCCATCGGGGCGGGAGTGGCCGCCATGCTCGGCGAACCGGCCGAACTCGAAGGCCGCAAGGCGGTCACCTTGCCGCTGCGAATTACCGACGGCGAGGCGTTTCTCGGTCCGATCCGCGTCGGGCAGACGCAGCCGCTGTTCTGAGTTCAGTCTTCCGATGCATAGGGCCGCGGCAGCGGCCCCGACGGCAGCGATTCGTGCGTGCGGCCGAAATCCGGCGCGGCCGAATCCTGTCCGATATTGACGATCCCGCGCCGGATCGCGCGCGTGCGCGTGAAATGCTCGTGCAGGGCCTCGCCGTCGCCGCGGCGGATCGCGCGCGTCAGCGCCGAAAGGTCCTCGTTGAACGTGCCGAGCATTTCCAGCACCGCGTCCTTGTTGTGCAGGAACACATCGCGCCACATGGTCGGGTCGGAAGCGGCGATGCGCGTGAAGTCGCGGAAGCCGCCGGCGGAATATTGCAGCACTTCCGAGCGCGTGACCGCCGACAATTCGTCCGCCGTGCCGACGATGGTGTAGGCGATCAGATGCGGCACATGACTGGTGATCGCGAGCACGAGGTCGTGGTGCTCGGCGGTCATGATCTCGACCTTGGCGCCGATTGCGCGCCAGAACGCGGCGAGCTTTTCCGTCGCCTCCGCGTCGCCTCCGGCCGGCGGCGTCAGGATGCACCAGCGGTTGACGAACAATTCCGCAAAGCCGGCATCCGGTCCGGAATTCTCGGTGCCCGCCACCGGATGCGCCGGCACGAAATGCACGTGGTCCGGCAGATGCGCGGCCATGTCGCGCAGCACCGACGCCTTGACCGAGCCGACATCGGAGACGACGGCGCCGCGCCTAAGATGCGGCGCGATCTCCCGGGCGACCGGCCCGCTCTGGCCGACCGGAATGCAGACGATGACGAGATCGGCATCCTTCACCGCCTCGGCATTGGATTCGACCACGCGGTCGGCGAAGCCGAGCTCCTTCACCCGCGCGCGGGTCGCAGCGGAGCGGGCGGTCGCGGTGATCGTCCGCACGCTGCCGGTGGTGCGCGCGGCGCGTGCGATCGACGAGCCGATCAGGCCGGTGCCGATCAGCGCCAGATGGTTGAAGATGGGTGCGTCCTGGCCGGTCATGCGATCTTGCCGCACGATCCGGTCTGCTCCCTCCCCCACAAGGGGAGAGGAAACGCCAGACGCTCGGCCTGCGCCCCGGCAGGAAGACGGCCGTTTTCAATCATCACGCCCGACCCATGAATTCGGCCAGCGCCTTCACCACCAAGCGATTGGCCTCCTCGGTGCCGACCGACATGCGCAGCGCGTGCGGCAGCTTATAGGCGCCGACCTGCCGCAGCACGCAGCCGCGCGCGGTCAAAGCGGCGTCGGCTTCCTTCGCGGTCCTGCCGGGCTTGTCGGGAAAATGCACCAGGATGAAATTGCCGACACTCGGCGTCACCGTCAGCCCCAGTTTGGTCAACTCCTCGGTGAGCCAGGGAATCCAGCGGTCGTTGTGTTCGCGCGCGCGGTCGAGATGCGCATTGTCGGCCAGCGCGGCGACGCCTGCGGCGATCGCCGGCGCATTGACGTTGAACGGTCCGCGGATGCGGTTGAGCGCATCGACGACATGCGCGGGGCCGTACAGCCAGCCGAGGCGCAGCGCGGCCAGACCGTAGATTTTGGAGAAGGTGCGGCACATCACGACGTTTTCGCTGGTCGCAACCAGCTCGATCCCGGATTCGTAATCGTTGCGGCGGACATATTCCGCATAGGCTGCGTCGAGCACGAACAACACATGCGGCGGCAGTCCCGCATGCAGGCGCTTGACTTCGTTGAACGGGATGTAGGTGCCGGTGGGATTGTTCGGATTGGCGAGGAAGACCACCTTGGTGCGCGGCGTCACCGCCTTCAGGATGGCATCGACATCGGCGGTGAAATTCTTCTCCGCCGCGACCACGGGCTTCGCGCCGGTGCCGAGCGTCGCGATCGGGTAGACCAGGAAGCCGTGCGTGGTGTGGATCGCCTCGTCGCCGTCGGCGAGATAGGCGCGCGCGATCAGGTTGAGGATGTCGTCCGATCCCGCCCCGCAGACGATGCGCGCGGGATCCAGTCCGAAGGTGCCGCCGATCGCTTCGCGCAATTCGGTCGCGGCGCCGTCGGGGTAATCCTCCAGATGCCGGCCGATGCCGTTGTAGGCCTCGATCGCCTTGGGCGAGGCGCCGAGCGGCGTCTCGTTGGAGGAGAGCTTGAACACCTTGGCGACGCCGGGCGCCGTGCTCTTGCCCGGCACATAGGCGGCGATGTCGAGAACGCCGGGGCGCGGATGGGGGCGCGTCAACGCAGTCATGCAGAACTCCGAAATGTCAGCGCGAATGGGCGACCGGCCGCGCGCCGGTGACCGTATAGCGGCTTGCGTGGCTGCCGACGAGAGCCGTGGCGCGCACCGAGGCGCCGGCCTTGACCAGCGCCTCCAGGATGCCGGGCAGCGTGCGGCCCTGCGGCACGGAAACCAGCAGGGCGGCGCCGTCGAACGCGCCGTCCGGCACGGCCACCACGTCGGCAAGCGGGGAAATCGCCCGCGCGGCGGCGGCGCTCCAGCCGGAGACGCGCAAACTGTGGACCTCCACCTCGGTCGAAATCGCGTCGGCGGCCGGCCGCGAGATCGCAAAGACCGGCAGCGACGCTGGGTGATCCGGCCGTTCGACAAAGGGCAGACGGGCGATGATCTTGGGCGTCGCCTCGCCTTCGAGCAGCGTCCACCATGCGCCGGCGCCGGCGACCGCCGCGGCCGGCACCAGGCCGAGATCGCCTTTCGAGGCGGCGACCGCTCCGACCACGCCTTCCGCCCCGAGATGCGAGACGAAAGGCACGGTGAAGCCGAAATGGAAACGCACGCTGTCGCGCATGGCCGCTTCGCCCGCGGTCATGTCGGCATGCACGGCATAGGGCGCCTGCACATGCGTGAAGGTCGCGATGATGACGCGCCAGATGCTCTCGACGGTGTCGAGCGGCAGGATGCCGGTATGGCGCTCGACCAGCCGCCGCATCATCGCCGCCTCGCGCGCGGGACGAAAGGCGGAGCCGGTGGCCTGCGTCTTCTTTACCGCGATCAGCCTGTCGATGATCTCGCCGCGCTCGATCAGGAGGCCATGCATGGCCGCGTCGATGCGGTCGATTTCCGCCCGCAGATCGTCCAGGGTGGGTGAGGCCGGCAGCTTCGACATGGTCCGGGAGCTTGGTTGGAGACGCTCAAAATGCGCCGTCTTGATAGGGTGGGCGGACCTTCAAAGCAAAGAAAAGATTGACTTAAGGGGCCGGGGACTTACCTAAAACAGCCCGGCCGCAGGCCGGATGACGGGTTAACCATGACGGCCGAGGCGACGACCAGCGACAGGCAGGAGACGGGTACGCCGGCGCGGGAAGCCGATGCGCCGCGCGACTCGCTTCTCGCCCGTTTCGGCGCCGATCTGCCGCTCAGGCTCGACGCCGGCGTTTTCCTTTCGCCCTTCCAGATCGCCTACAAGACCTACGGCACGCTCAACGCGCAGCGCTCCAACGCGGTGCTGATCTGCCACGCGCTGACCGGCGACCAGCACGTGGCGAGCGTGCATCCGGTGACCAAGAAGCCGGGCTGGTGGGAAACGCTCATCGGCCCCGGCCGGCCGATCGACACGGACCGCTATTTCGTCATCTGCGCGAACGTGGTCGGCGGCTGCATGGGCAGTTCCGGGCCCTCGTCGACGCAGGCCGCGACCGGCAAGCCCTGGGGGCTGGAATTTCCCGTCATCACCATCCGCGACATGGTGCGCGCGCAGACCATGCTGCTCGACCATCTCGGCATCGAGTCGCTGTTTGCGGTGGCCGGCGGTTCGATGGGCGGCATGCAGGTGCTGGAATGGGCGGCGAGCTTCCCCGAGCGCGTCTTCGCGGCGCTGCCGATCGCCTGCGCGACGCGCCATTCGGCGCAGAACATCGCCTTCCACGAAGTCGGGCGCCAGGCGGTGATGGCCGACCCGGAATGGCGCGGCGGCCGCTATCTGGTCGAGGGCGCCAATCCGCGGCGCGGGCTCGCGGTGGCGCGCATGGGCGCGCATATCACGTATCTGTCGGACGCCGCCCTGCACCGCAAGTTCGGGCGCAAGTTCCAGGACCGCGCCAATCCGACCTTCTCGTTCGATGCCGATTTCGAGGTCGAGAGCTATCTGCGCCACCAGGGCATCTCCTTCGTCGAGCGCTTCGACGCCAATTCCTATCTCTACCTGACGCGCGCGATGGACTATTTCGACATCGCCGCGGATCACGGCGGCGTGCTGGCCAATGCGTTCAAGGGCTGCCCGACGCGCTTCTGCGTGATCTCGTTCACCAGCGACTGGCTGTTTCCGACCGCCGAATCGCGCGCCATCGTGCATGCGCTGAACGCGGCGGGCGCGCGCGTGTCCTTCGCCGAAATCGAGACCGACAAGGGGCACGACGCCTTCCTGCTCGACGAGCCGGAATTGTTCGCCATCGTGCGCGGCTTCCTCGCCGCCGCCGGCAAGGCGCGGGGTCTTTCGGCATGAACGCGGTCACGCAACTGCAGCGCGATCTCGCGATGGCCAATGCGGTGCGCGCGCAGGGGGTGCCGCGCGTCGATCACCTGATGGTCGCGGAGATGGTGACGCCGGGCGCGCGCGTACTCGATGTCGGCTGCGGCGACGGCGAGCTTTTGCGTATCCTGACAGAGATCCGCGGCGTCGACGGGCGCGGCATCGAGATTTCGCGCGAGGGCGTGAACGAATGCGTGGCCAAAGGCCTCGCCGTGATCCAGGGCGATGCCGATACCGACCTTGCGGATTATCCCGACGACACGTTCGACTACGTCATTCTCTCGCAGACGCTGCAGGCGACCTGGCAGCCGCGGCACGTGCTCGAACACATGCTGCGGATCGGGCGGCGCGCGATCGTTTCGTTTCCGAATTTCGGCCATTGGCGCATCCGCCTGAAGCTTCTGTTCGGCGGGCAGATGCCGCGCACCGACATCCTCCCGGATTCCTGGTACGAGACGCCCAACATCCATTTCTGCACGATCAAGGACTTCCGCGAATTGTGCGATGTCCTCGACGCCAACATGGAGAAGGCGGTGGCGCTGCGCGCCTCCGGCAAGCCGCTGCGGATTGCCGCGCCCTGGTGGTTCTGGAATCTGTTCGGCGAGCAGGCGGTGTTTTTGCTCAGCCGGCGGCATTGAACTTTCGTCGAGCGCCGCTTGCGATTGTAACAGAACGTTACCGCGAACCGGACCCCGTGCGCATCCGCGCCGGATAATCGTCCCATTGTCGCCCCGTTGCGCCGTCAATCGCCGCTTGCCGCCTGACCGGGCGGCGGGGCGCACGGGGCCCAACATGGGACGACATGATGAAATTGAAGACCAAGAATACCGCCACGATCGGTGCGGCGATCGCCATTCTCGCCATCGGCAGCTGGGCGGAGCCCGCCCATGCGCGCAAGCACCGATCCGGCTCTCATGAACGCTCATACCAGGCACAGAGTTTCCAGCCGTTCGGCTGGTTCGGCGAAGCTTCGCTCAAGCGCCAGCGATACGCCGCGCATCGATCCAAGCGCGCTGACGCGCATCGTCGGCAGCAGGCGGGCCTGTTCGGTTTCGCGCCGGTCACGGAGCGGCCGTATGTCACGCGCAAGGAGCGCCGGCACGCGCAGCGCGCGGACCGGCAGCCGGCCGGCGTCGCGGGTTTCGGCGGCTCCGGCCTCGTCGCGGAGGCGCGGCGCCATCTCGGCGGCAATCCGACCGGCCGATCGAGCTTGTGGTGCGGGCATTTCATGAACCTGGTCCTGCAACGCAGCGGCATGCGCGCGAGCCGGTCCAACACCGCGCGATCGTTCGCCTCCTATGGACGGCGCGTGTCGGGCCCGCAGGTCGGCGCCATCGCGGTGATGTCGCGCGGCAAGCGCGGCGGGCATGTCGGGGTGGTCTCGGGTATCGACAAGAGCGGCAACCCGATCGTGATTTCGGGCAATCACGGCGGGCGCGTCGCCGAGGCGGTCTATCCGCGCGGCCGCATCTTCGCCTATGTGATGCCGCTGTAACGCGACCCCGCTCCTCTCCCGCCTCGCGGGAGAGGAGTTTCAGTCGACGGCGGGATGGCTGTCGATCCGGCGCTTGAGTGTCGCCAGTTCGCGCTCCAGGCGCGCCACGCGCTCCACCAGGCCGGCGACAAATTCGCCGTCGGGCGTACCGGGGGCCTCGAACATCACCCCGATTTCCGAGCCGTGATTCCAGATCACATGCGCGCGGAAGGATTCCTGCTTGTTGGGGACGTGCAGCTCGAACACTTCCGGCACCATCGGGCTGTCGGCGAATTTCAACCGCGCGCCCGTCTCGGTGATGTCGCGCACGATGCAATCCGCGCTCGTCCGGCGTCCGGGGTAATAGACGCGGCCCTGCAGGAGGCTCTTGCCGCGAGAATGTTTGCGGCGCTCGGTCACGGTCATGCGGCGTTCCAGGTCTGCTCTCGCGGTTCGTCGGAGCGGAGCCGGACCAGCATAGCCGCCGGCGGGTGAGCATCCGTCTAACCGCGGCCGCAACCTGCGCGGAGCGTTAAGGATCGGTAAAACGCGCCTCAGCGGTGGATGAGCGTGCCGGCGCCGTG
>JBFWWQ010000085.1:0-10964 GCA_050246095.1 Pseudorhodoplanes sp.
TCGGCCATCGAGAGGGATCGCACTCAAACAACGCAATGAAACGGATGACGATTCATTCTGCGGCAGCGGCCGCGTATCTTTCGTCTTGCGTAACGTCGGCATCGTTACAGCCATCGAAAAGCCTCTTGAGTTGTCCGGCTGCGACGCCTACAAACAGCCTATGGGCGTCATGAGACCATTTCAGAAGGAGGTCCCAAGGATGACGTTGTATTGCGGCTGCCGCGAGATGAATCGGCGTAGCTTCCTTCGCACATCCGGCGCTGTTGCGATTCTCGCAGCCACCGATGTTGCCGGATCCGAATCGACTGCGCATGCTGCCGCGCTAACGCAACAGGCGCGCGACGCCTTGACTCCTGGCGAAGTCATCTCCCGGATGCTCGCTGGAAACGAGCGCTTCGCAGCGGGCAATCAGAAGCCGCGCGACTTCCTGGCCGAGCAGCGAGCGAGTGCCGCAGGCCAGTACCCGGCCGCCATCGCCCTGACGTGCGTCGATTCGCGAGCGCCGGTCGAGGTAATCTGCGATCTCGGCATCGGCGATGCGTTCAACGCGCGCGTTGCCGGCAACATCGTAAACGACGATATCCTGGGCAGCATGGAGTTCGCCTGCATGGTTGCCGGTGCCAAGCTGGTTTTGGTCATGGGGCATACCGCTTGCGGCGCGGTCAAGGGAGCCATCGACGACGTTGTTCTCGGCAATCTGACCGGGCTGGTGGCCAAAATACGGCCCGCCATTCGCGAGACCGCCTATAAAGGCCAACGGACCTCCGCCAATCCGGAATTCGTCGACCAGGTGGCACGGACGAATGTCACGATGGCGGTGAAGCAGATTCGCGAGCGCAGTCCGATTCTGCGCGAAATGGAGACAAGCGGCAAGATCAAGGTTGTCGGCTCCATGTACGATCTCGCCACGGCGAAGGTCACGCTGGTCTGATGACACGCGGAGCGGTGGCCGTAGTCACCGTCCGGTTATCTCCTGGCTGAATGATCGGCCTTCATGCGCGAGTTTCCCCTAGCTTACCAGCGCGTCTGCGCAGACCTTTGAACTCACGATCTTGACCGCCATGCAGCTTCTTGGTGGAGCACGCAGCATGCGACAGGAGAAACATAGAAACATGATGTGGCGACCAAGACGTGAATCCTTCCAACCGCGCGCACGCCGGCGCCTTCGCCGATGACGCGGCTGAATAAATGATCGATGACGCGCGTTGCCGCTCACATACCATAGCTGCAAGAGCGTGGTCGCTGAAGCTGCTGGAAACACCGAGTATATCGACAAAGCTATCCGCGCCCTTGTCGTCGTGTCGCTCTATAGTCGCGACGTCCCCCTGTCCAAGTTCGAAGTGTGCGAAGCGAGAAAGGCGCCATGCGCGACGCCTTCGTGAAAGCGTTGAAGAAAGGATACGAAGCGGAAAAGGATGTCCTTCTCGCAGGCGTCGTCGACCTGGCCGTCGCCAAGGCACTTCGGTAACTCCGAAAAAGTACCCACCGTCCGCCGGCAGTGCACTTCCTGATAAGCCGTTATTCGAGGATGCTTCCGCAACCAGCCTCGATAGCGCGCTCCGCGCGCATCGAGCGCGGAACGCTCGGAAGCGGCGCATCGGATTGGGATAAAATGAACAAAACTGGGACGCCGCGCTCTTTACTCCTGACCTCCGTATTTCGGAAAAAGCTTGTGCACCGGCAGTGACAAGCCACCGGCCGCTTTGGCCACGCGCAGGGGAAAGACATGAGCGACGATGTTAATCAGAAACTGACCGAAGGCTGGAGAAAAGCCTTTGATGCCTATGGTCTTTCCGCTGTGGAAATGCCCGCAGCGTTCCGCAAGATTGCGGAGAAAAATCTCTCGGCGTGTCGCGAAAACTATCACCAAGTGCAAGCCGCCACTGAACGAGCCAATATGATGCTCAAACAAAACTATGAGACGGCGAACAAGGGTATTGCCGAGTGTCATGTCAAAACCATCGAAGCGATGCATGCTAATGTCGCGTCGACGTTCGATTACTATCACTCTCTTCTCCAGGCCAAGACCGTGGCAGAAGTTGTGGAGATTTCTTCCGCTCACATACGCAAACAATGTGAAACTCTCGCTGCGCAAACGAAAGAGTTCGCAGCCCTGGCACAAAGCGTTGTTACAGAAAGCTCGAAATCGCACAAAAAAAGCGACCGGTGATAGACTTATACGCAGCGGCCCAGCGCTTGGCATGCTTTTGTGACGTAACTGACATGACTACCCTCGTCCTGACGATCTGCCCGCCCGCGACGGGGAGATCACTCGATACGTTTATGCCTCAACGCTTTGAAGTCTCAACGGACAAACCTCGCGACAGGCTGCAGAGGACCGGAACCATCGTGCACGACGCGGGCAGTCTTCCGACACCGAATACCCTGCCGGCGCAGCATGCCGGACGGAAAGCGAAGACGGCGGAAACAGACACGGATCAGTGAAGCTTGACACAGATGGGTCGATGCCCCAGGCTGGCAAGGAGGTCGAAGATCCGAAGATGAAGGGTAAGGATGCGCTGCAGGGCGGAGATTCGCATGGCACATTTGCGTGGAGTGTGCTGGACCGGCTTCGTGGCACCCGCCCCCGCGACGGCTTTAGGCCAACCAGGCCCGTATAAGCGCACGGCCGGTGGATCGATCCACCGCCATCGGTCGCAATGGCGATCGGCGCTATTCCAGCCGCGACGGCAGCGACCGCACCGCCGCTCGATCCGCCAGGCGCAAGCGAAAGATCGAACCCAATTTATCAAGCTTTAATGCGCTTCTACATGCCCGCCGAACTGCTTGCGCATTGCAGAAAGAAGCTTTTCGGAAAAGCTGTGATCGATGCGCGAGCGGAAGCGCGTATAGAGCGCGGCGGTAAGCACCGTTGCGGGCACCGCCTCCTCGATCGCCGTCTGTACGGTCCAGCGGCCTTCGCCGGAATCCTGGACAAAGCCGGAATAGCTCGACAGTCTTTCGTCTTCGGCCAGTGAGATCGCGATCAGGTCGAGCAGCCAGGACGACACGACGCTTCCGTGGCGCCAGACCTCGGCGATGTCGGGAAGATTGAGATCGAGACGAAACTCCTTGGGAAGCCTGTCAGAACCAGCATTGCTCAGGATTTCGAATCCTTCGGCAAAGGCTTGCATCATTCCGTATTCGATGCCGTTGTGGATCATCTTGACAAAGTGCCCGGCGCCGCTCGGCCCGGCATGGATGTATCCGCTTTCAGCGCGTCGATCATGCTTCTCCCGGCCCGGCGTCGGGGGCGTGCCGGCGCGCCCCGGCGCCAGAGTCGAAAAGACCGGA
This sequence comes from Pseudorhodoplanes sp., assembly GCA_050246095.1. GTDB lineage: Bacteria > Pseudomonadota > Alphaproteobacteria > Rhizobiales > Xanthobacteraceae > Pseudorhodoplanes. Next base: position 3,295 of record JBFWWQ010000085.1, read on the forward strand.
TCGAGCCTGGTCACGATCTCCTGCGGCCCACCGATCATCAGGCAATAGCCGCGCTCGAGACCCCAGACGCCGCCGGAGGTGCCGACATCGAGATAGTGGATACCGTTCGCGGCGAGCGTCTTGGCCCGCCGCACGTCGTCCTTCCAGAACGTGTTGCCGCCGTCGATGACGACGTCGCCGGCGGACGCGAGCGCCTGCAGCCTCGCGATCGTCGCCTCGGTGATCTCCCCCGCCGGGAGCATGACCCAGAGAATGCGCGGCACGACGAGCTTCCCCACAAGCTCCTCAAGCGTTGCGGCCGCCATCGCGCCCTCACCCTCGAGCACGCGAGTCGCCTCCGCCTTTTCGTCGAACACGACGCATCGATGTCCTCCGCGCATCAGGCGCCTAGCGAGGTTTGCCCCCATCCGGCCCAATCCGATCATTCCGATCTGCATTCAGACATTCTCCCCGGCTGATGTTCGGTCGATGGTCATGGTGTCCAGGAGCTGCCGCGTCCGTGTCCGCGATGGCACCGCAAGGAAGGCGGCGAGGTCCGCCGGATTGTCGATGTCGAGCCCGATCCCCGGCAGTTCGAGCGCCGTCGGTTCGATCCCGCATCGCCGCGCAGCTTCGAGATGCGGAAGAAAGCTGTCGTTGCCGAAACTCAGCGGTACATGGCCTGGTGGCGCACAGAGTATCGCATTCGACCCACGCCGATCATGCGCCGGCACGATGACGAATTCCGGATGACGGCACGCCGATGCGATCACAGCCTCGATCTCGCTCGCCGTGACCAGCGGAATATCGATCGGCAGGGTGAGGCCTGCCTCCCTGCCCTCATCCGCCAGCAGCCGCATCGCGCTGCGGACGGCCGGCGTCTGGCCTTTGTCGGCGACGGAGAGGATGCGCGCGCCGAATTTCAGACCGATCTCGCGTGCCACGGGATCGCAGGTCGCAACCAGCAGGCCCGCGAGGCCTGAGGCCCCCGCTGCGGCGGACAGCACGTCCTCGAGCATAGCGACCGCAAGGCGCGAGCGCGCGTCAGCATCGAGCGCGGCAGAAAGGCGCTGCTTCGCCGCTCGCGACGTTTTCACCGGCACGATCGCCCAGATCTCGCGCATGCGCTCACCCGACCTTTTGCGACGAAGTGGCCGAAAGGGCGTCAGCAAAGGCGAGAACCTCTCGCGCCAACCTCGTGCTATCCTCGAGCGTATGCATGAGCGTGTTTGCCGACAGAACCCGGATGCGTTCGAGAGAAGGTGCCGCGCGATCCGATGCGTCGATCACGCAGCCATCGAGAAATGCACGGTAGCGGGCGGCGACCGCTTCGGCCGAGACATCATGACCCAGTTCCCGCATCATCTTCGCCGTCGGGCCCTTGACTGCCCGGCCGCCGACAATCGGCGACACCGCGACGACCGGCGCGGAGCACTCGGCGAGCGCATCCACGACGCCCGGAAGCGCCAGGATCGGATCGATGCTGATGAAGGGATTCGACGGGCAGATCACCACCGCCCGCAGCGCAGGATCGCGCAGCAGCGCAAGAAATTCGGGCTGGGCTTGTGCCCGATCTGCGCCGTCAAACGCAAAGCCCTCGACCTTCGGCTCGCATCGCAGCCGCACAAAATAATCCTGGAAATCGAGCCAGCCGGTCGCGGTGCGCACCCGCGTGCGCACGAGATCGTCGGACATCGGCAGGATGCGCGCGCCGACTCCGAGCCGGACGCAGAAATCAGCGGTGATCGCGGAGAGCGTGTCGCCCCGTTTCAGGCGACGAGTGCGCTCCACATTGGTCGCGAGGTCGGTATCGCCCAGCTTGAACCAGGTCTCGCCGCCAAGTTCGCCGAGCGCGGCCATGAAGCGCCACGATTCGTCATGGCGGCCCCATCCGGTTTCGGGGTTGGCGATGCCGGCGAGCGTATAGAGAAGCGTGTCGAGATCGGGCGAGATCGAAAGTCCGAGATGCTCGAAATCGTCGCCGGTATTGACGACGACAACGAGGTGTCGGGGCTCGACCACTTGGCTGAGCCCGAGCGCAAGCTTGGCGCCGCCGATGCCGCCCGACAATGCCACGACATTCTTCCTCTGCATGAGTGCCGTCATCGGAACAGGTCGTCCTCTTCGGGCCGCACGAGATCGCGCGCGGGCCGCATGTCCTTCGGCAGGTCGAGTCCGCGCACCAGCACCACGGGCTGCCCCTCGTTCGCCTGCCCCATCAGCAACGAGGCTGCCGCCGCGATCTCGTCCGCGAGACCGATAATGCTCGTGCGCAAGGCGCGCCCGTGCAGATCGGGACGGCCGCGCAAATCGAGCAGCGACGGCAACCCCGCGGCGCCGAGCGCGATGCCGACCGTGCCGCGCCGCCAGGCGCGTCCCACGCTGTCGTTGACGATCACCGCGAGGTCCGCGCCGAAATGCGCGGACAGATTCACGCGCAGGGCCTCAGCCGACGCATCCGGATCCTCGGGCAGAAGCAGGACGCGATCGGCGGCATTCTCGATATTCGACTGGTCGACGCCGGCATTCGCCATCACGAGTCCGAGCCGGTGCTCGACGATCAGCAGGTCGCGCCGCTTTCGCACGACGCGCAGGGATTCCGACAGGACGATCTCGACCATCCGCGGGTCCTTGTTGACCTCCGCAGCGAGCGCGACCGCCCGCTCCGAAGGGACGACCGACGACAGAACGACGAACCGCCCTTCGGATTTCGACACGATCTTCTGCGCCACCACGACGACGTCGCCCCAGGCCGGCGCGATGTCGTTGGCGTCGAGCGCGGCAACAATCATGGCCGGCAGGTCGTCCCCAGGGCCGACCGGCGGAAAACCCCGCAGCGCCAGCAATTCCAGCCTCGACGCAATCATCATGCACTCGCCCTTGAGCGGGCCTCACGTCATCCGAACCGCTTGCGCAGGAGCGGCAGTACCTCTTTCGCATAAAGCCGCAGGAAACGCTCCTGATCGGGACCGGGGGCATGAAAGACCAGATGGCGGAAGCCGAGTTCGACATAGGGCCTGATGCGATCAACCTGCTCCTGCGGATCGGTAGACACGATCCAGCGTTTGGCGGCACGTTCTGTCGGCAGGGCGTCCGCCAGCCGTTCCATTGCCAGCGGGTCCTCGACTGACATCTTCTCTTCCGGCGACAGCGCGAGCGCCGCCCAGTGGCGTGTGTCCTGTATGGCGCGATCGACATCGGTATCGAAAGACACCTTCATCTCGATCATGCGGTCGATTCGGCGGGAATCGCGCTGGCCCGCTTCGGCCCCGGCCTCGACATTCGGGAGCAGCGTTTCGCTGTAAAGCTCGGGGACCTTGCCGCTGGTGCAGATGAATCCGTCGCCGGTGCGGCCCGCATATTTTGCGACCATCGCGCCCGCCGCGGCGACATAGATCGGCACCTGCCTGTCCGGCCGATCGTAGATTGTCGCGTTCTCGGTGCGGTAATACTCGCCGTCGAACGTCACGCGCTCCTCCCTCCATAGCTTGCGGATCAGCGAGAGCGCCTCCCGGAAGCGCGCAAAGCGCTCCTTGAATTCCGGCCACTCGGCGCCCGTGGCCGGCACCTCGTTGAGCGATTCCCCCGTGCCGACGCCGAGAATGACCCGTCCCGGAAACATGCAACCGAGCGTGCCGAAGGCCTGCGCCACGATGGAGGGATGGTGCCGGAAGGACGGCGTCAGGACGCTGGTGCCGATCAGCACGCGCGATGTGGAAGCGCCGAGCGCGCCGAGCCACGAGAAGGAAAAAGGCGCGTGCCCGCCGGTGTGTCGCCACGGCTGAAAATGGTCGCTGATGAAGACGGAGTCAAAGCCCACCTCTTCCGCGATCTTGGAGAATTCCAGAAGCTCCGCCGGACCGAACTGCTCGGCCGACGCCTTGTATCCCAGACGGATCACTTCCCACTCTCCAGGTTCACAGCGGTCGTTCAGTGGAGGTTTGCTTCGACGGTGCGCCGCCGCAGCGGCGTCTGCACGAGTGCGGCAAGGGCGGGCGCGGCGAAACTGCGCCGGCGCGCGTCCTCGCCTGCGTCACGATAGAGCGTCGTGCGCTGCCGGGGTTGGCGCGTCGCCGCGCGGATCAGCACTTCCATCGCCTCGGGCGGAAATTCCTGGCCGTGCTGCGTGCCCGCCGACCGCGAGATGCTCTCGTTCATGAGCGTGCCCCCGAGATCGTTGACGCCGCATGACAGGAGATGCGCAACCCCTTGCGGCCCGAGCTTGACCCACGACGCCTGGATATTGCCGATCAGCGGATGCAGCACGAGGCGCGCCACCGCGTGCATCAGGCGCGTCTCGCGCCAAGTAGGACCTTTGCGCGACAGACCCTTCAGATGCATCGGCGCTTCCATGTGGACGAAGGGAAGCGGCACGAATTCCGTGAAGCCGCCGGTCCGCTCCTGGAGATCGCGGACATGCAGCAGATGCGCGGCCCAGGATGCGGTCGTCTCGATATGGCCAAACATGATGGTAGCCGTCGTGCGCAATCCGACCGCATGCGCGGCAGCGATCACCTCGAGCCACTGCGTCGTGTCGAGCTTGTCCGGACACAAGTCCCTGCGCACCGCATCGTCGAGGATCTCGGCGGCGGTGCCGGGCAGGCTGCCGAGGCCCGCCGCCTTCAGTCTCTCCAGGAAGGCGTGCATCGATAGCCCCAGCGTCGAGGCACCGTGCGCCACTTCCAGCGGGGAGAAGGCGTGGACATGAATGTACGGGGCCGCATCCTTCGCGACCCTGACCAGTTCCAGATAGGTGTTGCCGTCGTAGGACGGATGAATGCCGCCCTGCATGCAGACTTCGGTCGCGCCCCGATCCCAGGCTTCCGCTACGCGCCGCGCAACCTCGTCGAGTGAGAGGTCGTAGGGCGAGCCGCGCAGCGCCTCATGCCCGCGCCCCTTGGAGAAGGCGCAGAAGCGGCAGGCATACTGGCAGACATTGGTGTAGTTGATGTTGCGGTTGACGACATAGCTGGCGGTGTCGCCGTTGACGCGCGCCCGCAGGTCGTCGGCTGCCGCGCAGATTTCGTCCGCCGCATCGCCGCGCGCGGCAAAGAGTCCGACGATCGCGCGGGCATCGAGGCGCTCGCCGGCCTGCGCCTGCGCGAGTACGGCGTCGAGCGTCGGCCGCGACGGACGCCCCGCAATTGCCGGCGGCGGGCTCTCGGAAAGGCCGACGAACCATCGGTCGTCGCGCACCAGACCGGACGAATCGATCGTCCCGCTCACTTTCGCGCGCAGCGACCTGTCGAGCCAAAGCTGCGGCGCGAGCGCATGTTGCGGGTAGATGGCGAGTCGCTCGACGAGAGCAAAGCCGGCCTCGCGCGTCGCCTGGTCGAGCCTGTCGAGATGCGGCCACGGCGCTTCCGGATTCACATGATCGGGCGTGACGGGCGAGATGCCGCCCCAGTCGTTGATGCCGGCCGAGAGCAGACGGGGGAATTCGCCGAAGCTCAGATTGGGCGGCACCTGGATGTTCATCTGCGGACCGAACACCAGCCGGGCCGCGGCCGCCGTCCAGAGCAGGTCATCGAGATCAGGTTCCGGTGCCTGCGCCATGCGTGTGTCGGTCTTGGCTCGGAAATTCTGGACGATGATCTCCTGCAGATGCCCGAAGCGGCGATGCAGGGCACGCAGCGCGAAGAGCGCGTCGAGTCGCTCGGGGCGCGTCTCCCCGATTCCGATGAGAATGCCGCTTGAGAACGCAATCGCGAGACGACCGGCCGCTTCGATATTGGCAAGCCGCACCGCCGGCAGCTTGTCGGGCGAGCCGTAATGCGGCCCCCCATGCAGCGAAAGGCGCTCGGCCGCGGTTTCGAGCATGATGCCTTGCGAAACGCTGACGCGGCGGAGCGCGATCATCTCGTCATCACTCATGACGCCGGCATTGACGTGCGGCAGGAGGCTCGTCTCCCTCAATACAAGCTCGCAGGTGAAAGCGAGATAGTCGGCGGTGCTGGCGAAGCCGAGCGTGCGCAGCGCAGCGCGCGCGGCGGGATAGCGCAGCTCCGGCTTGTCGCCGAGCGTGAACAGCGCCTCCCTGCAGCCGGCATCCTCCCCCGCGCGGGCGATCACGAGAACCTCCTCGGGCGACAGATAGGCCGATCCGACTTGGCGTGGCGACGTCGCGAAGGTGCAATAGCTGCACACGTCGCGGCATAGACGGGTCAGCGGGATGAACACCTTGCGCGAATAGGAGATGCGTTCGCCATGCCCGGCGCGCATCGTACCGCGCGCATCCCGCAGCAGAATATCGAGCGGAAGCGACAGGAGATGCTCGCGCAGGGCGCGCCCCTCGTCGGCTACGGAGGCCGTTTTCCAAGCGTTCACGTCAGACTGCATCCCCGCGGCTTCCGGCCCGTCCGGCCAGCCCCCGTTCCTCCATAGGATCGAATTGTGCCGTAGACGCATAGCCCTTTTGGCATTATCCGCATGCGCTGCACGTAGACACTCTCCTACCCCTTGAACCGCTCGAACTGTTCCAGTATTTTGAACAGTGGTTCCATATTTTGCAACCTCTTAACGCCGTGTCCACAATCCGCAACGCCGCCGCCGTCCTGCGCCTGCTCTCACCCGAGCGTCTCGAACTTTCGGTGACGGAGGTTGCGCGGCTTCTCAACATGCCCAAGAGTTCGGTCTCGCGGCTTCTCAAGGCCATGATGGAGGAAGGGCTGCTTGCGCCGATCGGAAATTCCCCGCGCTATCGCGCAGGCAATCTGCTGATCGAGGTCGCAAGCCTGCACGGCCGCAACTCCACGCTGATGGAGGCGGCGGAGACCGCACTCGCTGACATCTGCAAGACGACGCGGCACAGCGGCTATATCTCGGTGCTCGACGGCATCGACATTCTGGTGCTGCGCGTCTTCCGCGGCGCGGAGCCCCTGCGTGTCGTCACCCCGCTGGGCAGCCGCGCGCCCGCCTACGCGACATCGACTGGGCGCGCACTTCTCGCCCGCCTGACGGACGACGAGATCCGCCGCCTCTACAGTTCGCCCGGCGATTTCCGGGTCCACGCCGAAAACGCGCCGCAATCGATCGACGAGTTGCTGACACGCCTTGCCCGCGTGCGGCGCACTGGGTGGTGCGAGGCGATTGACGAGGCGGTGCCGGATGTCGGCTCGGTCTCGGTCGCGGTGAACGATCCGCTCACCGAAACGCTGGCCCTGTGCGTCTCCTTCCCCGCGCATCTCGTATCGAAGACCGACCGCCTGGAAATCGCCGACATGCTGACGCGCACGGCGCGCCAGATCCAGGCCGGCGACCGCGAGCACGAAGCCGTCGAACGGAGACAGCGGGCCATCGCGCGATGAGAGAACTGACAGGCGATGACATCGAGGCGCTTGCCGTTGGCACCTGGATCCTGGGCACCGGCGGAGGCGGCAGCCCCTACCATGCGCTGCTCAACATGCGCGAGCTTTACCGGCAGGGCACGCACCTGAGGCTGATGGATGCGTCCGAGCTCGAGGACAACGACAAAGTTGCCGTCGTCTCGACCATGGGCGCCCCGCTCGTCAACCAGGAGCGGCTCGTCGACAGCCGCGTCATTGCGCGCTCGGTCGAGGTCATGCAGAACTATCTCGGCGTCCGCTTCAGGGGCGTGATGGGAATCGAGATCGGCGGCATAAACGGCATGCATCCGCTGATGGCCGCCGCCCATCTCGGCATTCCAGTAGTCGATGCCGACGCCATGGGGC